>NZ_JBYIRL010000056.1:0-46067 GCF_057708125.1 Actinacidiphila sp. bgisy145
CGCCGTCACCGCGTCGGCCGCTCCTCCCGCACCACGGCCACCGACCGCGCCGCCACGACCACCTCGCCCGTGACCTCCCGGCCGCCGACCAGCTCGCGGCCGGCGGCCGGGACCCGCGCCTCGGACCGGCCGTGGTTGAGCAGGAACAGATACGACCCGGCCGCCGAGACCCGGCGCACCGCCTCCACTCCGTCCGGCGCGTCGGCCACCGGCCGCACCCCGCTGCCGGTCAGGACCTGCTCCAGCAGGGCCGCCACCGGCTCGGCGTCCAGGTCCGCGGAGACGTACCAGACCTCGCCGCGGCCCACCGTGCGCCGGGTCACCGCGGGCCGCCCGGCGAGCGCGCCCGCGGTGTAGGCCGCCACCACCTCGGCGTCGTCGGCGTGCAGGTGCTCGCTCCACCGGCCGTACGCCCAGCCGTTGTCCAGCGTGCCGCGGTCCTCGTCGAGCAGCGGGTGGAACTCCTCCACCCACACCCCCAGCAGCTCCCGGAACGCGCCCGGGTAGCCGCCGGTGCGCACCCGGTTGGCGCCGTCCACCACGCCCGACAGGTAGGTCACCACGACCCTGCCGCCGGCCCGGGCGAACGCCTCGACGCGGCGCGCGGTGCTGTCCGCCGTGAGGTACAGCCCCGGCACGAGCAGCACCCGGGCACCCTCCCACGCGGCCCCCGGCGCGACCACGTCGACCGGCACGTTCCGCCGCCACAGCGCGCGGTGGTAGCGCCGCGCCACCTGCTCCAGCCGCAGGTCCTGGTGCGGTTTCGGCCCCGCCTCCCAGGCCCACGCCGACTCGTCGTCCACCAGGAGCGCGACCTGCGCCGGCGGCACCGTACTGCCCGCCACCTCGCCGATCCGGCGCAGCAGGCCGCCCAGTTCGCGCACCTCGCGCCAGACCCGGGTGCGGGTGCCGGCGTGCGGCAGCATCGCCGAGTGGTACTGCTCGGACCCGGCGGCGGACTGCCGCCACTGGAAGAACAGCGCGCCGTCCGAGCCGCGGGCGACGTGCGCGAGCGAGTTGAGGGCCAGCTCGCCGGGCTCCTTGGCGAGGTTCCTGGGCTGCCAGCTCACCGCGCCCGCCGCGTGCTCCATCAGCAGCCACGGCCGGCCCGCGCTCAGCCCCCGGGTGCGGTCGGCGCTGAACGCCAGCTCCTGCACCCGCTCGGGGTCGGCGGCCGTCGTGTAGTGGTCGGTGGCCACCACGTCCAGCCGCGGCGCCCACCGGCTGTGGTCCACGACGTGGGGCCCGGCCCCGACCATGAAGTTCGTGGTGGCCGGCCGGTCCGGCGAGAACTCGGCGAGCACCTGCCGCTCGGCGTCGTACTGCGCCAGCAGCGCGTCGGAGGAGAAGCGGCCGAAGTCCAGCACCAGGCCCGGGTTGCCCGGCATCCCCGCGTCCCGCGGCGGGTCGATCTCCTCGAAGTCCGCGTAGTGGTGGCCCCAGAAGGCCGTGCCCCAGGCGTCGTTGAGCGCGTCGAGCGAGGGGTAGCGGGCGGCGAGCCAGCGGCGGAAGTGCGCGGCGGAGTCCGCGCAGTGGCACATCCGGTTGCCGTTGCCGTACTCGTTGCCGACGTGCCACAGCCGCACCGCGGGGTGGTCGCCGTACCGCTCGCCGAGCGCGCGCACGATGCGCAGGGAGTGGCGGCGCCAGTCGGGGTTGCTCGGGCACCAGCCGAGCCGGCCGCCGGCGCCCAGCCGGGTGCCGTCGGCCCGGACCGGCAGGATGCCGGGGTGCGCGCGCAGCAGCCACGGCGGCGGGCTCGCCGTCGGCGTCGCCAGGTCCACCCCGATCCCCGCGCCGTGCAGCAGGTCCAGCACCCGGTCCAGCCAGCCGAACTCGTAGCGGCCCTCGCGCGGTTCGAGCGCGCTCCAGGAGAAGACGCCGACGGTGACCAGGGTGACGCCCGCCTCGCGCATCAGGGCCACGTCCTGCGGCCACACCTCCGGCGGCCACTGCTCGGGGTTGTAGTCACCGCCGAACGCGAGGCCCCCCTGCGGCCACTCCAACGGGCCGGGCTCCCGCGGTGCCTGGTGCGCCGCCGCTTCTTGCGCCATCCGAGTTCTCCTTGCTCCCGCCGGGACCCAATTGTTTGAACCGCAAACATAACTATGCCATGATGGCACCCATGTGGACAGCCGACACCAGTCCCCGCCCGGCGCCGCGCGCCGGCATCATCGGCGGTGGTTTCATCGCGGCCGTGCACGCACGCGCCGTCCGCGCGGCCGGGGGAGCGCTGCACGGCGTGGCCTCCAGCTCCCCCGAGCGGGCCCGCACCGCCGCCCGCGACCTCGGCGCGGCACGGGCGTACGCCTCGGTGGACGACCTGCTCGCCGACGACGACGTCACCGTGGTGCACGTGTGCAGCCCCAACGGCACCCACGCCGGCTACGCCGAGGCGGCGCTCGAGGCGGGCAAGCACGTCATCTGCGAGAAGCCCCTGACGGTGGACCCGGACCAGGGCGCCGCCCTGCTCGCCCTGGCCGCCGCCCGCGGGCTGACCGCCACCGTCCCCTTCGTCTACCGCTACCACCCGATGGCCGTCGAGGCCCGCGCCCGCGCCGCCGCCGGCGGCCTCGGCGCCCTGGTCGGGGTGCGCGGCGCCTACCTCCAGGAATGGCGGCTGGCCTACGACGAGGACGGCTGGTGGAGCCTGCCCGCGGCGACCGGACCGTCCCGGGCCTTCGGCGACATCGGCTCGCACCTCGGCGACCTGGTGGAGTTCGTCTCCGGCCGGCGCATCACCCGGGTCAACGCGGTCACCCGGACCGTCCACGACCGCAGCCCGCAGGGCCGCCCGCTGACCACCGAGGACCTCGCCGCCCTCGTCGTCGAACTCGACGGCGGCGCCATCGGGTCGCTGATGGTCTCCCAGATGGCCTTCGGCCGCAAGAACCACCTCTTCCTGGAGGTCTCGGGCACCGACGCCAACGTGCTGTTCGAGCAGGAGAACCCCAACGCGCTGTGGTACGCCGACAAGACCGGCGAGCGCCGCATCCCCCGCGACACCCCGCACCTGTCCGCCGAAGCCGCACGGCTGTCGATCCTGCCCGCCGGCCACCCGATGGGCTACCAGGACGCCTTCAACGCCTTCGTCCGCGACAGCTACGACGCCGCCGCCGGCGCGCCGCCGCGCCCGGAACTGCCCACCTTCCGCGACGGGTTGGCGATGGTGCGGCTGACCGCGGCCGTCGTGGCGTCCGCCGCGTCCGGCACCTGGACCGACATCGCCGAGACACCCCCGGCGCCGACCACCCCGCAGCACCCGGCGGTACAGCACACCGAAGGAGCCCCCACCCCATGACCGCACCGGCCGCCCGGCCCGTCACGCTGTTCACCGGCCAGTGGTACGACGTGCCGCTGGAGCGGATCGCCGCCGACGCCGCCGCCTGGGGCTACGACGGCCTGGAGGTCGACTGCGGCAACCACCTCGACCTGGTCCGCGCCGAGGAGGACCCCGGCTACCTCGACTCCTTCCGGGCACTGCTGGACCGGCACGGTCTGGGCGTGTGGGCGCTGTCCGCCCACGCCGCGGGCAACGCCGTCGGCACCGGCGCCTTCGACTTCCGCCACGCCGACCTGCTGCCCGGGCACATCTGGGGCGACGGCGCCGCCGAGGGCGTGCGGGCCCGCGCCGCCGAGGCGATGAAGCGCGCCGCCCGGGTCGCCCGCAGGCTGGGCGTGGAGCGCGTCGTCGGGTTCTCCGGCTCCACGATCTGGCCTTACGTCGTCGGCTTCCCCGGCGTCCCCGACCACGTCGTCGACGCCGGGTACGAGGACTTCGCGCGCAGCTGGCACCCGGTGCTGGACGTCTTCGACGACGAGGGCGTGGTCTTCGCGCACGAACCGCACCCCGGCGAACTCGCCTTCGACTACTGGACGGCCCACCGCACCCTCGAAGTCCTCGGCCACCGGCGGGCGTTCGGCTTCAACTGGGACCCCAGCCACCTGATGTGGCAGGGCGTGGACCCGGTAGTGTTCATCACCGACTTCGCCGACCGGATCTACCACGTCGACTGCAAGGACACCCGGCTGCGCCCGCGCGACGGCCGCTCCGGGCTGCTCGGCTCGCACCTGCCGTGGGGCGACCCGCGCCGGGCCTGGAACTTCGTGTCGGTGGGGCACGGCGACGTGCCGTGGGAGGACGCGTTCCGCGCGCTGACCGCCGCCGGATACGCCGGCCCGATCTCGGTGGAGTGGGAGGACATGGGTATGGACCGCGCGCACGGGGCGGCCGAAGCACTCGCCTACGTACGGTCGTTGCAGTGGCCGGTGCCCGGCGGCGCGCCGGCCCCCGCGCCGGAGGAGAAGGGAACGACCCAGTGGCCGGCATGCCCCGACCGGTGAACGGCGGCGCCCGGCGGCCCGCCGGCGGCACCGCCGACGACCTGCGCCGCAACAACCTCGCCACCCTCCTCACGCTCGTGCACCGCGGCGGCGGGCTCTCCCGCGCGGAGCTGACCCGGCGCACCGGGCTGAACCGCTCCACCGTGGGCGTCTGCCTGGCCGAACTCGTGGGCCTGGGCCTGGTCGTCGAGGGCCGGCCCGCCGCGAGCCCCGGCAAGGGCCGGCCGAGCGCGGTCATCACGCCGTCGAGCAGCACCGTGGCGGTCACGGTGAACCCCGAGGTCGACGCGATCACCGTCGGGCTGGTCAGCCTCGGCGGCCAGGTGATCGAGCGCTGGCGGATCGAGACCGCCGCCGACCTCACCGCGAAGAAGGTGGTGGCGCGCAGCGCCGCGGCGATAAACGGCCTGCTGACCGGGCGCACCCTGGACGTCGTGGGCATCGGTGTCGCCGTGCCCGGCCAGGTCCGGCTCTCCGACGGCCATGTCCGCGACGCGACCCACCTGCGGTGGCAGGAGGAGCCGCTGGCCGCGGAGCTGGGCAGCGCGACCGGGCTGCCGGTCAAGGCCGCGAACGCCGCCTTACTGGGCATGTTCGGCGAGGTCGCCTTCGGCGCCGGGCGCGGGGTGGACGACCTGGTCTATCTGATCGGCGGCGCCAGCGGCATCGGCGGCGGCGTGGTCAGCGGCGGCGAGGTCATCACCGGCGTGTCCGGGTACGCCGGGGAACTCGGCCACACCTTCGTCCGCACCGGGGGCCTGGCCTGCCACTGCGGTGCCACCGGCTGCCTGGAGGCCGAGGTCACCCAGCAGGCGCTGCTGGACGCGGTCGCGCTGCCGGCGCACCAGGCCGAGCGGCTGGACGAGGCGCTGGCCGCGGCCGGCGAGGACCCGGAGGTGCTCGCCCTGGTCCGGCACGACCTGGACCTGCTGGGGATCGCCGTGCGCAACGCCGTCAACGTCTTCAACCCGGCCATGGTCGTCCTCGGCGGCTTCCTGGCGAGCCTGTACCGCAACCGGCCCGCCGGCACGGACCTCGGCCAGGACGCGATCCGCGCGGACCGGGAGGCGCTGACCGTCACCACCGCCGAACTCGGCCCCGACCAGCTGCTGATCGGCACCGCCGAACTCGCCTTCGCCGACCTGCTGGCCGACCCCGCCGCGGACCGTGCCGCGCTGAGGCCCGCGACCTGAAGCCCCTGACGTGAGGCCCGCGACCTGAAGCCCGTGACCAAGCTCGCCCCCCGTACGCCCCCGTGGTGAGCGGTCGGAGACCGGACGGCCCCTGACAGCCGCCCCGCTCTCCGACCGCTCACCACGGGGGCGTACGCGCGGGGGCGTGCGGCTCAGCGGGGGAGGCCGCAGAACCGGGCCCGCGCCTTCCCTCACGAAGGCGCGGGCCCGGCGCTTCGGGTGTCAGCCGGCGCGGAAGGCGGCGTCCACCGCCTGCACCCAGCGGCCGCACCGCAGGACGCTGTCGCGCGGCGGCAGCGCGGAGTGGTCGACCTCCACCACCAGCCAGCAGTCGTCCGTCGGACCCAGCGCGGCGACGAGCGCGGCCGGTTCCAGGTCGCCGTCGCCCGGTTCGCGCCACAGCCCGGCGGCGACCGTGCCGCGGTAGTCCAGACCCGCCGCGCGCGCCTCGTCGGCGACCGCCCGCGACATGTCCTTCAGGTGCAGCCCGGCCACCCGCGGTCGGTAGCGGCCGACCAGCCCGGGCACGTCGGCCCCCGCCCACGCCAGGTGCCCGACGTCCGGCCCGAAGCCGAGGGCCGGGCCCGCCAGGTCCAGCACCCGCGCGCACTCCTGCCCGGTCTCGATCCAGGTGCCGACGTGCGGGTGCAGCGCCGCGGTGACGCCTTCCGCGGCCAGGATCTCCGCGGCCGCGCCGACATGCGCGGCGATCCGGTCGAGCCGCCGGTCGCAGGCGTCCAGACCGACGGCGGGCCGTGCCATCCGGGCGCCGTCCGGGGCGGCGTCGAGCCCGACGAACGCCAGGTCCGCGCCGCACGCGGCCAGCGCGGCCGCCTGCGTGCGGGCCTGCTCCAGGTGCCCGCGGCGCGCCGCGGCGTCCTCGCTCCAGCCCAGCGCCACATAGCCGGGCCCGACCGCCAGGCCCCAGCGGGCCAGTTCGTCGGCGTAGGCGCGCGGCGCGGTCCCGGCGGGCACCGCCGCCTGCACGGCGCCGAACCCGGCCTCGGCCACGGCGGCGAGGATCTCGGCAGCCGGCGGCGGAGCGCCGAAGTCGAACCAGCCGTCGGGCGTCGCCATGAACTGCAGCGGGTTGATCGCCACCGGGTGGCGGCCGATACGTGACATGCGCGGGTCCTTCCGGTCGCGTCAGGAGCCGGCGACGGCACGCGCGGTGCGCAGCGCCAGCGCGACGACGTTGAGGGTCGGGTTGCTGGTGGTCGCGGTACTGACCACGCCGTTGCCCGCCACATAGAGATTGTCGGTGCCCCACACTTTGCCGTACGCGTCGGCGACCCCGGTCTCCTCGGTGCCCAGCCGGGTGGACCCCATCAGGTGCAGGCTGCCGCCGGGCGGCGCGATCGAGACGGACAGGCCGTAGGAGGTGTCGCGGACGGCGTCGGCGACCCGGACGTGGTCGGCGGCGGCGGCGCGGATCGCCTCCCGGTCGGCCTCGCTCAGCTCGAAGCGGGCGGTGGTGGCCGGCAGGCCCCAGGCGTCGCGGTGCTCGTCGTCGAAGAGCAGCCGGTTGCCGGGGTGCGGCGCGACCGCCACGAACTGGCCGATGTCGCTGGTCTCGCGCACCGGCACGCTCTCGTCGAAGCCCGGCACCCGGGTCCACCCGGGCACCAGCTGGGTGTGCAGCGGCCGGGCGCTGCTGGAGGGCACCCACACCCCGAACGACTCGTCCCGCGCGCCCATGCCCGCCAGCACCTCCGGGGACAGCCGGACCCGGGAGCTGACCATGGAGTGGTCGGTGAGGTAGCGGCCCAGGGCCGGCGGCCGCACCCCGGAGCTGTGCAGGATCATCGGCGAGCCGAGCGCGCCGGCGGCGGTGACCACGGTGCCGGCCTCGATCCGCAGGGTCCGCCGCCCGCCGCCTGCCACCGCGACGGCCAGGACGGCACGCGCCCTGGACCCGGCCATCTCCACGCGCGGCACCGCGTATCCGGGCACCAGCGTCACCCGGCCCGGGGCGGCGGCGTCGCCGCTGGTCAACAGGGCGTCGATGCCGGAGTACTCGGGCGAGCCGGCCGCCCCGATCCGCATGCCGACCGGCAGCGGCTGCACCTCGCGGCCGGGCGGCAGGCCGGGGAAGGCCGCAGCCAGCGCCTCGGTCAGGCGGCGCTGGCGCACCCCGTGCGCGCCGACCGAGGTGTTGGACCACAGCAGCGCCGCCGCCTGCCGCCACAGCGCCCGCATCTCGTCCTCGGGCACGCCCGGTTCGGCCTCGGTGGCGTGGTCGGGCACCGCGCAGACGTGGGACCAGAACGACATCATGCCGCCCACCGCGTGGGCGAAGCGCTGCCCGCGCAGGCCCGCCAGCGGCTGCTCGGCCCCCTCGTAGGGGGTCAGCCCGGCCAGCACGGCCGGGCCGAACTCGCTCTGCAACTGCTCCTCTTCGGGGTAGGCGTTGCGCACGTGGGTGCCCAGGCCGCCCGGGTGCGGGCGGCCGCCGGCCTCGACGACCACCGCGGTCAGACCGCGCCGGGCGACCTCGCCGGCCACGGCGGCGCCGCCGGCCCCGGAGCCGATGACCGCGACATCGGCCCGCAGCGTCGCGCCGTCCGCGAGGTCGCGCGCCACCTCGATGTGCTGGAGGGGCATTCCGTTCCTTCCTTCCGGTACGGCCGCGTCACCGCGACCCGGCGCCCGGAGAGCCGGATTCTGCTGTGTGCCGACTGCTTGCGTCACCCGGGGGCGCCTGATAAACATGTTTGCACCAACAACAAATTAAATCCAGATCACACGCCCGCTTCGGGGAGGACTCAGCGATGAAGGTGCAGTTCTGCGGAGAGGACCGGCCGGCCGCCCTGCGCGTCGGGCCCGGTGTCCTCGCCGCCGGCGAGGGGCGCGGCAGGTGACCGCCCCCACCGCGGTACCGGTGAGCGTGCCGCGGCGCAGGTCAGGGCGGTTCGGCCGGACGCCGCGGGCGAACGGGGCCCGGCGGGACTGGACCGGACTGTGGTTCGTGATGCCCTTCCTGCTGGTCTTCCTCTTCGTGTTGGTGGCGCCGGTCCTGTATGCGATCTACCTCAGCCTCTTCCAGGACCGGCTGATCGGCGGAACGACTTTTGTCGGACTCGACAACTACAAGACCGCGCTGTCGGACGGCCAGCTCTGGCACTCCCTGCTGCGGATCGTGGTCTACCTCGTCGTCCAGGTCCCGGTGATGCTCGCCCTGTCCACGATCGCGGCGCTCGCGATCGACAGCGCGCGGCTGTACCTGTCGTCGCTCTTCCGCATCACCCTGTTCCTGCCGTACGCCGTGCCCGCCGTGGTCGCCGCGCTCATGTGGGGCTTCATGTACGGCGCGCAGTCCGGGCTGGTCGGCAACCTCAACTCCGACCTGCACCTCGGCATCCCCGACCCGCTCTCCGGCGGGTACGTCCTGGCGGCCATCGGCAACATCGCCACCTGGGAGTTCGTCGGCTACAACATGCTGATCATGTACTCGGCGCTGCAACTGGTGCCCAAGGAGCGCTACGAGGCCGCCGAGATCGACGGCGCCGGCTGGGTGCGGGTGATCCGGCACATCAAGGTCCCGGCGATGAAGCAGTCCCTGATGCTGTCCGTGGTCTTCTCCGTCATCGGCAGCTTCCAGCTCTTCAACGAGCCGAGCGTGCTGAAGACACTGGCGCCGAACACCATCTCCTCCGGCTACACGCCGAACATGTACGCGTACAACCTGTCCTTCGCCGGGCAGCAGTTCAACTACGCCGCCGCGATCTCCATCGTCATCGGCGTGATCACGATGCTCGTCGCGTACCTGATCCAGCTCGGCGGCGCACGACGGGAGGGCACCCGATGAGCCGGACCGCGATCGCTCCGAGGCGCCGCAAGTCGGTCGTCCTCACCCTGATGATGTGCCTGTTCCTGGTCTACACCCTGGTGCCGATCGTCTGGCTGTTCATCAACGCCACCAAGACCCAGGACGCCCGGCTGAACAGCTTCGGCCTGTGGTTCTCCGGGAAGTTCTCGCTCTGGCAGAACATCCACGACACGTTCGCCTACGCCGACGGCCAGTTCGGCCGGTGGCTGCTGAACACGCTGCTGTACGTGGTGATAGGCGCCGGCTGCGGGACGCTGCTGGCGACACTCGCCGGATACGGGCTGGCCCGGTTCGACTTCCCCGGCAAGCGCGTCTTCTTCCCGATGCTGCTGGGCGCCGTCGCGATCCCGGCCACGGCGCTGGCCGTCCCGACCTTCCTGATGTTCAGCAAGCTGGGCATGACCAACACGCCCTGGGCGGTGATCATCCCCTCGCTGATCAACCCCTTCGGCCTGTACCTGGTCTGGTACTTCGCCGACGACGCGCTGCCGGCCGAGGTGCTCGCCGCGGCCCGGATCGACGGGGCCGGCGAGTTCCGGATCTTCCGCTCGATCGCGCTGCGGCTGCTGATGCCCGGCCTGGTGCCGGTGCTGCTGTTCAGCTTCGTGACCGCCTGGAACAACTACTTCCTGCCGCTGATCATGCTCAGCGACACCAAGTGGTTCCCGATCACGGTGGGCCTGAACAACTGGAGCATGCAGAACCAGCAGGCGGTCACCGCCAGCGGCCACCCCATCGACAACATCATCCTCACCGGATCGCTGCTGTCGATCATCCCCACCATCGTGGTGTTCCTCGTCCTGCAGCGCTACTGGGAAGCCGGACTCGTCTCCGGCAGCGTCAAGGAATAGGCCCAGGGCGGCGACAAACCCGGCCGCGGTGCCAGCGGCCTGGAATCCGGGTCCTCCGGTGAAAGTGAGAGAAAGTCATGGCGTTCAGAAGAACCGCACGTCGCCGGGTCCTGGCCGCGGCCTCCGTCGGGCTGGCCATCGGCCTGGCCCTGACCGGCTGCTCCTCGTCGAGCGGATCGGGCTCGGGCGGCGGCAGCGCCACCCAGGCCGACATCGACGCGGCCCTGCACAAGAAGACCACCATCTCCTTCTGGTCGTGGGCCCCGCAGGCCGGCGAACTGGCGAAGGCGTTCGAGAAGCAGTACCCCGACATCACCGTCAAGGTCAGCAACGTCGGCGGCAGCGACGTGGAGTACACCAAGCTGCAGAACGCGGTGAAGGCCGGCTCCGGCGTACCCGACGTGGCCTACATGGAATACCTGGCCATGCCGCAGTTCGCGCTCCAGAAGTCGCTCACCGACCTGTCGAAGTACGGCCAGTCCGGGCTCTCCTCGCAGTTCCCGGCCTCGACCTGGTCGCAGGTCGCCCTCGACGGCGGCGTGTACGGGGTGCCGATGGACTCCGGCCCGCTGGTGCTGTACTACCGCGCCGACGTCTTCAAGAAGTACGGCCTGAAGGTGCCGGCCACCTGGGCCGAGTACACCGCCGACGCGCAGAAGCTGCACCAGGCCGACGCCTCGAAGTACATCACCGCCGACGCCGGTGACGGCAACGGCACCGCCGCGATGATCTGGCAGGCCGGCGGCAAGCCCTTCTCCTCCTCCGGCTCCAAGCTCTCCGTCGACCTCGCCGACGCCGGCAGCACCGCCTACGCCGGCATGTGGGGCGGACTGCTCAGCAAGGGCCTGATCGACAGCAAGACCGCCCAGTGGTCCAACGAGTGGCTGACCGGCATGGCCGACGGCACCTACGCCACCTGGGTCGCCGGCGCCTGGGGCGGATCGGCCCTGGAGACCCACGTGCCCAAGGCGTCCGGTGACTGGCGCGTCGCGCCGATCCCGCAGTACACCGCGGGCAGAAGCGACAGCTCGCAGAGCGGCGGATCGGGTCTCGTGGTGCCCTCCGGCAGCAAGAACAAGCTCGCCGCCGCCGGGTTCGTCCGCTGGATGACCACCAGCGCGGCCGCCAACAAGATCTGGGTGCAGGCCGGCCAGGTCCCCGCGCTGAACAGCACCCTCACCTCGGCCGGCTGGCTCGGCGACAAGAGCACCTACTTCGGCGGCCAGCAGGTCAACCAGGTGTACGCGCAGGCGTCCGCCCACGCCCCGGCCGGCTGGCAGTACCTGCCCTTCGAGCCGTACGCCAACAGCGTCTACAGCGACACCGTCGGCCAGGCGTTCGCCGGCAGAACCTCGCTCAAGAACGGCCTGGCGGCCTGGCAGAAGAAGATCGTCAGCTACGCCAAGGCGCAGGGCTTCAGCGTCGACTAGTGCCGGACACCGCGCGGGCCCGTCCGGAACCGCTGTTCCGGCCGGGCCCGCGGCACGCCCGGTCCCACCATCTTTTCCACGAGGCAGGTTCGCATGAAGTTCACCGACGGGTTCTGGCTCCTGCGCGAGGGGGTCGCGGCCTCGTACGCGACCGGCGTCGAGGACGTCCGCGCGAAGGACGGCCGGATCACCCTGCACGCCGCGGTGCGCAAGGTGCGGACCCGCGGCGACACCCTCAACGCGCCCCTGATCCGGGTCGAGCTGTGGTCGCCGGCCGAGGGTGTCATCGGCGTGCGCAGCGTCCACCACGAGGGCGGCGTCCGCCGCGGCCCCCGCTTCGCGCTGCACACCGACCCCGACAGCGGAGCCCGCGCCGTACAGGACGGCTCCGTGGTGGAGCTGACCAGCGGCGAGCTCACCGCCCGGATCGACACCGCGGCGCCCTGGCGGATCGACTTCCGCGACGCCGACGGCCGCGTGCTGACCTCCTCCGGAGCCAGCGGCACCGCCTTCGCCACCACCGGCGACGGCGCCCACCACATGGTCGGCCGCCTCTCGCTGGGCGTCGGCGAACAGGTCTACGGCCTCGGCGAGCGTTTCACCCCGTTCACCAAGAACGGCCAGAGCGTCGACATCTGGCAGGCCGACGGCGGCACCAGCAGCGAACAGGCATACAAGAACGTCCCCTTCCACCTCACCAACCGCGGCTACGGCGTCTTCGTCAACCACCCCGGCAAGGTCTCCTACGAGATCGGCTCGGAGTCCGTCGGCGAGGTCCAGTTCAGCGTCGAGGACCACGCGCTGGAGTACTTCGTCATCCACGGCCCCACCCCCAAGGACGTGCTGCGCCGCTACACCGCGCTGACCGGCCGCCCGGCGCTGCCCCCGGCCTGGTCCTTCGGCCTGTGGCTGACCACCTCCTTCACCACCTCCTACGACGAGGAGACGGTCACCTCCTTCATCCAGGGCATGGCCGACCGCGACATCCCGCTGAGCGTCTTCCACTTCGACTGCTTCTGGATGCGCGAGTACCAGTGGTGCGATTTCACCTGGGACCCGCGGACCTTCCCCGACCCGGCCGCGATGCTGCGCCGGCTGAGGGACCGCGGACTGCATCTGTCGCTGTGGATCAACCCCTACATAGCCCAGAAGTCCCCGCTGTTCGCCGAGGCCGCGCAGGCCGGGCACCTGGTGCGCCGCGCCGACGGCAGCGTGTGGCAGTGGGACATGTGGCAGCCGGGCATGGCGCTGGTGGACTTCACCAGCCCGGCCGCCCGCGCCTGGTACGCCGACCAGCTGCGCCCGCTGCTGGCAGCCGGCGTCGACTGCTTCAAGACCGACTTCGGCGAGCGGGTGCCCACCGACGTGGTGTGGCACGACGGCTCCGACCAGGAGGCCATGCACAACTACTACGCCCAGCTGTACAACGAGACGGTCTTCGCGCTGCTGCGCGAGGTCCGCGGTGAGGGCGAGGCGGTGGTGTTCGCCCGGTCCGCGACCGCCGGCGGCCAGCAGTTCCCCGTGCACTGGGGCGGCGACTGTGACGCGACGTTCTCCTCGATGGCCGAGAGCCTGCGCGGCGGGCTGTCGCTGGGCGCCTGCGGCTTCGGGTTCTGGAGCCACGACATCGGCGGCTTCGAGGGCACCCCGTCGGACGCGCTGTTCAAGCGGTGGCTCGCGTTCGGGCTGCTGTCCTCCCACAGCCGCCTGCACGGCAGCACCTCCTACCGGGTGCCGTGGCAGTTCGGCGAGGAGGCGGTGGCCGTGGCGCGCGACTTCGCGCGCCTGAAGAACCGGCTGATGCCCTACCTGTACGGCGCCGCCGTCGAGGCGTCGCGCACCGGCGTGCCGGTGATGCGCCCGATGGTGCTGGAGTTCCCTGACGACCCGTCCTGCGCCGGGCTCGACCGGCAGTACATGCTCGGCCCCGACCTGCTGGTGGCGCCGGTCCTCACCGAGGACGGCGAGGTGGAGTACTACGTCCCGGCCGGCCGGTGGACGCACCTGCTCAGCGGCGAGACCGTGCAGGGCCCGGGCTGGCGGCGCGAGCGGTACGGCTTCGACAGCCTCCCGCTGCTGGTCCGCCCCGGCGCGGTGCTGCCGCTCGGCGCGGCGGCCGACCGGCCCGACACCGCGTGGGCGGACGGCGTCACCCTGCGGGTGCACACCGGCGGCGGCGACGGCGAGCACACCGTCCGCGTGCCCGGCCTCGACGGCGAGGAGGCCGCCGCGTTCGTGGTACGCCGCGAGGGCGACCGGGTGCACATCACCGCGCGGGCCGCGGCCGGGCCGGTGGCGCCCTGGCAGGTGCTGCTGGCCGGTGAGTTCGCCGCGGTGCCGGCGGACCCGGCGGCGCGGTGGGAGCGGACGGGCGAGGGCACTTTGGTCAGCCTGCCCGGCGGCACCGGTGCGGTGGAGCTGGCCCCGGCGCGGTGAGGAGCCGCGGGCGCGGACCTACGGGGCGGCGGGTACGTCCGGGGGGTCCGGCGCGTCCGCGAGGGTCGGGGCGGGGCTGAGGGCGGGCGCGTACAGGGCGGCGTCGAAGGCGGTCGCCGCGTCCGCCAGCGCGGGGACGGCCGGGCCCCGGTGCGGCGTCCGGTACGGGCGCAGGTCGAGTGCCGCGGTGCCCGCGGGGCCGGGGAGCAGGCCGGGGGAGCGCTCCGCCGCGGCGCGCGCCAGGTGACGGCTCAACTCCCGGTAGCGGCCCAGCGGGTAGCGCACCGCCGGGTCGCCCTCGCGCCACACCGCGCCGACCGCGCGGAAGGGGCCGTACTCCTGCCGGGCGAGGTGCTCGCCGAGGGAGCCGGGGACGCGCCGGTCCAGGTGCTCGGTCTGCTCGAAGACCAGGATCGGCCCGTACGGGTGGCGGCGGGCCACCTCCTGGAAGGTCAGGTACTGCGCGGCGTCGCGCACCGCGAGGTCGCGGTGGTCGCCGCCCGCCGCGCGGTGGGCCGCCAGCCGCCGGTGCAGGAGCGCGGCGTGCCGCACGTCCGCCGGCTCCGCGTACGGCCCCGCGGCGGCGTCGTCGCCGGGGGCGGCGCCGTACATCTCCAGGCCGTAGAAGCGGACCTGGTCGGCCGGGGCGCGCCCGGTGTTGTGCCGGCGCAGCCAGGCGAGCAGGGCGAGGTTGTCGCGCAGTGCGGCACCGGTCCACCACGACCAGACGCCGCGCACCACGGCCGCGGCGGGCTCCGCCGGGCCCAGCCCGCGCACGTAGGCGTCCACCGGCCGGGACAGCGCGAAGTGCGTCTCCGCGGCGACGGCCCGCAGGCCGTGCCGTGCCACGAGGTGGCGGACGACGGCGTTGCGGGCCCGCAGGTACTGCGCGCGGACGTGGATGCCCTCGGCCCAGCCCAGGACCCGTACGCCGTCGGCCAGTTCGTCCAGCAGACCGGTGAACGGCCCGGTCAGGACGACGCCTTCCCGTTGGCGGCGGCGCTCAGCAGCGGCAGGTAGCGGTCCAGCATCCACGGCAGGCTCAGCACCGACACCGCGCTGGTGGCGTACACCATCGCCGGGTCGGTGAGCGGGACGTACCCCTTGCGCTTGACCGCGGGCATCCGCTGGAACAGCGCGTTGGACTCCAACTGCTTCTGCACGGAGGAGCTGAGGTACCAGGAGACCAGGACGTCGGAGTCGATCGAGTCCAGCTTCTCCAGGCTGACCTGGGCGGAGAAGGACGCGGCCGTGGACGGCAGGCTCGGGGAGATGGTGAAGCCCAGCTCGTGCAGCAGCTCGACGCGGGAGTCCGTGGACAGGTAGAGGTTGTAGTTGTCGGCGGCGGTGCCCGAGCCGAACGCCACGGTCCTGCCCGCGAACTCCGGGTGGGCCGCCTTCGCGTCGCTGATCAGCTTGTCCGTCGACTTCTCCAGCGCGGCCGCCTTCGTGGACCTCCCCAGCGCCTTGCCGACCACTTCCAGCTGGTCCTGCCAGGACGTCAGCCACGGCTTGCCCGGGTAGCCGACGGTCGGCGCGAGGTGGCTGAGCTGCGCCTGCTGCTTCGCGGTGATCCCGGAGTCGACCGCGAGGATCAGGTCCGGGTGCAGCGCCGCGATCTGCTCGTAGGGCACCTCGTCGGAGACGTACTTCAGCAGGGTCGGCTTCGCGCCGCCGAGCTTGGCGGTGTCCCAGGGCAGGATGCCGGTGTTGTCGCCGGTGTCGCCGCTCATGTCCTGCATGCCGACCGGGACGACCCCGAGGGCCAGCGCCACGTCCTGGCTGCCCCAGCCGATGGTCACCACCCGCTTCGGCTGCGAGGGGATCGTCGCCTTCCCCACGGAGGAGTCGATCGTCACCGGGAACGCCGACGCGTCGGCGGACGACGTCCCGCCGGACGACGCCGCCGCGTCCGACGACGACCCCTTCGAGTCGCTGGAGCAGCCCGCCACGGCGAGCGACAACGCCACGGCAGCGGCGGGAAGAATGCGCAAGGCCCACTTTCTCATAAGGTAAACCTAACCTAAGCCTGGCTCCGGCCCGCCCCCAACCCCCCGACCACCGCGGCCTCATGCCCACCCCCCGCCGCACACCACCAGACGGCACCCCCCTCCTGCACCACCGGGTGCAGCCCGACCCCGTCAGTCGCACACACCGGCCACACCCGCCACGTCCGCTCCATCACGTCCTCCTGGAGCAGCGCGGCCACGGCCGCCACCGCCTGCACGACGTCGTCCCCCGCTGACGGCGGAAATGCCCGGGGCGAGGTCGAAGTCCGGGTCGAAGCCGGTCTCGGCGAGCAGGCGCCGGGCGAGGCCGGCCAGATCGGGGGCGGGAAGGCGGGCGGGGACGCACTCCATGGCCTCCCGCACCGCCGCACCCGGGTGGCCCAGGTCGAACAACTCGCAGGCGAGGGCGGTCACGTCGGCCGCGCGCACCTCGCCGCGGCTGAGGCCGAGGTGGAGGCGCGCGGCGGCGGCGCCGGCCGGGTCGGTATGCACGGACGCAGTGTGGCAGCGGGAGCGGTCGGTTCGAGGACGGTTGACATACGCCATGCGCATAGCAGGTATGGCGATCATGCATTGGACAGATGGTCGCGCCCGGCGGAGGGTGGGAACGTCAGTCCGCCGTCACGGAGGTCCGCTCATGAAAGCCGTCCGCTTCCACCGCTACGGGGACATCGACGTCCTCGGCGTCGAGGACGTCGCACCGCGCCCGCTCGGCCCCGAGGACGTGATGGTGCGGGTGCGCGCCGCCGGCATCAACCCGGGCGAGGCGAAGATCAGGACCGGCGCGCTGCACGACGTCTTCCCCGCGACCTTCCCCTCCGGGCAGGGCAGCGACCTTGCCGGCACCGTCACCTCGATCGGCGCCGACGTCACCGGATGGGCGCCCGGCGACGAGGTGATCGGCTGGTCCTGGGAACGCTCCAGCCACGCCGAGTACGTCGTCGTCCCGGCCGGCCAGCTCGTCCGCAAGCCCGACCCGCTGCCCTGGGCGGCGGCCGGCGCGCTCTACGTCGCGGGCTGCACCGCGCACGCGGCGGTCGAAGCCGTCGACCCGCAGGCCGGCGAGAACGTCGTGGTCAGCGGCGCCACCGGCGGCGTCGGCAGCTTCGCCGTCCAGCTCCTGCGGCTGCGCCGGGCCCGCGTCTTCGCGATCGCCTCCTCGCGGCACCGGGACTGGCTGGCCTCCCAGGGCGCCACCCTCGTCGAGTATGGCGACGGCCTCGCCGAGCGCCTGCGCGGGGCCGTCGAGAGCGACGGGGCCGGCACCGTGGACGCCTTCCTGGACTTCCACGGCGGCGACGACCCGCGGACCGCGCTGGCCCTGGGGGTGCCGCCGCACCGGATCAACACCCTCGACTACGCCGCCGCCAAGGCACTCGGCACCCGCGCGCAGGGCAGCGTCCAAGGCACCAGCACCCAGGTGCTCGGCGCACTGGCCGAAGCCGCGGCGAGCGGCCGCATCGAGGTGCCGATCAGCCGCACCTTCCCGCTGGCCGAGGTCCGGGCGGCCTTCGCCCACCTCGAGCACGACCACCCGCTGGGCAAGGTCGTCCTGCTGCCCTGAGCAGCACCCTGGTCCTTGAGCGGCACGCCTGCCCTGAACAGCACACCGCCCCCGGGCGGCCCGCGGCTCAGGCCGCGCCGAGCTGGTGCAGCACCGTGCGGTTGAACGCGTCCAGGTCGTCCGGACGGCGGCTGGTGATCAGGACGTTGGGGCCGGCCGTGCACACCTTGACCCGTTCGTCCACCCAGGTCGCGCCCGCGTTGCGCAGGTCGGTGCGCAGGCTCGGCCACGAGGTGAGCGTGCGGCCGCGGACCGTGTCCGCCTCGATCAGGGTCCACGGCGCGTGGCAGATCGCCGCGACCGGCTTGCCCGCGGCGAAGAACCCGCGCACCAGGTCGAGCGCCTTCGCGTCCTGGCGCAGTGCGTCCGGGTTCGCCACCCCGCCGGGCAGCACCAGCACGTCGAAGTCGTCCACCGACGCCTCCTCCACGGTGAGGTCGGCCGGGAAGGTGTCGGCCTTGTCCAGGTGGTCGAACGCCTGCACCTCACCCGCCTCGGGCGCGATCAGCGACGGCGTCACCCCCTGCTCGGCCAGCGCCTGCCAGGGGGAGGTCAACTCCACCTGCTCGACACCTTCGGTAGCGGTCAGGAAAGCGGCACGCACGACATCACACCCTCTCGTCGCAATCGCCCGGTCCGGCGCGGTCACCCCTGCGGCTACCCACCCCGGCCGGGCGAAAACGAGCCCCGGCGGTCATCGCCCCTGCTCGGGCTGGCAGTGCGGGCAGTCGACCGTCGTACGGCTCGCGATCCGCCGCCTGCGCAGGCCGGTGCCGCAGCGCGGGCAGCGCGGGTCGGCGTCGTCCCGGCGGCCGGTCAGCCAGGAGCGGCGGCCGGGCACCCGCCCGGTGGGCACGGCCAGGCGCAGCGTGCGGCGCATCGCCGCGTACAGGGCGCGGGCCTGCTCGTCGGTGAGGGTGTTGGCGGGGCGGGCCGGGGACAGGCGGGCCCGCCAGAGGATCTCGTCGACCAGCAGGTTGCCGAGCCCGGCGAGGGCGGACTGGTCCATCAGCACCGCCTTGAGGGTCGCCCGGCGCCGGCGCAGCAGGCCGCCGAACTCCTCCCGGCCGACGGACAGCGCGTCGGGGCCCTGCCCGCGCAGCGCCCGCTCGACCTCCGCCTCGTCCGCGGCCAGCCGCAGCCCCTGGAGCTTGCGCTGGTCCTGGTAGCGCAGCCCGCGCCCGCCGCCGAGATCGAGCCGCACCCGGTCGTACCGCTGCGGCGGGTCCCGCGGCGGGCAGCACAGCAGCCGGCCGGTCATGCCGAAGTGCAGCAGCAGCGCCGGGCCGCCGTCGGTGCGGGCGATCAGCCACTTGCCGTGCCGCTGCGGCGCGCGCAGCGTGCGGCCCTCCAGGGCGCCGCGCAGCCCCCGCTCGCTCACCCCGCGCAGCACCCCGCGATCGGTGACGTGCACCTTCTCGATGCGCCGGCCCCGCCCGCACGCGTCCAGCGTCCGGCGGAACCCCTCGACGTCCGGCAGTTCGGGCATGCCCGGCTCTCCCTCCCGCCCGCGGGTGGACGTGCCGCACTCCGGGTTGCCCGCCCGCACCGTCCGAAACGCCCGCACCTTCCGGAGCGGCCCGCACACCCGCCGAAACGGCCCGTACGTGTCGGACGCGCCGCACCGGGTACCCGCAGGCCGTCGGCGCTCGTGCTGCGGCAGGCTCCGTACGGCGGCGCCGCGAGGCTGCACACCGAGCGGAAGGACGATGCGGCATGGTGCGGTTCGGATACACGATGATGACCGAGCAGGCGGGGCCGCGGGACCTCGTCGAGCACGTGGTGGGCGCGGAACGCGCGGGCTTCGACTTCTCCGTCACCTCCGACCACTACTTCCCGTGGCTGGACACGCAAGGCCACGCGCCGTACGCCTGGAGCGTGCTCGGCGCGGCCGCGCAGGCCACCGAGCGCATCCCGCTGATGACGTACGTGACGTGCCCGACCACCCGCTACCACCCGGCCGTGGTCGCCCAGAAGGCCGCCACGGTCCAACTGCTGTCGCAGGGCCGCTTCCGGCTCGGCCTCGGCTCCGGGGAGAACCTCAACGAGCACGTGGTGGGCGGCGGCTGGCCGCCGGTCGCGACCCGGCTGGAGAAGTTCGAGGAAGCCGTGGGGATCATCCGGGCCCTGCTGGACGGGGCCGAACTCGACCACCGCGGGCGGTACTTCGACGTACGCGGCGCCCGGCTGTGGGACCGGCCGGACACCCCGCCGCCGATCGGGATGGCCGTCTCCGGCCCGCGGTCGTGCGCGCTGGCCGGGCAGCTCGCCGACCTGGCCATCGCCACCGAACCCGACCGCGGCCTGCTGGAGGCGTTCGACCGCGGCGGCGGCGCGGGCAAGCCGCGCGTCGGCCAGCTCCCGGTCTGCTACGACCCCGACCGCGACAAGGCGGTCGCCCGGGCCCACGACCAGTTCCGGTGGTTCGGCAACGGGTGGAAGGTCAACGCGGAACTGCCCGGCACCGCGGGGTTCGCCGGCGCCACCCAGTTCGTCCGGCCCGAGGACGTGGCCGCGTCCATCCCGTGCGGCGACGACGTCGGCGCGTTCGTGGACGCGGTGCGCCCGTACGCCAAGGCGGGCTTCGACGAGATCGCCCTCATCCAGATCGGCGGCGACCACCAACGGCCCTTCCTGGACTGGGCCGAGCAGACCCTGCTGCCCGCCCTGCGCACCGCCCTGTGAGGCCCGTGCCCGCCCGGCGGGCCGCGAGCACGGGGGCATGGAGGGTGACCGGCTCCAAACCTTCCGCGTGTCCGTGCCCGACGAGGCGCTGCGGGACCTGCGCGCCCGGCTGCGCGCGAGCACCCGGCCCGCGCCGGCACCCGGGCGCCCCTGCGAGCAGGGCACCGACCTGGACCACCTGCGGGCACTGACCGGTCACCGGGCGGACAGGTTCGCGTGCCTCCCCGAGGGCGAACTCCAGCGCACCTGGTACGAACGGCTGAACGGCTCCACGCGTTTCGCCCAGTGGTGCGTGGCCCCTCGCAGCGGCCGCTTCGCCGCCCTGGAGCACCCCGGCACGCCGACCGCCGGCATCCGCGACCACTTCACCGGACGGGGCCGGGCCCAAGGCCCGCCGGGCGTTCAGCCGCGGCCCCCCGCGACCGCGCGGACGGCACGCCGGTCGCCACCGTCGCCAGCGCCGTGACGGCGCTCCGCGGCGCCCGCGCCGAGGCCGCTGACCGCGACGCCGACCGCGAAGCGCTGACCGCGACGCCGACCGTGAGCCGCAGGTCCCGCCGGTCGGCAGCCCGTCGGCCGCCGTATCCGCGCCCCCGCGGCGCGGCCCGCGTGACCTGGGAGCGGGCAAGTGCTCTTTCCCGCACGTGCATTGACGCCCCATCCGGCCCAGTTGTACCGTCGCCGCAATTGCAACGATGCAAAGAGTCCGGACCACGGACGCGAGAGGACTCCCCATGGAATGGCGACGGTGGCACCGGACGGGACCGCCCCGACTGATCATGCTCCTGACCGCGGTGATCCTGGCGGCGACCGCCGCCGTGGCCACCGCGCCGAGCGCCTCGGCCAACGCGGCGGGCGGAAGTATGTACACCCGCGCCTCGACGAACGAGTTCCTGGCCTACTCGCGGGTCATCCGGCTCGCGCACAGCGGCAGCGCGGACGGCACGCTCATCGGCTCCTTCGAGCACGCGAACCTGGACGGCAGCGCGTCCGGCTTCGTGATCCGCAGCTCCGCCGACGACGGCGCCGACTGGCAGACGCTCAGCACCGTCAGCGACCCGCTGACCGGCGCGGGCCACCCCTCGGACCAGTTCTGGCAGCCGTTCCTGTACGAACTGCCGCAGCAGATGGGCGCCTACCCGGCCGGCACCCTGCTGCTGGTCGGCAACATCGCGCCCAGCAGCCAGGCCGAGACCGACTTCGTGCTGTGGCGCAGCACCGACCACGGCGCCAGCTGGACGTACCAGGACATCGTGCAGAAAGGCGGCGGCGGCTCCGGCGCGCCCCACGGCGGCTCCGGCATCTGGGAGCCGTTCCTGACCACCGACGGCGCCGGCCGGCTGGCGATGTACTTCTCCGACGAGCGCCCGGAGCCGGCGCACGCGCAGATCATCGCGCACATGGTCTCCGACGACGGCGGCGTGACCTGGAGCGCCAACCCGGACGGGTCGACGAACTTCGCGCCGGGCCTGGTCGCCGACGTCGAGAGCACCTCCGACACCGACCGGCCCGGGATGCCGACCGTCGCCACCCTCCCGGACGGCCGCATGGTGATGGCGTACGAGATCTGCGGCGACGGGCGCAACTGCGAGGCGCACACCAAGACGTCCACCGACGGCGGCACCACGTGGGGGAGCGGGCCCTCCGACCTGGGGACGGAGGCCGTCACCTCCGACGGCCGCTACCTCGGCAGCAGCCCCTACATCGTCTGGAGCCCGCAGGGCGGACCCGACGGGCAGCTGATGCTGGCCGGCATGCGCACCCGCTTCACCGGATCGAACGACTTCACGCCGGAGGACCGGCAGGCGGTGTTCGTCAAGGACCCCGACTCCACCGGCTCCTGGTCCTGGACCCCGGCCCCGTTCGAGCCCGCCGCCACCGACGACTCCAGCTGCAAGACCAACTACAGCCCCGACCTGCTGCTCGGCACCACCGGAGCCACCGTCCGCCTGACCACGCCCACCGTCGGCGGCGCGACGGGCTGCGAGGAGGGCACGGCCGAGGGCAACTCCGGAGTGCTGCCCTACGCCGGCGACTTCGCCAACGGCACGTCGGGCTGGATCGACTACGGGGGCTGCTGGACCACCTCCGGCGGCGTGCTGTCGGAGACCTGCGGCGGCGACGGGGGCGACAAGTCCATCGCGGGCTCCACCGGCTGGACCGACTACCGCCTGGCGGGCGACGTACGGATCGACAGCGGGACGCAGGCGGGCTTCCTCGTCCGCGCCTCGAACCCGGCCGCGGGCACCGACGCGCTGAACGGCTACTACGTGGGCGTCTCCGCGTCGAGCCTCTTCCTCGGCCGGCAGAACGGCGGGTGGACCGCACTGGCCGACACCCCGATCTCCGGCGGCCTCGCCAACGGCACCTGGTACCACGTCGAGGTGCAGGTGAGCGGCTGCACGCTGGAGGTGACCGGCACACCCGCCGCCGGCGGGCCGACCGCGAGCTTCAGCTACCAGGACACCGGCTGCGCCTTCACGCAGGGTGCGATCGGCGTGCGCGACCAGTCCAGCACGGCGAGCTGGCGGAACATCACCGTCAGCAGCGCGAGCTGACCGCGTCCCGCCCCGGGCCGCCGCGCCCGGGGCGGGCACCGGTCGGCGGGCAGGTCGGCCGAACGGCCGGTTGGGGCTCGGGTCAGCTCGGCGGCAGGTCCGCGGCGGTCAGGGCCGCGTCGACGCGGGCGCGGATCTCGGCGCCGGTCACCGGACAGCTCAGCGGGTGGTCCGACGGGCAGTCCATCATGTGCCGCAGCAGGGCGGCGGCCCGGGTGAGGCGTTCGATCCGCTCCTGCATCGCGCCGTACTCGGC
The DNA here is from genome assembly GCF_057708125.1 of Actinacidiphila sp. bgisy145. Lineage (NCBI taxonomy): Bacteria > Bacillati > Actinomycetota > Actinomycetes > Kitasatosporales > Streptomycetaceae > Actinacidiphila > Actinacidiphila sp. bgisy145. The sequence continues at coordinate 23,156 of NZ_JBYIRL010000056.1, forward strand.
GGCGATGAGCGCGTGCCGCTCGGGCGCGTGCGCGCTGGACATCACGGCAGCGGTGTCGGCCAGCGACATCATGCCGTCGTCGTGCCACTGCTGCGCGTACGCCAGGCGCTCCAGGGCCGCCCGGTCGTAGTGGCGCACCCGGCCGCGCCGGGCCGCGGGACGGATCAGTCCGCACTCCTCGTAGTAGCGCAGTGTCGGCACCGAGACCCCGAAGGCGCGGGCGACCTCGCTGATCGAGTACAGCCGACGCGGCATGCGCACCTCCCGGGACGACGGCACTTGCGCTCAAGTCCGCTTGAGCGCGCAGGGTGGTCACCAGCGTAACCGAACCACCCGAGCGCCTGGAGGCTCCTGCCGTGTCCGCGTCCCCGCCGCCCGCCGCGACCACCGGCTCCGCCGCGACCACCGGCTCCGCCGCCGCGGACGCCGCTGCCGCAGAAGCCGGTGCCGCCGCGCCGCGCGGGCGCACCGCGCCGCCGTCCGCCAAGGGCGCCGGCGCGCTGCTCGTCGTCGGCTTCGTGCTGATGAGCCTGAACACCCGTGTCGCGTTCGGGCAGGTCGGGCCGCTCGCCCCGGTCGCGGGCTTCAGCCAGGCCACGGTCTCCCTGCTGGGACTGCTGCCGCCGCTGTGCATGGGCGCGTTCGCGCCGCTCGCGGGCGCGGTGCGGCGGCGGCTCGGCGAGGAGCGCGGCCTGTGGTGGGCCGCGCTGGTGGTGGTGGCCGGCGCGGTGCTGCGGATGTGCGGCATGGGCGGGCTGTTCGCCGGCACCGTCGTGGTCAGCGCGGCCACCGCCGTCGTCAATGTGCTCATCCCGGTCCTGGTGCGCACCCGCTTCCCGCGGGAGCGCGTCGGCACGATGATGGGCGTCTACGCCCTGGCGATGGGCACCGGTTCGGCGCTGGTCGCGGCCCTGGTGGTGCCCGTCGCCCGCGCGACCGGCAGTTGGCAGCCCGCGATCGGCCTGGCGGTGGTGCCCGCGGTGCTGGCCGCCGCCGGGATGACCGCGCCGGCGCGCGACCGCCCCCGCCCGGCACGGCCCGCCACCCCCGCCGTCACCGGCACCCGGCACAGCGAACGGCCGCACGTGGCGCGCACCGCGGTCGCCTGGAGCCTGACCGCCTTCTTCGGCGTCCAGACCCTCGCCTTCTACACCACGCTCGCCTGGCTGCCCTCGATCCTGGTGCGGTCCGGCGTCGCCAGCGGCGCCGCGGGCTCCGGCCAGGCGCTGCTGATCTGCGGTGTCGCCGTCGGCGGGTTCGTCGCGCCGGTGCTGGCGGCCAAACGCGCCGACCAGCGCCCGCATATCCTCGGCACCGCCCTGGCCTGCGCCGCCGGCTTCACCGGGCTGCTGCTCGCCCCCGCCGGCAGCTGGACGGTGTGGGTGGCGGTCCTCGGGATGGGGCTCGGCGCCGGGCAGGCGCTGCCCGGCGTGCTCTACTCCCACCGCGGGAACGACCGCGACCACGTCACGGCCCTGTCCACCATGGCCCAGACCTGCGGCTTCCTGCTCGCCGCCACCGGCCCGGTGCTCGCGGCCGCCCTGCACGGCGCCACCGGCGGCTGGACCGCGCCGCTGACCGCGCTCGTCGTCCTGCTGTGCGGGTGCGCGGTGGCCGGGATGCGCGCGGGCCACGACCCGGTACGGCCCGGCCTCGTACGGCGCTGAACGGACGCCCGGCCCGGGTCAGGTCTGCTGCATCGGTTCGTACGCCTCCGCGGCCACCCCGAAGGTCCAGGCGACGCCCTCCCGGGCGGTGCGGGTCGAGGGCGGCACCCGCAGCCAGTACGTGCGGTGGGTGCCGTCCGGCTCCGGGGTGGAGTTGACCACCTCCACCATCACCACCGGCTCGTCGCCGGTGAGGTCGATCCGCCACAGCACGCCCGTCTCGTCGCGGTGCACCGGGCGGGCGCCGGACTCGGCGAGGTACCGGTCGTAGCCGTAGTACTCCAGCATCACCCGCCGCAGTTCGGCGTTCTCCTCCGCGCGGATGCGGTCCGGCGTCAGGGCGCCCAACTCCGCCAGGAACGAGGCGGGCACCGGCATGCCGCGCCACGCGTGGAGGGCGAACCCGTCGGGGTAGGCGAGCGCGGGGCCCGCGCCGTGGTCCAGGCGCCCGGCCTCGTCGCGGTGCAGGGCGACCGGGCGCTCGCTCACCACCGCGACCCGCGCGAACGGCCACCACCAGCCGGCGTGGCGGCACACCTGGGCGAGCCCGTCCAGCGGGGGCAGGTCCGCCGGGAAGGCCGCCAGCCACGGGGCGTCGTGCTGGCCGAGCACCGCGTCGAGCATCAGCAGCCGGACCTCGGTCGCCACCCGTTCGTACGCCGCCCGCTCCTCTCGCGGAAGCCCCGCGGCGCCCCCGGTCGCGCCGCCGGGCGCGGTCGGGGCGACCCCGGTGACGTCCTCGACGACGCCTTCCCGGACACGGTCGACCAGCGCCTGCGTCGCCGCCCACAGCCGCCCGCCGCTCGCACCCCAGTGCGCCGACCAGCCCGCCGCACCCAACTCGGTGTGCAGCCGGGCGCGTTCGGCCGCCCACGGGGCCGTACGGATCTGCTCGCGCAGGCTGGGACCGGCGTCCGGCAGGGCGCGCAGCACATCGACGGCCTCGCGCGGCGAGCCGACCCAGCGGATCTCCCGCGGCTGCGGCAGCCCGGCCCGCGTGTAGGCGAGCCGTATCCCGCGCTCGGCGGCCGCCCGGTCGGCCGGGCCGGTCGCCGAGGCGTACTCCCGCCAGACCCGCACCGGGTCGCCCGGCGCGCCCTCGCCCGCCGCGCCGCCCACCGGGGCCACTTGCCCCACCACGCCCGCCGGGTCCGTCGCCGTCCCCACCGCGTCCACCATGCTCATCGCGTTCCCGTCCATCCCCTGCTCTGCCCCGATCCCGATGCCTGCTGCCTGATGCCGATACCTGATCCGACGCCAGATCCGATGCCTGACGGCGTGCGACGCGCGTGCCCGCGCCCCGCTCAGTCCGCGACGATCCGCACCGACCCCGGTACGTACTCCCGCTGACGGATCACCCGGAACCAGCCGCGCGGCAGCGTGATCGTCGCGTGCTCCTCGTGCACCACCCGGCCGCCCTGCGGCAGATGGAGCAGGAACGGCCCGAACGGACCCGGCTCCCGGACCAGTTCGCCCGGCCCGACCACCGCGTGGGCGTGACCGGTGACCTCGCCCAGCGCCAGCACCAGCCGGCCGCGCGCGTCCCGCGGCTCCCGGTCGGCCGCGCCAACGTGGGCGGGCAGCGCCTCCGCCGCCACGGGCACCATCAGCACGTCTCCCTGCCGGTACACGGCACACCTCCTCCCCAAGGCGGCGCACCGCGCGCCGGCCATCTGTCCTCGACCCTAGGGCCGGGCACTGACAACGGCCGGCGGCAGCGGCCGGCGGCGGCCAGCGGCAAGACAGCCGCCAACCGCCCGCGGCGCCGCGCCCGTTCGCCCGCCCGGCACCCGCCGGACCACCCCTGCACGGCTGTTGTCAGACCCGGTTGGTACAACTGCGGGCACCAGGCACCACCCGGATCTTCCGCACAGGAGCAGGCGCATGACCATCGGCGACCACCTCGACGAGCAGCACGGGCTGCCCGCCTTCGACTTCCCGGGCCCCGACGCGCCCGTGGCCGGCCTCCCGGGCCCCGACACGGTCGCCTGGCGCGTCCGCGGCGAGGTGTACGACTCCGACGAGGACTGGCACGGCGCCTTCGCCCGCTTCTGCGGCGCCGTCGACACCACCCGGGTCAAGGCGCTGATCGTGGGCGCCTGGGAGGAGGCGTACGACAGCTCGTCCGACCCCGTCGTGGAGGCGCTGGCCGGCGCCCGCGACCGCTTCCCCGCCCTGCGCGCGGTGTTCATCGGCGACATGGTGATGGAGGAGTGCGAGATCTCCTGGATACACCAGGGCGACGTCACCCCGGTGCTGGCCGCCTACCCCGAGCTGCTGGAGCTGGGCGTGCGCGGCGGCACGGAACTGGAGTTCCCCGCCGTCGAGCACGCCGCCCTGCGCCGGCTGGTGATGGAGACCGGCGGGCTGCCCGCCCAGGTGGTGCGCGGCGTCGGCGCCAGCGACCTGCCGGCGCTGGAGCACCTGGACCTGTGGCTCGGCACCCCCGACTACGGCGGCGACAGCGAGGTGTCCGACTTGGAGGGCATCCTGTCCGGCGTCCGCTTCCCGAAGCTGCGCCACCTCGCCCTGCGCAACAGCGAGATGCAGGACGCGGTCGCGGCGGCGGTCGCCGCGGCGCCGGTCGTGGCCCGACTGGAGGTGCTGGACCTGTCCATGGGCGTCCTGACCGACGAGGGCGCCGGCGCGCTGCTGGCCGGCCAGCCGCTGACCCACCTCACCACGCTCGACCTGCACCACAACTACCTGAGCGACCCGATGCGGGAGCGGCTGACCGACACCCTGCGCCCGTCCGGCGTCGAGGTGGACGTCGACGCCGACGACGCCGACGAGGACCGCGAGAGCGACGGCACCGTCTGGCGCTACGTCTCCGTGGGCGAGTGATGGCCTCCCCGGCGAGCAGGGCCGCACCGCGCCTCGCGGTCGTCGGCAACCCGGAGAACCGGCGCGTCACGCTCTTCGCGGACGCCGTCCGGGCCGCCGGGCTGCCCGCCCCGCGCGTCGTCGCCTGGCGCGACGTCCTGCGCGACGGCGGCGCCGACTTCGACCCGCGCGAGGTCGTACGTCTCGACTCGCCGGGGGAGGACGCCGAGGTCGACCGGCGGCTGCGCGGCGCGGGCCACGCCGCCACGCGGGTGGACGGCTCCGCCCGCTGGTACACCGGTTTCCTGGCCGCCGTCGCCGGGCTGCGCGGCGGACGGCGGCTGGACGACCCGGCCGACCTCGCCGTGCTGTTCGACAAGCGGCGCTGCCACGCGGTGCTGCGCGCCGCCGGGATACCGGTCCCGGACTCGCCGACCTCCGGGCCCGGCGCGGCCCCGGTCCGCGGCTGGGACGACGTGCGCACGGCCGTCCGCGAGCACCGCATGCCGCGGCTGTTCGTCAAACCCGCACACGGCTCCTCCGCGTCCGGGGTGCTGGCCGTGGAGACCGCGGGCGGCGGGCGGATACGGGCCACCACCTCCGTGGAGCGCGGCGCCGACGGCCATCTGCACAACTCCCTGAAGGTGCGCCGCTACGAGGAGGAGACCGACATCGCCGCGATCGTCGACGCGCTCGCCCCCGACGGCCTGCACCTGGAGCGCTGGCTGCCCAAGGCGTCCCAGTCCGGGCGCGCCGCGGACCTGCGCGTCGTCGTGGTCGGCGGCCGCGCCACCCACGCGGTGGTGCGCACCAGCCGGTCCCCGCTGACCAACCTCCACCTCGGCGGGCGGCGCGGCGACCTCGCCGCCGCCCGCGCCGCGGTGGAGGCGTCCGGCGCGAGCTGGGGCGACTTCCTCGACGTGTGCGAGCGCGCCGCCGCCTGCTTCCCGCGCACCCTGTGCGTCGGCGTCGACCTGCTCCCCGCGGTCGGCTGGCGCCGCTCCTTCGTCGGCGAGGTGAACGCCTTCGGCGACCTCCTCCCGGGCCTGCCGGGCCTGTCCGGCGGTCCCGCCGAGGGCCTGACCACCTACGCCGCCCAGGTCAGGGCGCTGCTGGAGGAGCCGCCCGGCCCACCGACCTCAGCCGACCCCGACGACCCGGCCGCGCCGAGCACTCGGCACCTCCTGCCCACGCGGCCCACCCCACCCATCCTGCCCGCCCCGCCCGCCCCGCACGACGAAGGACGCCTGGATGCCCGCCGCCCCGCCGGCCGCTGAGCCGGACATGACCGAGGTCGTCGGCAGCCACGACCTCCTGCTGGTCACCCTGGACACCCTGCGCCACGACGTCGCCGCGGAGCTGGCCGCGCGCGGCCGCATCCCGCACCTGGCCCGGCACCTTCCCGGCGGGCGGTGGGAGGAGCGGCACGCGCCCGGGAGCTTCACCTACGCCTCGCACCAGGCGATCTTCGCCGGCTTCCTGCCCACCCCGGCCGCCCCGGGCCCGCACGCCCGGCTGTTCGCCGCGCGCTTCGCCGGGAGCGAGACCACCGCGCCCGGCACCTTCGTCTACGACACGCCGGACCTCGTCTCCGGGCTCGCCGCCGCCGGCTACCACACCGCCTGCGTGGGCGGGGTCGGCTTCTTCAACCGGCGCGGCCCGCTCGGCTCGGTGCTGCCCGGGCTCTTCCACGAGGCCCACTGGACCGAGGAGTTCGGCGTCACCTCGCCCACCTCGTTCGAACACCAGGTCGCCTGCGCCGAGGACATCGTGCGCGCCCTGCCGCCCGAGCGCAGGCTGTTCCTCTTCGTCAACGTCTCCGCGCTGCACCAGCCGAACTGGTTCCACCTGCCCGGCGCCGGGCGCGACGCCGGGGACAGCCGCGCCACCCACGCCGCCGCGCTGGAGTACGTCGACCGGCACATCGGGCGGCTCTTCGCCGCCGCGAGCAGCCGGCGCCGCTGCTTCGCGATCGTCTGCTCCGACCACGGCACCGCCTACGGCGACGACGGCTACACCGGCCACCGCCTGGGCCACCCCTCGGTGTGGACCGTGCCGTACGCCCACTTCTTCCTCGACCCCCAGCACCCGTGAGTTGAAAGGTAGGGCCGCCCGATGACCGTCGCCCCACCCCCCGCCGCCGTCACCCCCGACGCCCTCGACGCCCTCGACGGCGGGCCCTACCAGAGCTACGTCTACGCCTATCCGCACAAGACCGCCTACCGGCCGCTGCCCGACCGGCCCGCGCTGCGCGACCTGTGGACGGGCGAACCCCAGCACAGCCTCTCCCTCTACCTGCACATCCCCTTCTGCGAGGTCCGCTGCGGCTTCTGCAACCTCTTCACCCGGGTCGGCGCCCCCGACGGCCTGACCGGCGCCTACCTCGACGCCCTGGAGCGGCAGGCGGGCGCGGTGCGCGCCGCCCTGGAGGACGGGGCCCGCTTCGCCACCGCCGCGTTCGGCGGCGGCACCCCCACCTTCCTGACCGCCGCCGAGCTGACCCGGCTGTGCGACATCGCCGAGCAGCACATGGGCGCCGACCTGCGGGCCGTACCGCTGTCCGTCGAGGCGTCCCCGGCCACCGCCACCGCCGACCGGCTGCGGGTGCTCGCCGAGCGCGGCACCACCCGGCTCAGCCTCGGCGTGCAGAGCTTCGTCGGCACCGAGGCGCGCGCCGCCGTCCGCCCCCAGCGCCGCGCCGACGTCGAGGCCGCCCTCGGCCGGGTCCGGGACGCGGCCATCCCCGTGCTGAACATCGACCTCATCTACGGCATCGACGGCCAGACCGACCGCAGTTGGCGCGCCTCCCTGGACGCGGCCCTGGCCTGGCACCCCGAGGAGCTCTACCTCTACCCGCTCTACGTCCGCCCGCTGACGGGCCTGCACCGCCGCGGCACGCAGGACGCGCAGGACCCCGATCCGGCCTGGGACGAGCAGCGGCTGCGCCTGTACCGCGCCGGCCGCGACCACCTGCTCGCCCACGGCTACACGCAGCAGTCCATGCGGATGTTCCGCCGCGCCGACGCCCCGCCCCAGGGCGCCGACGACTACGCCTGCCAGACCGACGGCATGATCGGCCTGGGCTGCGGCGCCCGCTCCTACACCTCCGGCCTGCACTACTCCTTCGACTACGCGGTGGGCATGCACCAGATCCGCGGCATCATCGACGACTTCGCGGCCCGCCCCGCGGCCGACTTCGCCCGCGCCGAGACCGGCCGCCGGATCGACACCGGCGAGGCCCGCCGACGCCACCTGCTCCAGTCGCTGCTCCAGGCCGCCGGGCTCGAACACGCCGGCTACCGGGCCCGGTTCGGCGCCGCGCCCGCCGACCACTTCGGCGCCGTGCTCGACCGCCTCGCCGACCGCGGCTGGCTCACCGACGACGGCACCACCCTGCGGCTGACCCCCGAGGGCCTGGCCCACTCCGACGCGATCGGCCCGGCCCTGTTCTCCCCGGCGGTGCGCGCCGCGATGGCCGCCTACGAGCGGAAGTGAGCACCCGGTGGACCTGACCCTGCTCTACCGCGGACCGCTCGCCTCCTGCGACTACGACTGCCCGTACTGCCCGTTCGCCAAGCGCCGCGACACCGGGGAGCAACTGCGCGCCGACCGGGCCGCGCTCGCGCGCTTCACCGACTGGGCGCGGCAGCAGGGCAGCGACGACCGGCTGTCGATCCTCTTCACCCCCTGGGGCGAGGGCCTGGTCCGCTCCTGGTACCGGCGCGCCCTGACCGAACTGTCCCGGCTGCCGCACGTCCGGCGCGTCGCGATCCAGACCAACCTGAGCTGCCGCACCGACTGGCTGGAGGCGGCGGACCTGGACACCGTCGCCCTGTGGTGCACCTACCACCCCGGGCAGACGCCCTACGACCGCTTCCTGGGCAAGTGCCGCGACCTGGCCGGGCGCGGTGTGCGCTTCAGCGTCGGCGTGGTCGGGCAGCCCGAACACCTCGACGCGGCCCGGCGGTTGCGCGCCGATCTGCCCGGCCACGTCTACCTGTGGGTCAATGCCGCCGAGGGCCGCGCGTACACCGACGAGGAGGCCGGCGCCTGGACCGGCATCGACCCCCTCTTCCCGTACAGCAGGTACCCGCACGCGAGCGCCGGACTGCCCTGCCGCACGGGTGAGTCGGTGGTCTCCGTCGACGGCGCGGGCACCGTGCGCCGCTGCCACTTCGTGCCCGCACCGCTCGGCAACCTCTACGACGGCAGCTTCCGGGCCGCCCTGCGCCCGCGCCCCTGTCCGCTGACCGCGTGCGACTGCCACATCGGCTACGTCCACCTCAACACCCTCCCGCTGTACGACGTGTTCGCGGGCGGTGTCCTGGAACGCATCCCGGCCGCCGTCCCGGCAACGGCGCCGGGGGCGGGGCCGCGGCTCAGCCTGGTGTGATGATCAGCTTGCCGCGTGCGTTCGCGCCGCCCTGCTCCAGTTCGGTGAGCGCCGGGACCGCCTGGGACAGCGGGACGGTCCGGGCGATCGGCTGCCGCAGGGTGCCTTCGCCGGCCGCCCGGGCGACCGTTTCGATGTCCTCGGTGACCGGCCGGGCGATCACGACGTGGAGCGGACCGGGCAGGACGCTCCGGGCGAGGTTCGCCGGGGTGGGCAGCACACTGACGATCCGGCCGCCGGGCTTGAGCAGCGCCCGGGCGGACTTCAGCGGCAGGGGGCCGGCGGCGACGAGCACGATGTCGAACCGCCGCGCGAGCGGGGCCGGGTCGAAGTCGAAGCCGACGACGGGCTCGACGCCGAGGGCGCGGGCCTCGTCGGCGGCGCTGTCGCGGCAGCTGCCCGCGACCGTGGCCTGGCGGGCGAGGGCGATCTGCACCGCGGAGCGGCCGACGCCGCCGAGGCAGCTGTGCACGAACACGGCGTGGCCCGCCCGCAGCCTGCCCTTGGAGACCAGGGCCTGAAGGGCGGTGATGCCGACGGTCGGGACCGCGGCGGCGTCCTCGAACGACAGCCCCGCGGGCTTGTGCACGACGTCCCGCTCCCGCGCCACGACCACGTCGGCGAACGCGCCCGCGGCCTTGATGGGCGTCCCGCCGAGCACCTCGTCGCCGACCCGCAGCCGGGTGACGCCGTCGCCGACCGCCTCCACGACGCCCGCGAAGTCGTAGCCCATGGCGCGGGGGAAGCGCCGGCCGGTCACCTGCTTCATCCGGCCCTCGCGGATGCCGAAGTCCATCGGGTTGGCCGCGGCGGCGCGGACGCGGACGAGGATCTCGCCGGTGCCGGGCCGCGCGGGCTCGAACTCCTCCAGCCGCATGACCTCGGGCCCGCCGTACTGGTGGTACTGGATGCGTTTCATGGTTCGCCGTTCCTCCGCCGGTGCTGCACCGAGAGTGATGGGACTTGGTTCCATCACCTACGGTACACGAGTGACGGGACCGAGTCCCGTAGACTGGGCCCATGGCCCGCTGGGAACCGAATGCCGCCGAACGGCTCGCGCACGCCGCACTGGAGCTGTTCGACGAGCGGGGATACGACAACACCACCGTGATCGACATCGCGCAGCGCGCGGGGCTGGGGAAGAGCACCTTCTTCCGGCACTTCCAGGACAAGCGGGAAGTGCTCTTCGGCGGCGGCTCGATCGATGTGCTGCTGGTGGCGGCGATCGCCGCGGCGCCGGAGAGCGCGGCGCCGCTGGACGCGGTCGGCCGCGCGCTGGACGCGGTCGGCCGGGAGGTCTTCACCCCCGAGCGCCGGGCGTTCGTCGCCCGCCGGCAGGCGGTGATCGACGCCCACCCCGAACTGCGGGAGCGCGAGGCGCTGAAGAACCTCGCCCTCGTGGCGTCGGTGGCCGACGCGCTCAGGCAGCGCGGGGTGCCCGACACGACCGCGCGGGTGGCCGCGGAACTCGGCGCGCTCGCCTCCGCGATGGCCTTCGACCGCTGGAGCCGCACGTCGGACGGCGACGACTTCGACACGCTCGCCCGGCAGGCGTTCGAGGAGGTGCGGGCGGCCGCGTCCGGCTGCTGAAAGGGTTGGTCGGGCGGTAGCCGCGGCGGTTCCGGCGGGGGTCGGTCGGGCGGCGCGCGCGGGCGGGTGGCCGGGCGGCGCGCGCCCGGCGGGTCACCAGGCGGGCAGGCTCGCGGAGTTGGCGGCGGGCTCGGCGCCCGCCTCGGTGAAGGCGTGCAGCGCCCCCAGCAGTTCGCGGCGCCGCACGGCGGGCATCGCGTCCACGATCCGGGCGATCTCCTTGCGGCGGCGCTCGGTCGCCTCCGTGACGGTACGGCGCCCGGCGGCGGTCAGGGAGATCAGCGTGGTGCGGCGGTCGGTGGGCACCGTGCCCCGCTCGACCATGTCCACGGCGACCAGCCGGTCGATCATCCGCATCGCGGTGGACGGCTGGACGTCCAACTCCGCGGCCAGCGCGGACAGGCTGAGCGGTCCGCGGCTGTGCAGGGCCACGAGCATCCGGAACTGCGGCAGCGTCAAGGACTCCTCGACCGACGCGAGCGAGCGGGCGGAAACGGCGACCAGGAGCCGCGAGGCGGTCAGCAGCGCGCTGACCATGGCCTCGGCGTCGTTGTCCGGCACGGACGGGGAAGCGACCATGGACACCTTTCTACATCCCCGGCCGTGTCCCCGGCAGGCACCGGCCCCCCTCGGCCGGCGGAGAAGGCGGGGCACGGGCCGTGGGCGCCTGCCGCGGGCGGGCCGACGGTGGAAGACTCGGCCCATGCACCCTGCGGCCCGGCTCCTCGCGATCACCCTCGACTGCCCCGATCCGATCCGGCTGGCCCGGTTCTACCAGGGTTTCCTCGGCGGGCAGGTGGCGGCGACCGGTTCAAGGTCTTCGTGGACCCGGCCGGGCACCTGCTCTGCATCGTTCCGCGCGCCACCGCGGACCTGCCGGCGGAACTGCTCGCCCCGGTGGCCGGCTGACCGCCGACGGTCGTGCTCCGGAGCCGGCGCGCGGCTTCTGCGGCGGGTCCTGGACGCCGTACGGGGCGTCCCGTCTCAGCCGGCGGCCGCGGCGGCGCTCCGCGACGGTCCGCGCAGCGCGTGCAGGACGGCCTGGTGGGTGATCCAGCCGGTCAGGTGCGCCCGGTCGTCGTCGAGCACCGGCAGCCCGGCGCCTTCGGAGCTGACCAGGGCGTCCAGGGCGGTGGACAGGTCGGTGGCGGCGGTGACGGGCGCCGGCAGGTGGGTGATGGACCGCACGGTCGCGTCCGCGTGGGCGCCGTCGGCAAGGGTCTCGGCGGCGGTACGGGCGGTGGCGGTGCCGAGGTAGGCGCCGTCGGCGGTCACCGGCAGGACACCGTGCGGGGAGCGGGCCAGCGCCTCGGCGGCGCCGGCGAGCGGGGTGGCGCCGTCCAGGGGCGGGGGGACCGCTTCCATCACGGCGCCCACGGTGATCCCGGCCAGCACGGTGCCGCCCGGGGCCTGGTCGAGGTCGATGCCGCGGCGGCGCAGCTTGAGGGTGTAGATGGTGTCGGCGGACAGGGCGCGGCTGGTCAGGGTGGCGAGCACGATCGCGGTCATGAGCGGCAGGATGATCGTGTACTCGCCGGTGAGTTCGAACATGATGACCACCGCGGTGATCGGGGCGCGGGCCGCGCCGGCGAAGGCGGCGCCCATGCCGATCAGGCCGTAGGCGCCGACCGGTCCGGCGCCGCCGGGCAGCAGGTGGTGGGCGGCGGCACCGTAGGCGGCGCCGAGCATGGCGCCCATGAACAGCGAGGGCGCGAAGACCCCGCCGCTGCCGCCGATGCCGATGGTCAGGCTGGTGGCGAGCATCTTGCCCAGCAGCAGGACGACCAGGAACCCGATCGCGTACTTCCCGCCGACGGCCCGCTCCAGGACGGGGTAACCGACGCCGTACATCTCGGGCAGGAGCAGCAGGAGGCCGCCGAGCAGGAGGCCGCCGACCGCGGGGCGGGCCCACTCCGGGCCGCGCCAGGCCCAGTCGCAGGCGTCCTCCACCCGGTACAGGACCCGGGTGAAGGCGACGCCGACGGCGCCGGCCAGTACGCCGAGCAGGGCGAAGAGCAGGTACTGCGAGAGGTGGGTCACGGTGAAGGCGGGCAGGTGCAGGAACGGCTCGTCGCCGAACGCGGCGCGGCCGATGACGCTCGCGGTGACCGAGGCCAGGACGACCATGCCGAACGACTCGGCGGTGAAGTCCCGCAGGATCAGCTCCATCGCGAAGAACACCCCGGCCAGCGGTGCGTTGAAGGTGGCCGCGATGCCGCCGGCCGCGCCGCAGGCGACCAGCACCCGCATCCGGTCCTCGGCGACCCGCACCGCGCGGCCGAGCGTGGAGCCCAGCGCGGAGCCGATCTGCACGATCGGGCCCTCGCGGCCGACCGAGCCGCCGCCGCCCATGCACAGCGCGGACGCCAGCGACTTCACCACGGCGACCTGCGGCGCGATCCGCCCGCCGCGGCGCGCGACGGCGTACATCACCTCGGGGACGCCGTGGCCGCGGGCCTCGCGGGCGAAGCGCTGCACCAGCGGGCCGTAGACCAGGCCGGCCAGCACCGGGGCGAGCAGCACGAACCAGTGCCCGAGCCAGGGCACGTGCGGATTGGCGGCGCGGCCGGCGGCGGAGTAGTCCGTGTGGCCGGACAGCGCGCGGGTGAAGGTCCCGATCAGCCAGCGGAACGCGATCGCGCCCGCGCCCGCCCCGCACCCGACCGCCAGGGCCAGCACCAGCAGCCCGCCCTTCGCCTCCCGCAGCGCCGTCAGCAGGGCGGCCGGACCGCGGCCGACGCGGACAGCGCCCGCGGTGGCGGCCAGAGCGGCGTCCAGAGCGGCGTCCGCGGTGGCGGGGGTGGCGGGGGAGGCGGGGCGCTCGGGCGGGAAGTCGGCAGGCGTCAGCACGTTTGCATGATGCAACAAAAACCTTGCGCTGTGCAAACTTAGCACCCGGCAAAGTCCGGTGGGTGGGACGGCGGGCCGGCGCGGTGCCGGGGCAGGCGGTGCTCCGCCTCGGGGCGGCCGCCGGCGAGGTGGGCGGCCACGATCGCCGCGGCCGCCGCCGGGTCCACCCGGCCGTACCAGACGTCGTCGGGCTGCACGCTGACCACCGGTGCCTGGTTGCAGGGGAACTGGCAGCCGGTCTGCGTCACCAGCACGTCGTCGTCGCCGAGCCCGTGCGCGCCGAGCCCCCCGACCAGGGCGCGCAGGGTCGCGTCCGCGCCCTTCGCGGTGCAGCGCGGGCCGCGGCACACCAGGACCTGGTGGCGGTGTCCGGGCACCTCCGCCCAGGCGGCCGAGGTCAGGCCGGGCTCCTCGCCGGTGACCGGCCGCGCGGTGGCCGCGGCCGCGGCGACCTCCGCCAGGTCCCCGGCGAGCTTCGCGCCCACCCGCACCTCCGGGCGCGGGCCGCCGTGCTCCCGCCACCAGTACGCGGCGACCCGGCGCAGCCAGGACGGCCCCGGCCCGCCGCCGCCCAGCCGGACCCCGACGAGGACGACGGGGGCGCCGCCGGTGCCGGTGCCCTCTTCCGTGGTCCGCGCGTCCGCCAGCCGGGCCAACTCGGCCGTGAGCGACGGCTCGCCCTGCTGGAGGAAGGCGATCGTGGCGCCGGAGCGCCGGGCCAGGGCCAGCAGTTCGGCCCGGCGGCCCGCCTCCACCGCCGACATGCCGACCAGCACCAGGCTCATGACGCGTCCGCCCCGCGCAGTACGCCGTTCCACCGCACATGCGGGCGGTCGTGCACCGGATGGCGCGCCACGGTCACGTCCACCCCGTACACGCGCCCGACCAGTTCCGCGGTGAGCACCTGCTCCACCGGGCCGTGCGCGACCAGCCGGCCGCCGTGCAGGACGGCGATGTCCGCGCAGTAGGCGGCCGCGAGTTCGAGGTCGTGCAGCGCGGCCACCGCGGTGACGCCCAGAGCGCGGACCGTCTCCATGAACGCCAACTGGTGCCGCAGGTCCAGGTGGTTGGCCGGCTCGTCCAGCAGGAGCACACCGGGCTCCTGCGCCAGCGCCCGGGCGAGCTGGACCCGCTGGCGCTCGCCCCCGGACAGCGACGACCAGCTCCGGTCGAGCAGGGCGCCGACATCGGCGGCGGCCACTGCCCCGGCCAGTACGGCCTGCTCCCGCGCCGCCGCGGCCGAGCCCGGCGGCACCGGCCACCGGCCGCGGTGCGGGGTCCGGCCCAGCTCGATCACTTGACGGGACGTCAGGGGCAGGCCGGTGTCCGCCTGCTGCTCCATGAACGCCACCCGCCGCGCCCTGCGCCGGGCCGGCAGCGCGTACAGGTCCTGCCCGTCCAGCTCGACCCGCCCCCGGCCGGGCCGCCCCAGCCCGGCCAGGACCCGCAGCAGCGTGGTCTTCCCGGCGCCGTTCGGCCCGAGCAGGCCGGTCAGCCGGCCGGGGGCGAAGTCGAGCGCGACGTCCTCCAGCAGCACGGCGTCCCCGACCCGCACCCCGACCCCGGCGCACCCCAGCACCACCGGCTCCCGGGCGCTCACGCCCGGCCCCGCACGGCGGGTCCGGCGAGGTGGTGGCGCGGGGCGAACGGCGGCCGCCCTCCGCCCGTGGCGGATACCTGCCCGGGGTGGGGCTGTTGCCTGGCGGTCATGTGCGGGCTCGCGTGGTGGTTCGGGTGGGGGAGGGGGCGCCGGGCCGCGGTCATGGGCGGGCTCCCGCGGGGGCCGCGGTGCGGGTGCGGCGGCGGAGGAGGGCGGCGAAGAAGGGGGCGCCCAGCCCCGCGGTGATCACGCCGACCGGGATCTCCTGGTCGGGCAGGACGGACCGGGCGAGCAGGTCGCTGCCGACCAGGAGGGCCGCGCCGAGCAGCGCGGAGGCCGGCAGCAGGACCGCGTGCCCCGGGCCGCACAGCAGGCGGACGACGTGCGGGACCACGAGCCCGACGAAGCCGATGACGCCGGTCTCGGTCACCAGGCAGGCCGTCACCAGGGCGCAGGTGCCGACCAGGAGCCACCGCAGCCGTTCCACCGGAACGCCGAAGGAGCGTGCCGCGGTCTCGCCGAAGGCGAAGGCGTCCAGGTCCCGGGCCGCGGCGAGCGCCACCGCCGTCCCGGTGACGGCGACCGCCGCGAGGAACAGCGCCGTGTGCCACCGCACCCCGGCCACCGAGCCGAGCGTCCACTCCATGACACCGCGGGCGGCGTCCCGGTCGCCCAGGACGAGCACCACGAACGAGGTGAACGCCGCGCACATCTGCCCCACCGCGACCCCGGCGAGGACCGTGCGGGTCCCGGAAAGCGACCAGGACCCCGCACCGGCCAGCGCCATGACGAGCGCCGCCGCGAGCAGCGCCCCCGCGAACGCGGCGACCGGCAGCGCACCGGCGGCCGCCGCGCCGGACGCGCCGACGCCGAGCACCAGTACGGTGACCGCGCCGACGGCGGCGCCGTCGGAGATGCCCAGCAGGTAGGGGTCGGCGAGGTCGTTGCCGGTGAGCGTCTGGAGCACCGCGCCGCACACCGCGAGCCCGGCGCCGGTGGCCGCCGCACCCACCACCCGCGGCAGCCGCAGCTGCCAGACGATCTGGTCGTCCAGCAGCGTCACATGGTGGTCGCCCAGGCCCAGCCGCCGCAGCAGGACGTCGGCCACCACCCGCGGCGGCTCGTGCACCGACCCGATCGCGAGGCCGAGCAGGCACACCGCCAGCAGCGCCACCGCGGCCGCGGCCAGCACCGCAGCCGAGCGGGCCGCTGTACGGTCGCGGGCGCGGTCGGGCGTACGCGTACGCGTACGGTCCGCGGCCGTCACGACGCGGCGGGCAGCGCGGCCAGACCGGCCGCGACCCGGGCCGCGCCGTCCGCCAGGAGCACGCCGGGCGTCGACTCCGAGAACGGCACGACGACGAACGCGCGCCGGCGCACCGCGGTGAGCCGGCTCAGCACGGGGTCGTGCTCCAGATAGGAGATCTTGGCCGCGGCGCTGTCCCAGCTCGCGTCCGCGAGCACGATGGCGTCCGGGTCGGCGGCGGCCACCTGCTCCCAGCTCACGTTCTGCCAGCCGCCTTTCAGGGTGCCGAACACGTTGTGCGCGCCGACGGCGTCCAGGACGGTCTGCGGTCCGCCGTGGCCGGCCCCGACGTAGGGGGACTTGGTGCCGGAGTCGTACCAGAGCACGTCCAGGCCCTTGCCCGCGCCCTGGGCGGCCAGTGCGGCCAGCGCCGTCTTCTGCTGCCGCTCGATCGCGGCCGCCCGCTGCGGCACCCCGAAGACCGCGGCGATGTCGGCGAGTTCGCCCCACACCGCCTCGAACGACGCGGCGGGCACCTGCTTCGCGTCCGCGCAGCCGAAGGGCGACAGATAGGAGCCGATGTGCTCGGCGGCCAGCTCGGCGCGGGTGCCGGCGACCTTGCCGGTGAAGGCGCTGGTGTAGGAGGCGTAGAGGAAGTCGGGGCGCGCGGCGAGGAGCTTCTCCTTGGACGGGTACTCCTTGCTGAGCACCGGCACGGAGTCGTAGGCGGCCTTCCACTTCGCGGGGATCGTGTCGTCGAGGTAGGCGGTGCCGGCCATCCGCGACTGGAGGCCCAGCGCGAGGGCGACCTCGGTGGCGCCCTCGTTGAGGGTGACCAGCCGCTTCGGGGGCGCGGCGACGGTGGTGGCCACGCCGCAACTGCGCACGCTGACCGGGGCGGTGCTGCTGCGCGCGGCGGCGGAGGACGTCGGGCCGCTCGCGGCGGGCGCCCCCGTGCAGGCGGCCAGGCACCCGGTGGCCAGCAGGGCCGCGGCGGCGGCCGGCAGCCGTAGCGGGCGGGTGCGGGCCCGGGCGCCGGGGCGTATGAGACGGCTGATATGGCGGAACGGGCGCAGGGCGCTGCTCGGCACGTGTACTCCAAACCCTCGTGGAAGATGTCGCGCCGTGGCCGGTCTCCTGGCTTTCGCGTCGACGCTCCACGGCCGGCCTTCCCAGGCGTCCGTTGCCGGTCCGCCCAGTGGCCCCGACCGTCGTGGGGACGGTCGGCGCAGGGCCGCGGAACTCCGCGACTACAGTGGCGAGGGCCGCACCGGCTTCCGACCGGTTTCCCGTGCACCACGGCACGCGCACGCTACCAAACGCGCCGCCCCGCCCGGCCGGCCGGATCACAGGGCGCGGAGGGCCCGCACCGCCGCGGGGGTAGGGCCCGGTGCCAACGGCCGCGGCCCCGCCCGGAGTTGACGGGAAGGGCCGCGCGAGGGGAGTGCGGAGCGGGGGTCAGGACGGGCGGTCGGTGCCGTAGCCGTGCAGGAAGGCGTCGACGGCGCGGGTGACGCAGTCGCGGATCTCGGCCGCGCCCAGCGGCGGGCTGCCGTGCGGGCGGATGGTGATCTCCGAGGTCACCAGGGCGATGAAGTGCACGGTGGCGCGGGCGGGTTCGGGGATGCGCAGCAGCCCGGCGCCGGCGAGCTGCTCCAGCCGCCGGGCGACCTCCCGCTGGACGCGCTGCGGCCCGGCCTGCTGCCAGGCGTCGATCACGGCGGCGGGGAAGTGCTGCACCTCGGCCTTGATCTGCCGGATCATCGCGAAGTGCTCGGGGAACTGGGTGCGCTGGCCGACGAAGGCGCGGCCGAGCGCGAGCAGGTCGGCGCGCGGGTCGGTGCCGGTCACCTGCTTCTCGACGGTGGCGACGAACGCGTCCGCGACCTGCCCGGCGCTGTCGTGGACCACGTCGGAGAAGAGCTGGTCCTTGCCCTCGAAGTGGTTGTAGATGGTGCGCGTGGACACGCCGGCCTCGGCGGCGATCGCCTCGATGCTGGTGCGGCTGTAGCCCTCGCGGCCGAAGACGGTCCGGGCGCCCTGGGTGATGGCGTCGCGCTTGCCGGCCCGTCCGCCGGTACGGGCGGGGCCGGGGCGCTCCGGTGCCGCCTTGCGGGCGGGGGCCGTCGGTGGGGTACTCAGGGGAAGCCTCCGATACGGGTCGTCGTCCGTTGCCCAATTTACCATGCACGTTGTACTTTACTTTGAGGGCTTTCCGTCAACCCGCCAGAGGACCGTGCACATGGATATCGGGACCATCACTTTCGGCACCCTACTCAGCGACCCCTTCACCGGGCACCGCGTCTCCCAGGCCGAGCGCCTCGACGAGGTGGTCCGCAGCGCGGTGCTCGCCGAGCGGCTCGGCTTCTCCTGGTTCACCGTGGGGGAGCACCACTTCGGGGAGCGCGACGTCATATCGGCGCCCCCGGTGGTGCTCGCGGCGATAGCCGCCCGCACCTCCACCATCACCCTGGCCACCGGCACCACGCTGGTCGCCAACCGCGACCCGGTGCTGGTCGCCGAGGACTACGCGACGCTCGACCAGCTCTCCGGCGGGCGGCTCCAGCTCATCGCGGGCGCGTCCTTCTTCCCCGACCCCTACAGCGTCTTCGCCCAGCCGCCGGAGAGCAAGGCCGACCGCAAGCGGGAGAACCTCGAACTCCTGCTGCGCCTGTGGTCCGAGGACGAGCCCGAGGTGACCTGGCAGGGCGCCTTCCGCCCGCCGCTGGACGCGGTGCGGGTGCAGCCGCGGCTGCACCAGGCGCGGCCGCCGGTGTGGGTCAGCGGCGGCTCCAAGCCGGACTCGGTGCACCTGGCGGTCGAGACCGGGCTGCCGATGGTCTTCGGCACCACCGCCCGCCCGCCGCAGACCCACGCCCCGATGTTCGCGCTCTACCGCGAGCTGTGGGCCAAGGCCGGCCGCCCGGCCGAGCAGGCGCGCACCGGCGCCGCCAGCCACGTCTTCGTCGCCGACACCACCGCGCAGGCCCGCGAGCAGTGGCGGGAGTACTACGCCAACTACTTCCGCGGCGCGAAGCTGCCGGTCGGCGCCCGACCGCTCGCCTTCGACTTCGACGACCTGGTGGGCCCCGGCTCGGCGATCTGCGGCAGCCCCGCCGAGGTGGTCGACAAGCTCGGCCGGCTCCACGACCTGTGGGGCCACGACCTGCACCTGCTGTCCGTCGACATCGGCGGCATCCCGCACGCCAAGGTCGCCCGCGCCATGGAGCTGGTGGCCTCCGACGTGGTCCCGCAGGTCGCGGGCCTCGGCGCGGACCGCCCCACCGGCGGCACCGTCGCCGCACGCCCGGCCGCTCCGGCTGCGTCGGTGGCCCAGGTCGGGGGCGCCGTATGAGCACCCCGGACGGCATACCCGCGCACATACCCGCGCGCACCGCCCCGCAGATACCGCCGGTCGTCCCGGCCGCCTGGGTCCGGGAGCGTACGGCGGCCACCCCGGACACCGCCTCGGACGGTACCCCGGGCCCTGCCTCGGACGGCGCCCTCGTACTCGCCGACGTCCGCTGGTACCTCGACGGCCGCTCCGGCCGCGACGCCTACCTCGCCGGGCACCTCCCCGGCGCCGTATGGGTGGACGTCGACACCGACCTGGCCGCGCCCGGCACCGCGGCCGGCGGCCGCCACCCGCTGCCCGCGGCCGAGGAGTTCGCCGCGCGGCTCGGCCGGCTCGGCATCGCCGACGACAGCGTGGTGGTCGCCTACGACGACCAGGGCGGTGGGTTCGCCGCGCGCCTGGTGTGGCTGCTGCGGCGCACCGGCCGCCGGGCCGCCCTGCTCGACGGCGGCCTGGCCGCGTGGGACGGCACCCTGGAGACCGGACCGGTGACGCGGGCGCCGGTGACCCGCGAGGTGACGCCGTGGCCGGCCCACCTGCTGCGCGACGCCGACGAGGCGGCCGCGGCCGGCCGCACGCCGACCGCCCTGCTCCTGGACTCCCGCGCCGCCGCCCGCTACTCGGGCGCCGACGCCCACGCCGGGGAGACCCGCACCGGGCACCTGCCCGGCGCGCTCAGCGCCCCCTGGCAGGACAACCTCACCGCCGGCGGCCTCTTCCGCCCGCCCGCCGAACTGCGCGCCCGGTTCGCCGCACTCGGCCTGACCGCGGCCGAGGAGGTGGTGTTCCACTGCGGCTCGGGCGTCACCGCCTGCCACAACCTGCTCGCCGTGGAACTGGCCGGGCTGCCGGACGCCGCGCTCTTCGTCGGCTCCTGGTCGGCGTGGTCGGCCGACCCGGACCGCCCGGTGGTGCAAGGCACCCGGCCGTTCGCGGCCGACGGAACCGGAGCGCCCGCGACCGGGGCGCCCGCGACCGGGGAGGCCGCGCGATGAGCCCCGTCGAAGGAACGCAGCTCGGCTTCGGCCTCGTCTCCCACTACCGCGGCCCCGACCCCGACCTGCTGGTGGCCGAGGCACGCCACGCCGAACAGCTCGGCTACGACCTGTTCGCGCTCAGCGACCACCTGCACAGCGACCGCGCCACCTGGGAGCCGTGGACCGCGCTGTGCTTCCTGGCCGCCGCGACCGACCGGATCACCCTGGCCACCGACGTACTCGGACTGCCCTACCGCGCCCCCGCGGTCCTGGCGAAGATGGCCGAGTCCCTCGACCGGCTCTCCGGCGGGCGGCTGGTGCTGGGCCTGGGCAACGGCGGCTACGAGGCCGAGTTCGCCGCCTTCGGGCTGAGCACCCGCACACCGGGCGAGAAGGTCGCGGCCCTCGACGAGGCCGTGCAGATCATCCGCGCCCTGTGGCGGCAGCCCCGGACGACGTTCCGCGGCCGGCACTTCTCCGTCCAGGACGCCCGCATCGAACCGCGCCCCGCGCACCCCGTCCCGGTGTGGCTGGGCACCTACGGACCGCGGGCGCTGGCCGTCACCGGGCGCCTCGCGGACGGCTGGCTGCCGTCGCTGCAACGCCTCAGCCTGACCGAGGCGGTGGCGCTGCGGGACCGGGTGCGGGCCGCCGCCCGCGCGGCCGGACGCGACCCGGACAGCCTCACCTGCGCCTGCAACGTGCAGATCCGCCTGGGCGGGCCCGCCGCCGGCGGGCGCGTCGTCGCCGGCTCGTCGCAGCAGGTGGCCGAGCAGCTCGCGGCCGTGGTGCGCGCCGGGTTCACCTTCCCGCTGCTGTTCGGCCTGGACCACGCGGAGGACCGCGAGCGCTTCGCCGCCGAGGTGGCCCCGCTGGTGCGCGCCGAGTTCGCCCGGGCCTGACCCGGCCCCGCGGGCCCGCCGAGCCGCGAAGCCGCGGCCCGGCGGGCCCCACCTGACCTGATCCGAGAGGAAGAGATCCCGCATGGCACGCAAATGGTGGACGCTCGTGGCCGTGGTGGCCGGAGTGTTCATGCTCGTCCTGGACATCACCATCGTGAACGTGGCCCTGCCCGACATCAGTGACGACTTCCACTCGTCGCTGTCCGACCTGCAATGGGTCATCGACGCCTACGCGCTGGCCCTGGCGGCCGGGCTGCTGACCGGCGGCTCGCTCGCCGACTTATGGGGCAGGCGGCGGCTGTACGCGGCGGGCACCGCGGTCTTCACGATCGGCTCGCTGCTGTGCGGCCTGGCCACCGGCCCGCTCTTCCTGGCGCTGGCCCGGGCCGGCCAGGGCATCGGCGGCGCCGTGGTGTGGGCGACCTCGCTGGCGCTGCTCAGCCAGGCGTTCCAGGGCCGTGAACGGGGCCTGGCCTTCGGCATCTACGGCGGCATCCTCGGCATCGCGGTCGCCGTCGGCCCGGTGCTGGGCGGCGCGCTCACCAGCGGCCTGAGCTGGCACTGGATCTTCTGGGTCAACGTGCCGATCGGCGTCGCCGTGGTGGCGATCACCCTGCTGAAGCTGGAGGAGTCCCGCAACCCGTCGGCCGCCCGGCCGGACTGGGCCGGGTTCGTGGCCTTCAGCGGCGGCCTGTCACTGCTGCTGTACGGGCTGATCAACGCCTCCGACGGCTGGTCGCAGGCGAAGGTGTGGGGCACGCTGGCGGGCGCGGCGGTGCTGCTGGCCGCGTTCGGCGTCCAGGAGCGGCGCACCGCGCACCCCATGCTGGACCTGACGCTGTTCCGCAAACCCACCTTCAACGGCGGGCTGGTGGCCGCGTTCGGCCTCAACGCCTCGATCTACGCGCTCATCACCTACCTCGTGCTCTACCTCCAGCAGGACCTGCACTACACGCCCGCGCAGGCCGGGCTGCGGCTGCTGGCGCTGACCGGCGCGATGTTCGTGGCGTCCACCACCGCCGGGCGGCTGAGTTCCGCGGTGCCGGTGCGGCTGATGATCAGCGCCGGGTTCGTCCTCATAGCCGTCGGCATCGCGCTGATGACCGGGGTGACGGAGTCCTCGACGTGGACGCACCTGCTCGCCGGGATGATCGTCTCCGGGCTGGGCGCGGGCATGGTCACGGTGCCGCTGGCCTCCACCGCGGTCGGCGTGGTCGCCCCGGCCCAGGCCGGGGTCGCCTCCGGGGTGAACGCCACCGCCCGGCAGGTCGGCCTGGCCACCGCGATCGCGGTGCTCGGCACCGTGTTCACCACCCGCAGCGAGCACCACGGCTTCACCGGCGGGCTCAACCTGATCCTGTGGATCGGCGCGGTCGTGGCGATCGTCTCGGCGGTGCTCAGCGCGCTGCTGATCCGGCAGAAGGACTTCGTGCCGCCGCCGGCGCGCCCGGCCCCGGCCGACACCCCGGCGCAGCCGGAGGCCGCGGGCGCCTGACCGCCCCCGGACCG
>NZ_JBYIRL010000057.1:0-41740 GCF_057708125.1 Actinacidiphila sp. bgisy145
CCACGTTTCGGCTGGTGAGCCGGTGCGGAGGATACGAGATTCGAACTCGTGAGGGGTTGCCCCCAACACGCTTTCCAACGGGTCGCGGCGCTGATCGCGGGTGGACAGGTCTGTGCTGACCTGCGATGGATGGCTCGACCGTCCATCGGTCGGACGGTCGGGAACACGGCTGAATGAGACCAGAACTGAGACCAACGGTCCTCTGCGCAGCACGCGCGGGGGCGGACCGTGCCCTGTGGTTCGCGCCAGCCTATTTCCCGGCGTTGGAGCCGTACCGGTGGACGGTGTGAGGGGGCAGTGCCACTGGTCGGTCCAGGCAGCGTTCGCCACCAACAGTGGTCAGCCATTGCCATGAAGTCTTCATTGCAGTTCTATGGAGGCATGCCATTGCCCGTTCGCGTGATAGCTCCCAGTCGCCTTGCGGCGCTGCGGGAGCGTGCGGGGCTGTCGAAGACTGAACTTGCCCGGCGAGTCGGGGTTTCGACGCGCATGGTGTTCTTCTACGAGACAGGGCGGCACACGCCAACACCGCAGCGACTGCGGAAGATGGCAGCGGCGCTTCACTGCGATGTGGAGGAGCTCACTGGGGTTCGCCGTGGGGAGGAGGGGCTCGTTGACCTGCGGTTTGCTGCCGGCCTGACCCTCGATCTGGCGGTGGAGCTGCTGCGCCGGACGCGTGTCGGGCGTGACCTGTGTCTGTCGGGCCCGAGGCTCTCCGCTTTGGAGCAGGGGCGTCCCGTACATGGCCGGAATTGGCGTGATCGCGACGTGGTGGGGCGTCTCCCTACTGCGCTGGCCAAGATCTATGGCGTGCCCGTGCGCATGGTTGTGGACGCTTGGATGCGTACCCGCCCTGATGAGTCGGCGCCGGTGCGCCCGAGGCGTCAGCCTCAGAGGGGTTCGAGCGACTCGGCCGAGGCTGCCTGGCGATCGTTGAACGAACGGCAGCAGGTCTACCTCGGTGAGATCCTTCGGGACGAGCGCATGACGGAGACGGAGATGTGGATGCGCCGGACGCATCAATTGCCCGTGCTTCGCCCTGCGGAGTGGCGCAAGCTCCCCCTTGCTCTCCGCGCACCAGCGGATGTCGTGGGCTACACGCGGCTACAGGAACGCTTGCGGCGCCATGGAGTGCACGATCCTGGAGCCGGCTCGACGGTGCACGCTTTGGCACGCCGAGGACTCCTGGTGACCAGCACTGATGTGGTGCATCACGCGGAAGCTGGTGAGGTGACCAGGATTCGGGTGGAGATGACGAGGCGGGGCAGAGCAGCCGCCCGCGCTGGACTGGGCGAGCGCGCGGAGCAGCGGCCGGACATGCCTCTGTTGTCCGAGTGGCTTTGGGGCGTCATGGTCCGGGTGGCCGAGGCAGGCCCGGACGGGCTGGAGCGGGACGCACTATCTGGCCGGGCCCCGTTCTACCTGGGTGTCGGCTACAAGAACCGGTCTGCAGGGCGGCCGAGCCGGGGATTCATCGATGAGGTGCCGGTACTAGCGGCCGATGGGAGTCACGTCGTCGGGTACCGATGGAGGCTGACCCCGGTCGGGCTGCGGCACGCAGTTGAGTACCTGGACGAGTACGGCCGTCGGTATCCGCAGGTGGATACCACGGGCGTCGCCACGCTCGCCGGCGAACACTCATAATCCATCTCTTCCGTACAAGGCCCGACGAATTGTCAGTGGCAGCTCTTACCCTCTGGGCTCATGAGGAACGCGACGCACAACGGCGTTCGGCCGACCGATGAGCTATGGGTGAAGTCTCTGGTGGCACGCTCGGTGTTACGTGCGGCCGACGCGATGACGGCCCCCGGCGTGAGCCCTTCCGCCCGCCTCAAGGTCTTGATGGAGTGCCACGGCGCGCTGCTGGCGGCGCGCGGACCGGCCAGTGAGCTGTCTTTTGCGGACTTCCGGCGCCAGGTTCGCGGTGATCCCTCCCAGCTCTTGCCTGAAGGTGTCCCTGGGTGGGACGTCGACGAACTTCGCGCGGTCGATGCCGACGGGCACGTAACGGAAGACGCCTTCGATATCGCCACGGAACAGCGCCTGGTGCTCCGCATCCTGCAGAAGGGTGGCCGAGATGCCGGCCTGCTCAGTGGCCAGGACCTGGACGACGAGGTTGCGCAGGAAACGGCCTTCGCCCAGTTGTGCAAGGCGGGCAACCAGAAGGTCTACGAGAGCGGACGTACCGATCTGATCCGCTACCCGGCGGGCCCGGTGAGCGAGCTGAGTGAACTGAGGCTGCCTCCGCTCGTCGCGGATCTGTACGAGGACATCCCCTATGCCTCGAGGTACCGGGACTGGTGGTTCGCGTGCCCCGTATGCCGGTGGCCGATGCGCGTCGCACTGCGTCGTGAGGCGGGGCAGCAGGTCGGGGTGGTCGCCTGCTGGCACACGCCGCACCAGGAAATGGGCGCCACGTATCGCTTCCGCCCGGTCGAGGGGATTGTTCCGCCTGAGCTGCTGCCGGAGCCGCCTCCGCCTCCCCCGGGTGAGCGGGAGGCAGTCCTCTGGCCCGACCTGGAATGCGTCCCAGAGGCGAAACCTGTGGAGGGGCATAAGGCTCTGGTACGGGGGGTGTGGCGGTACACCTGCGTTCCCGGGCTGGCGGAGCTGGCGCTGCGGGACCGGTTGGTCGAACGGGGCCTCAAGGTGGAGCTGTGGCCCGCCCTGGATGCCTACGACCTGTGTGTACACGTCGGGCGCAAGCGGGCACGGAAGAAGGAGCACTTTCGCGTGGACGTGAAGGACTACACCTCGGGCACCGCGCTCGCGCAACTGATCCACGCACAGGAAGGCGACAGCGGAGGAGCAGAGTGGCTGGTGGTTCCAGACCACCGCGCCAGCCAGGTGCACCTGCTGTCTGGAGTGGGGGCGAAGTACGGGCTGAAGGTAGCCACGGCGTCCGAGTTCGGCGAGATGGTCTGCGAGCGTTCGGGGGTGGCCTGGTCGTGAGCGAGCCATCCGTGGAACAGACAGCCCTGTGCGCCTCACTCGCGCTGGCTGCCTACTACTTCCCTGACACGGCTGTGGACAACGATGCGCCCGCAGCCCCCTTCCGGAAGGCGGCCTTCCTGCTGTCCGGCCAGTTCCGGGCCTGGGACCGGTGGCCGGAGCTGACGAGCGAAGAACGCCGACGCATCGTCGACGTGTACCGCACCGCTCCTGGCAAGTTCGGCGACGTACGGAACTTCACTCCCGCCGCCCGCGCACTGCTCACAGCCCTCGGTGACGGGGACCCTGGTGAGCCCCAGAAGCTGCTCACTTTCGAACCCGCAGGTGGAGATCCGTTCACTGCCGAGGCAGCCATCCCCCGGGTCGGCGGTGACCTGCTGGCCTACGTCGACCGGCAGATCGCCCGGTATCGGCGGCCCAGCGCGCGGCCGAAGCCCCCTGAGTTCGCCGGCTCCGGAGTCTGGAAGACGGGGGAGATCAGCGTGCAGGGCGTCGGCCAAGTACATGGCCAGCTGACGATCCCCACCTATCCCGGCTTCACCGAGGCGTTCGGCCACGACCGGCTGCCGCACATCGCCACCGCACCCCCGCTGGACAACCTCCGTATCCCCACGGAGGACCTGCTCGAACTGGCGGCGCAGATCGAGGGCGGTGAGCCGGAGGAGAAGCGGTACCTCCACGCGGTCCTGAAGGGCCTGTTCTCCGTCCTGCAGACGTCCGACTCCATCAGCCCACAGGAAGCGCTGCGGATGACGGCCGGCGGCCTGGAGATCTTCCACGCGCCGACCGGGACGGGCAAGAGCGTCTTGGTGCGCGTCCTGGCCGCATGGTTCGCCCAGCAGGGCCACCGGGTGGCCATCGTGCTGCCCGACATCAAGGCGTGCCTGGCCATCACCCGCAAGATCCGGTCCGACCTGCGCGTCCTGCAGGGCCTCGGCGTCATCAAGCACGAGACCGGCTGTGCGCACCTGATGTCCTCATCAGGCATGCACGAGCGCGCGCACAAGCTGGCCCGTCTCATCGATGAAGACCCGCAGGCACCGGGAGAGTGGGGAGAGAGCGGCGAACGGGACGTGGATCCGCTCTCCTACGGGTGCGCCCAGCGACCACTGCTGGAGTCCAACGCCGACTATCCGCCCGGCCGTGAGCCTTGCCTGTCCCTGTACCGGCAGAACTTGGGTGCGTCCGCCTGTCCCTGGATTCCCACCTGCGGCAAGTTTGCCCCCGTATACGAAGCCTGTTCGGCGCACGTGGTCGTGACGAATCACTTCGCCTTTCTCCAGGGCAACCTGCGCATCGGTGTGAACCTTGACGGGCGCCCCGTTCAGGGGGTGAGCGTTGCCGAATTCGCGTTGCGCACCTGCCACGCCGTCCTCGTCGACGAGGTCGACCAGTTCCAGTCGAGGGCGGTGGATCGATGCGCCGGCGAGGTCGTCCTGCACTCACGCAGGCACTGGACGGCAGCCCCGCAGGAGATGGACACGGACGCGAAGCGGCTGCCGATCTCGGCCGAGGCCGACCTGCTGCCATCGGTCGGCCAGGTACGTCTGATGGCGGAGTTCCTGCTGCTCGCCGTATGCAGCAATGCGCTGCGTCTGGATGTCAGGGAGGACGAGCGCGCGGAGAATCGGGTGCCGGACCGCACCGGGCTTCGCTGGCACCTGGCCCGTGGCCGTGACCGGCAGCTGATCCGTCTGCTCTGGCCGGACCTGGCCACCTCCGGGGAGACTGACCTTCCAGCCGACCTCGCTCGACGCCTCCAGGGCCTCACGCCCGCCCGCTACCTGCAGCCACGCGCCACGGAGAGCGATCCGACGGAGGTGGGGTGGGACGAGGTGCGCCGCGCTCTGGAGGCGCTGGTGGCCCCGCGTGGCCAACAACTGCTCGACGCTGTGAAGCTCGATCTGCACCGGCTGCTGGAGTCACGGGTGAAGGACCCGCACCAGCGTGCCCAGGCGGTCAACCTGCTCGTCACCCGGGCGACCCTGACCGAGCTGGACGAGGCGCTCTCCGAACTGCGCACCTGCGTGCAGCACTACCGCCCCTCCGGCCTTCGCTCCGCGCAGCGGATCGCCGAGACGCTCAGCCCGAGTGCCGTCTCGGCCGTCCTCCCGCTTGGCCTGTTGGGGCGCTCAATCACGGGATATCGCGTAACCGGCCTGGACAAGAGGGAGAGCGACGCCGAACTTGTCGCGCAGAGCATCGCGGGCGACCCGCACACCTTCACCGCAGAGCTGGGCGGCCTTGTCTCACTGTGCCTGGCTGGGGTCGAGCGTCCCGTCATGGGCCTGTCCGCCACGGCGTACTTTCCCCAGGCGGTACGCGAGCACGTCCACGCGCCCGTGCGCTGGTGGATGACCGATGCCCAGGCCCGTTCGATCCGCGCTCGACGCCACCGTATCGAGTACGGCGAGGGTCACCCCATGTACGGCGAGCCGATCAAGGTCTCGGGCCAGCACCCGAGCCGCAAGAAGGGCGCCTTGATCGAGCTTGGCACGGAGCTGTACGACCAGTACATCTACCGAGAGCTGGAGCGACAGCGTGCCAAGGACAAGGACCGCGCGCACGTCCTGGTCGTGGCCAACTCCTACCAGCAGTGTGCCTGGCTGGCCCGAGGCATCGCCCAGGCCGGCACCTACCGCGAAGGGCTTTGCGTGGCCGTGCGGGACGGCGACCGGCACAGCCCCGACCCCGACCTGCCTCGGGAGAACATCGCCACTCGCCTCACAGCCGAGCAGTTCGAGGACTTCCCGCAGTACGGCAACGTCCTGGTCGTCCCCCTGGCCCTGATCGCCCGCGGTCTGAACATCGTGGTCGGTATCCGTTCCGCCGTGCGCTCGGTCTACCTCTGCGTCCGACCCTTGGCGCTGTTCGCCGAACCCGCGGAGATGTACGCCAGTGTCAACGCCGCCGGGCTGCTCGCACTCCCAGAGGGCGGCACCGCCAACCCCGACGACGCGTTGGAGAAGGCACGCACCGCCGCATGGCAACGGCTCGAACTGATCCTGCGCGCGACACCCCAGTTCACCTCCATGCCCAAGTCGCTCCAGGAGGAGGTTGTCGCGGGTGTCGTCGTCGACCTGATCCAGCTGGCCGGACGGGCCCGTCGTGGTGGTACCGAGGCCGTCCTGCACCTGGTCGACTACGCCTTCCACGAGGACACCTGGAGCTCCGACCTGGAAACTGTCCTGCGTCGCATCCACGAGCAGTGGCCGCCGGCGGTGAAGCGCCAGATGAACGACCTGTACGGGGAAGCCCTCAACGCCTTCCTCTCCTACGCGGGCATCGACCCGACCCTCACCCACTGAAAAGAGAAGAGACGAGTGAACGACCAGAACCTCGAGCCGGGAAAGTACCTGCACACACTGGCTTACCGCTGCACTCCCGCTCTGGTGGGCGACGCGACGGTTCACGTGCGCCAGCTGGACACGGAGACGGCCAAGCTGTGGGCCACCTTCACCGCCCAGTGCAGGAAGCGCTTCGGCAAGGAGGAGGCCCAAGCTCCGTACACCATCGCCACGACCGTGCTCCAGGTGATCACTGGCGGGTATGTGTACTTCGAGCCCAAGGGCGCGGCGCCGTTCCTGGTATCCCGGCAGCCGATCGACAGCGATCTGCTGTGCAAAGCCTTCAGCCTGACGTACGGCCTCGCCCTCGGTGAACAGGTAGAGGTGATCGACCTGAGGCAGCCGCCCGATCTCGCGGTGCGCATCGCGAGGACTCCGGAGCAGGAATTCGCTCTGGAGGAGCACTTGGCGGGGGCCAAGGGAGCACAACCGGATGCACCTAACTGGCTCTACAAGAGCGTGGGGTGGGGGCTGGCAGAGCGTCTCGCAGCCGTTCCCTTCCAGCTCTCCAACGGCCGAGAGATCACACTGCGTCCCGATATCACCGGCGGCCTGGTGGCGTTGGACGATCCCTGGGAGAACGAGAGCGGCGGTCGCTACGCCGTGTGCCGAACGGCGGTGCGTCTTAAAACCCTGCCGAACGTGCAGCATCCCGTGCTGCTCTTGGACGCGCGCGTCTCCCGCATCTCGTCCTCGCTGATCTTCAGCTCCACGGCACTTGCCGTCCAGCCCGGGGAGGGCCGCCCGATCCTGGAGGTCAAGCTCAACGGGCGGGGCGGAACAAAGACGATCCCGCGGCAGACCCTGCAAGCGCTCGGCCGACTGGAGATGGACTACTCAATTCTGCAGTCCATTGCCAAGCGTTCCGAGCGCGAGCAGAAGCTTCGCGAGCGGGCCAGGGCTTTCAAAGAGAAGCTCCAGTTCCCTCGCGAGCACCCGGGCCAGATCTGGCCCATCCCCGCGAAGAACTACCAACACCCCATCGGAACGGGCGTGGGTATGCACCACCTGAGGCTCCTGCGGGCTCACGCAGACGCTGTCTTCGGCGATGATGCCCAATGCCTGTCCCTTCGCCAGTCCGCGATGACCCTGCCGCGACGTCCCACCGACCCTGAAAAGGTCTCGGCCCAGGAGTACAAGCGCCGCAAGGAGGAGCGCGAGCGGACCGGCAGCAAGGAGCCACTGCGCCCGCGGGGCAGCCTGTTCCCGTCAGCGGAGTCGCTCTGCGTCTCCGTCGCCGAGGCCGGCTTCAAGAAGCTCCGCATCGCTTGCCTGTGGTATCGGGACGAGACCCGGCAGCGCATGCTGCAGACGTTCTGCCACGCTTTCGGACTCAGCCCTGCCGGCCTTGACACCCAGGAGGGCGTCGAGCTCGACCTCTACCAGGGCCGCATCGCAGCCGTCTTCCACTATGTACCGGACTTTCTGCGGCCCGGTCGCGGGCGGGACCGGGCAGAAGCGCTGGGGGCTGTGAGCGCCTCGCTCAGGTCCCGTGACGGAGTCCTGGTCGGCGCATGGTGCGAGACCGAGTTGCCGCACGCCGATGACTTCCCTGGCATCGACGCTCGTGACCTGGACGACATGGATGCCAAGCCGCAGACGAAGGCGCTCCTGGCTCGCCTCGACGTTCCATCGCAGTATCTGAAGGGCCGCGGAAAGGAAGGTGTCATCGAGCCGGGCGGCGAAGACCACCCGGCGCAGATGGCTCTGCTCGACCTGTACCGCTCCCTCGGCGTCACTGACGAGCGGATTTCCAATGCTCTTCAGGGTACGAGCGAATTCCCGGTCGACCGGCTGGCCCATGTCGGCGTGCATGTGCGACAGCAGAACCGACGCTACGGCGAGAAGGGCGAACCCAAGCTCGTCATTACGGCCACCGCGCTGGTCCCGCCCCAGTCCCCACAAGGGGCATGGTCCCTGCTCGGCTGGAGTTCCACGGCCCCGGTATGGCGGCCGTACCGCTCGGCTCAGAACGCCTTCCACACCCACCCGTATCCCGAACCTTCCGCGGAGACCACGAGCTATCGGCAGAAGTGGGACGGTGCCGCCGATATGGTGGAGCGCGCCCTCGGCGACCTCGCCGACGAGCTGGACGGCGTGCCCTACACAGTCACCGTGGACGCGCAGTCCGCGCGACGCATGTGGGACGGCTTGCAGAACGTTCGCCTCGGCGAACATCTCGCGCAGGCAGGAGCTGACGGCAACCGCAGCCGATACCAGCTCCCCGGAGCACGCCTTGGCCAGGACGCCCCGCTGGCCGTCATCCGCCTCAACACGGACGACGAAGAAGTGCCACAGCCCGTCAGCGTCACCCACCTGGGCAAGAAGGACGGCGCCGAACCCGTTGAGAAGGACACCTCGACGCTGCTCTTCGAAGTCGACACGGACTTCGGAACGCCGATATGGCTGCTGTGCAATGTGCCTCGCGCCTTCGACGGCAGCGGCGCCGGTCGACTGGGCTCCAAGCGCACTCGATGGGAAGCGGAGAAATCCGTGCAGTCAGAGGACCGGTCGAAGCGCCGCAAGGGCGAGATGCCGCAGAACTTCTACGCCATGACCGCCACCGAGATCCTCCCCATCGGGGGACCGTCCGACGAGGCACGTGAGGCGCTGTCGGCTATGACCGCCCGTCTGTGCCACCAGACCCTCTTCTGGTCCGACCGCGCCCGCTACCCGGTGCCTCTGCATGCAGCTCGGCAAATGGACCTCGACCACCCGCAGTATCGGCGCGAGGTAGCCGATGCGGAACCAGGAAGCCGGGACGAAGGCGAAGGGGAAGAAACAACCGAGTAAAAGGGGGAACGTGGGCCGACGCGGGGACGGAGCGGTTCCCTCCATCCCCGCGTGGTCTCTCCGGACTGACCGGATCCGGTGTCGCAGTTGTCGTCCTACGCCCCGAACAGGGTGGGCCGCCACTCCAGGATGTTGCTGTCGAATGTGACGAGCGGTACGAGAGTCCCAATCGGATGCGCGCGGTCGGCGATCCGTCCCGTGAGTTCTGGGCGGGGTAGGAAAACGCCGAATACA
The DNA here is from genome assembly GCF_057708125.1 of Actinacidiphila sp. bgisy145. Taxonomy (NCBI): domain Bacteria; kingdom Bacillati; phylum Actinomycetota; class Actinomycetes; order Kitasatosporales; family Streptomycetaceae; genus Actinacidiphila; species Actinacidiphila sp. bgisy145. The sequence goes on from NZ_JBYIRL010000057.1 coordinate 9,327, forward strand.
CCTACGGATCGACCGACGCTGACGGGGACTTCTACCTCGACTTCGCAGACCGTGAGTACGGCGCTTGTGGCGTGCGAACCGCTGCCCCCGTGAAGCGGATCAGGGCTGGCGTCGCAAGGACGCGATCAAGCTCAGCCGTCCTACTGGGGCCGTCGTGGACGGGATTCCCAGGGGATGGGTCCGAGAACGACATCGTGGCGCTGCGTCGTGGGACTTGCACGGCTATCGGACGGCCACGTTGGTAGCCCAGTGCAAGCATTACTCCACGAAGCGCAGGCTACGGTACGGGGGACGGGCTAGGAACTCAGATGCTCAGGGCTCGCCCTTGCCGACGCTTGTCGAAATTGACCTGGAGGACTTTGTGTACTGGGCTTGGTCCGTAGCCGAGAGCGAATTGGCGGGGGCGCTTCCGCGGCGCTGGGCGCACTCCCAAGGTGTTGCGGCGCGCGCCGAGGAGTTGGCGAAACTGCTTGGTGAGCAGGCGGCTCTTCTTCGCTCGGCGGCGGTGCTGCATGACGTCGGCTACGCGCCCCGCCTGGCGGTCACTGGGTTCCATCCGCTGGACGGCGCGCGATTCCTGCGGGACGAGCACACCGCTGATGACCAACTGACGAGGCTGGTGGCCAACCATTCGTTCGCGCTTCTTGAGGCCGAGGAGCGAGGGCTGAGGGAGGCGTTGGAGGACGAGTTCCCGCTCGTGGAGGACCAGCTGCTCGTGGACGCGCTGGTGTACTGCGACATGACGACGACGCCGGGCGGCAAGCAGACCACCGCGGGGGAGCGTGTCGCGGAGATCGTCGGCAGGTACGGGGCGGACAGCATCGTCGGCAGGTTCATCCGGCGGGCGGAGCCGAAGATCATCGCTGCTGTGGGACGTATCGAGAAGGGGCTGGCCGCGGTTCAGCCGAGGTAAGGGTAGGTGCCGGTGAGGTAGTCGCCTATCTGCTGGCGCATGCTGGGGTGGATGTCGTAGTGGTCGAGGTCGTCGGGTTGAACCCAAAGGACGCCGTCGGCCTCGTTGTTGATGGTGGGCTCGCCGCCGACCGGGCGGCCGATGTAGGTGTTCTCGTACTGCTGGCGGATCTCGCCGTCGGTGTAGGCGACGATGTGCTTCGGGTTGGTGTAGACGCCCAGGAAGCCGTTGATCTCCGCGATGATGCCGGTCTCTTCGAGGCACTCGCGGATCGCGCATTGGGCAGCGGTCTCACCGATGTCCTGGGCCCCGCCGGGCAGCGCCCACTGCCCGGTGTCGCGACGGCGTTGCAGGAGGATCGCGCCGGCCTCGTCCACGACCAGGAGGTTGCTGGCGGGGATGAGGGTGTTTGCCTTGGGGGCGTGGGGGTCGTTGTAGTACTCAGTCCTGCCCATGCGTGGCGGTTCCCTCGCTCTCGGGTGTCCAGGGGTGCGCGCTGGCCCAGACGTGGTCGAAGCTGTGAGCGTAGTCGTCGAACCAGCCTCCCGCCCCCGCCCATTTGAGGTGCAGGATCGGGTTCGCGCTCGCTGGCTGACCGAGGACGTGCGGATTCACCAGGAGCGTGTTGTCGTAGCGGAAGAGCGAGTTGTAGAGGGTCGTGTCGTGGAGACGGACCTCGCATCCGGCCACCGTCAACAGCGAGCGGTAGTAGAAGAGAGAAGCGCGGATCTTGGCGGCCAGCGTGTCGCCGATGCCCTCCTCACGACCGCGGTTGGCTACCGCCTGGCCGTCGGGTGCGCCGAAACAGAGCCGTACACGGACTCCGGCGGCCGCGCGGGTCGCGAGCATCCTGGCCACGTGCGGGTTGCTCTGGGCGAAGAACGTCCCGGAGAAGACGAGCACGTCGATCTGTTCCTGTGCTTGTTGGAGCAAGGCGAGCCACATCTCCCGTGGCACGCTGGCCCGGTTCTGGAAGGTGCCGATCAATTCGGTGCTGCGGGCACCCCCTGTCGGCCTGCTCGACGCTTGCTCGACGGGCCAGAGGAAGGACTCTTCCACGCGCAGGTGCTCAGCGACGCGGTAGCGGTGGCGCGGGTGCGGGATGCGTCCGCCGAGCCAGCGGCCGACGGTCTTCGGGTCGACCTCGCAGGCTGCGGCGAGCAACTCGGGCGTCACACCACGCTGGGCGAGTACAGAGTGGAGTCGCTCGTTCACAAAGGCCATACAAGCCGACGGTGTTGCGGGTGGGCAAGCCTCTTCCGCCGGCCCGGGAGCAGAATCGACGGTTCCCGTGTCACGAATACGCTGGACGTATGGCGCTCATCGTTCTGTGGGACATCGACCACACGCTCATCGACAACGCCGGCGTGAGCAAGGAGATCTACGCTGCCGCTTTCGAGACCGTGGCGGGCTGCCCCGCTGCGCGGCCGGCGGTCACCGAGGGACGTACGGACCGTCTGATCATGCGGGAGATGTTCCAGCGGAACGGCTTGCACGAACCCGCCTGGGCGGAGGTCGAAGCCGCACTCGCGCGGTCGGGCGAGGAACGGTCGGGCGAGCTTCGCAAGCGCGGATCGGCGCTCCTTGGAGCACGTGATGCGCTCAAGAGCGCCTCGGCGCAAGCGGGTTGGGTGTCATCCGTGCTGACCGGCAATGTCGCGGCCAACGCGCGTGTGAAGCTCTCGGCCTTCGATCTCGACTCCCTCGTCGATCTGTCGGTCGGCGCGTATGGTGCCGACGCCCTGGAGCGTCCACACCTTGTGGATGTCGCCCGTCGTCGCATTCAGCGGGACCGCGGCCTGGCCGAGGGGACGCCCACCGTGCTCGTGGGAGACACACCCCGGGACGTCGAAGCCGCCCGCGCCTCAAGCGCGCACATCATCGCCGTGGCCAGTGGTGTCGACAGCCCGTCCGCACTCGCAGCCGCCGGCGCGTCCGTCGTACTGCCGGACCTCTCGGACACCGACCGTGTCCTCGGTCTGCTGAAGGGCATCGAGCGGGGCTGAAAACGTCCCAGGACGTCCCCGGAGCGTCCCTTTACGCGGTGATGCGGTCCCGAACCGCCCGGCCACTATCAGAGCCTCAACCAGGCAACTCGCCAGTGAGGCCCACATGATCACGGAAGTCACCGGCATCCGGACGGTCCGGATGCTGTACCTGCAACTCCTCTACCGCTGCAACTTCGCCTGCCAGCACTGCTTCCACGGCGAGCGCCTCCAGCACCTGGACGCGTTCACCCTCGAAGAGGCGGTCACGCTGATGAGGCTGATGCACAAGGAGTACGGCACCGAGGCCGTCAACCTCCTCGGCGGCGAGCCCTTCCTCCACAAGGACCTGCCCGAGGTCGTCCGCTACGCCAAGCAGGAGCTGGACCTGCACGTCGAGATCTGCACCAACGGCTACCGCATCGAACGCCGTCTCACCGAGATCGCCCCGTACCTGGACCTGCTGCGGATCTCGTTGGAGGGCAACGGCGCCACCAACGACGCCATCCGTCGGTACGGCAGCTACCAGGGCGCCCTCAGCGCCCTGAACCACGCCCGCGACCTCGGCATCCCCACCGGCGCGACCATGACGGTCAACGCACGCAACATCGACGAGGTGCTGCCGTTGGCCCGCACCCTTCAGGACTACGGTGCCCGGCAGTTGAAGCTCCACCGCCTGCGGCCCGTCGGCAACGCCGCCCATCACCCCGAACTGCGCATCTCCGACACGACCGCGTACGCGCGGCTGCGCGAACAACTCCGGACCTCCCACCTCGCCATCGAGGTCATCGTGGACGAGGACCTGTCGGAGGAAGGAACGCCGGAAAGCCGCGGGCCGGCAGCGAGCACCGTCTCCATCCCCCGGATCGAGGCAGACCCGCGCGGCGGCCTGACGATGTCGTGTAAGGCGGTCGGGAAGGACGCCCACGCCTTCTGGTACGACAAGCAGGCCGGCCACATCGTCCACCGGCCCTCCGCCACCGACGAGATCGTCCTCGCGGTGCCCGGTGTGCTCTACGCCCGTGCCTGACCAGCCGCTCTTCGAGAGCCTCGAAGGATTGCGCGGCACCGGGAAGTCAACCGTCGCGCCACTGCTTGCGGCCGCCCGCGGAGCAGTAGTCGTCCCCACGGTCCCCACCGTCTACCAGCAGTTGCGGCCGGAGATCGACGCAGGAGAGAACGTAGAAGCCCGAATGGCCTTCTACCTCTCCGCGCTGTTCACCGCCGCGGACGCCATCCGACTGCACCTGTCGGCTGGAACCCCGGTCGTCGTGGACAGCTACTTCGCCCGGTGCCTGGCCAACCACCGCGCGTTCGGCGCTCGCCTGGGCATAGCCCTGCCGCCGGACCTGCCCCAGCCGGTCACGTACCACCTCGTTTGCGACGAGGACGAACGCCGACGCCGGCTCGCCACCCGCCACAAGCCCACCTCACGCTGGGACGGGCTCGCAGAGGAGGTGGCCGAGCAGATCACCGACGCTTACGCCCCCTTCCCGATGCGCTCGGTGGACACGACAGGCCGCACGCCGCAAGAGGTCGTCCGCGCCATCCTCTCCGTGCCGCCCGCACCTCCGATCCGTCCTACCCGCTGATCCGCGACACGGACGCACTTCGCGCCCTGCCGCCCTCAAGGACCCACGAAAGGCCATGAAACGATCATGAAGCACGAGTACGAGGCGAAGTTCCTCGCCGTCGACGTGGACGATCTCCAGACCAAGCTGGCGGAGCTGGGCGCGGCCCAGACGTTCCCCCGGACATTGCTCACCCGGAAGATCTTCGACAGCGACGCCCTCGACGGCTCGCAGTGGGTACGGCTCCGCACCGAGGGCATCCGCACCACGCTCACCCTCAAGCAGGTCACCGACGCCACCTCGATCCACGGGACGACCGAGATCGAGACCGAGGTCAGCGACCTGCAGGCGATGGCCGAGATCCTCCGCAACGTCGGTCTGCGCGAAGTGCGCTACCAGGAGAACTTCCGCGAGGAGTGGCAACTCGGCGACGTCACGTACGACTTCGACACCTGGCCCGACCTCCCCACCTTCCTGGAGATCGAAGGCCCCGACGAGGCATCGGTCCGCGAGGCGGCCGCATGCCTTGGGCTCGACTACCTGGACGCCCGCTTCGGCAGCGTCGACACCATCTACAAGAGCGAGGCCGGCCGCGACATCCTCGCCGAGCCCACCCTCTTGTTCTCCGACGTCCACAAGGGCGAACAGCCCGCGCCGCCCGCGCAGAGGCAGTGATCACCGGAGCGCAGCCGTGCCGACGGAGGTCTCCTTGCGGCACCGAGCGATACCCGTAATCGGCTGCGTTCGCTCCAGCTCCAGTGGCCCGCCCGCGCGTCACCCGACACTGCTGTGCACACTCCGGTCCCCGTGCGCGCGGCAGCGGGCACCTTCCGCCGCTGGAGCGGTCTTCCCCCGCTTCGGCTATGTCGAGTCGAGCAGGAATCCACGTCCCCAGCTCTCCGCGGGCGTGCCGGATCCACGGCATCTGCCCGCGACCGGAGCGGGCCCAACCCATCCCCACACGAAGCAATCGATGGAGTGCCCCCGATGTCCAAGTGCTGTCCGCGCGGCTTCGCTTGTGGTCGGCAGACCTTGGTGCCGTCCCGGCTCGTCGAGGTGGCTCTGGGCATGGCCAACGCCACTGCACCTGCGTGGGACGGGCTGGTGTATGTGGCGGAGGACGCGGTGGCGCGGTTGGTCTGCACGCTCCAGGCCCACCGCGGTCGGGTCCACCACGGGGTGGTGCTTAACCTGCGTGGTCCGGGCACCGGCACCGTCTGGGCCGCCTGGCGTGACGGCGTCGAGCCTTGCCTCGCCCTCCTGCTTCCCGACTGCCCTGTCGCCACCGCCGACGGTGGTGAGGCATGCAGCGAGTTCGCCGGGCACCCCGGCGGCCACAGCTGGGAGTTGGCCGACCCGGCCATGCCGCCCGCTCTCCTCGCGGCCTTCGGTCCGCTCCTCGCGCAGCAGGACCGGCCGCCCGACGGACGCGTGCTCGACGCCGCCACCCGTTTCCACCGCCCCACCACGAACAGGAACTCCGCACGATGAATCCCGCGGTCCCGTCGTCTTCCCCCTTACCCGCCACTGAGCCCGACGCGACGACCAGCTCGACGCGGCGGTGGGTGATCACCACGACCGCCGGCGAGCAGGTCTCCGGGTACCTGCCTCCTTGGGCCGCCGAGGATCCGAGCGAGGCGGACGTGCCGCCGGAGGAGTTGGCCGCGCGGCTGGCGGACGTCTGCCACTACCGGGAGTTCCCGGGGCAGGTCCTGCGGGCGTACTCGCCCGGCAACTCCAGCGTCGCCCCCGAGGAGCTGGAGGTCATGTCCTCCAGCATCACCTGCACGCCCTACGCCCCGGCTCCTGAACTGGCCCTCCCGGTTGTCACGGTGCGGGTCGCCGGCGAGTACTGGATGACCGACCTTGACCCGGCGGGGGTGGCGGATCTGGTCGCGGGCCTGCGCGCGGTGGCCGATCGGCTCGACGGTGTCGTCATCCCCCAGCTCAACGATATCCGCGCCGAATGGACCGCCCACCACACCTCCGGTACGGGGACCCGCCCGTGACAACCGACACCACGCCTGTCGTGGACCCCGTGACCACCAGCGCTGATCGGCTCGCTGCCTTCCGCGCAGCGATCGCCTCCGGCCAGGTGAGCGCCCGCGCCCTGTACGCCCACCATCTCGCGTTCCTGCGCGCGAAGGCCGGCCTCTCCTTGGTCGAGCTGGCCGACCGGTGCCACTACGAGCAGTCCTACCTCCACCGCCTGGAAACCGGCGGACGGCTCGGCAACATGCGCGTCGCCGAAACCCTGGACCGCTTCTACGACACCGGGGACCTGCTCGCCGGACTGTGGCTGCTGGCCAAACGCGAAGCCAAACGCGCAGCCGGCGGACTCACCGCCCTGGAAGCAGCCGCGACCAGCATCCGCGCATACGCCCTCACCACCATCCCCACCCTCCTCCAGACCCCCGCCTACGCCGAAGAACACCTCGCCACCACCCACCCACAGTCACCGGAAGTCCTTGCCGCGCAGATCAACGCACTCCGCGAACGCCAAGCCCGCCTCACCGACACCACACCCCACCCGGTCCGCTACCGCGCCGTCCTCAACGAACTCGTCCTCCACCGCCGCGCCCGCAACAAGGCCACCTGGGACGGCCAACTCGACCACCTCATCGCCACCGCCCACGAGCCCGCGATCACCCTCCAACTCCTCCCCCTCCACGCCGGCCCCCACGACCTGCACGGTCCCCTCCAACTGCTGTCCTTCCGCGTCGGCGCCACCCTCGCCTACACCCACGGCACCCTCACCGACCACCTCACCGACGACCCGGACGACGTCGAGGAACTGAGCCGCCTCTACGACGAACTGCGCGACCTCGCCCTCACCCCCGCGCAGACCATCGAACACCTCCACACCCTCCGCACCACCACCCGCTGACCCACCAACTCCCGCCACCCCAAGGAGCCATCGCCCATGACCCCTACCACCCTGCTCACCAAACCCACCACCCCGCCGCCACCACCGGAGCAGGCGCCGCGCACCTGGACGGTCACCACGGTGGAAGGCATCACCCTGACTGGTCAGCATCCCGACTGGTCCATGGACGACCCCAGTCAGACCGGCATGACGCTGGACCAGGCCGTGCACTACCTGCGCGGCTACGCCCACTACACGATGCTCCCCGTCGACCCCGTCCTCCCGCCCGCCACCCTCGACACCGACATCAACGGCACCCGCTACCGCGAGTCCACCAGCGTGATGTTCGCTGCCCAGATCGCCTGCCACCCCTACGCCCCGCAGCCACACGAACGAGTGCCCACCGCCTCGCTGACGGTCGTCGACGCGTGGGACTTCGAGGGCCTCACCCCCACCGACCTCGCCCGCTTCGCCACCCAGATCCGCACCCAGGCCGACTACTTCGAGAACACCGTCCTTCCCGGCCTGATCACCGCCCGCGAGGACTGGGCTGCCCATGGGTCGCGTATACGAGATCCGGACCACCCCGCGAGGCGTGCGGGTGACCAGATCGAGGACGGCCTCCCGTGATCCGCCAGTGGAAGATCGCCCTCATCGCCGGCTGGACCGGAATTCTCGTCCTGACGGTCCTCGCCCTGACGATCGGCCTCGTTCTCGGGCTTGCCCTCGCCAGCCAACCGGCCCCTTGAAAGCTTCCGCTCCGTCCGCCGGCAATGCGACCGACTGCCCCTCTCCCATAGGGGACGGTCGGAGGCGTCCGGAGCGGACGCCCACCCTGGCCGTTCAGGCGGGGTGGAGCGCACAAGTTCCCGTACGTGGCGTTGTTCGCGACGCGCGGGGATGGCCGGAACCGACTGCGGGTGCAGGGAGCCATAGACGCTCCCCCGCACGGGCTCGGCCGCGGGCACCACCGCAAAGAGCATTAACCCAACGAGCAGGAGGACTTGCTGTGGACATCGTCACGAGCACACCGCCGAAGGTCGTCGAGGGCGTGGACCTCGACTTGGACGTTCGGATCGTCACCGCCGGCCCCGTGGCGGCGGCGCTGCTGAGCAGCACCGACGACGGGTGCGACACCCAGAAGAACGGCGACTGCTGATCGGACCCCGGGTCGGTGGGTGCGGTGGGTGTCTTGCCCGCCGTACCCACCACCCGGTTTCACCTGGACGTTCGGCCCGACGGGAGGTACGAGAGTGAGAGCAGGAGAACGCATGCCGGTGTATGAACACGTCGACGCGGCGGTATTGCGAGCAACTGCTCACCCCCTTGAGGCAGGCACACGGTGGTCTTGGCCCGGTGCCAGCGGTGAGGCCGGGCTGGAGGAGTGGTGCACCTGGATCGCACAGGTGTGGGCGAGTGAGTCAGTGGCACGAGCGGTCGCGTTCGCCAGCCCTGCCCTGGCCGAACAGATCGAGTCGATGCCCGCTCGTCGGGAGCCGGATCTCCGGCAAGTTCGTCGAACGGCTCTGGCGTTGGCCCGCTACCTCGTGCGCGTACAAGGCCGGGCGACTCCGTTCGGTCTCTTCGCGGGCGTGAGCGCGGTGCGCTTCGGCCACGGTGCTTCCGTCCGCTGGAGTGGGCACGACCGCGTGCGGGCCCGGGCCGACGCGGTGTGGTTGGCCGACGTGATCGCGCGCTTCGAGTCCTGTCCTCAGTTACGGCTACGGCTGCCGGTCGTGGTGAACGACCTTGCAACGGTGCGCGGAGAGCGGCTGCTCGTGACCTGGCAGCCCCACACCGCCGCCCAGACTTCCGGCTCGCAGGAGGAAGTGTCTGTGCGGCTGGTACCCGTCGTGGAGACGATCCTCCGCTTCACTCGTACCCCCATCCGTGTCGGCGATCTGATCGGCAAGATCGCGGCCGAACATCCCGGCCCCGCCTCTGCTTCGCTTGAGGCGGTCGTGGGTGAACTCATGACGCGGGGTGTGCTGATCAGCGGCCTTCGTCCACCCGCGACCGAAGCCGATGCTCTGGCGCATCTTCTGGCCCGGCTGCGTGAGGTGGAGGCAGACCGCCTGTCCGAGGTCCGACACCTTGTCGGTGAACTCCATTTCATCCACCAGGCGTTGCAGCGTGCCGAATCCGCGAAACCGTATCGCCAGGGACACACGTTCGCACAACGGATGCGTCAGGTGTCGAGCGCCGCGGATCAGCCCTTGGCGGTCGATCTGCGGCTCGATTGCTCGGCGGTGCTTCCGGTGCAGGTGGCGCACGAGGCCGCGTCGGCAGCAGCCGCACTCGTTCGTCTTGCGCCGCAGACCCCGGCGGTCGCCGCGTGGAACGCGTACCGCGGAAGGTTCCTTGACCGGTACGGGCCCGGCGCGCTGGTGCCGGTGAAGGAACTCACCGACCCCCTGGTCGGACTCGGGTTCCCACAGCACTTCACCCAACCCGCGACTCCTGCCGGCGTGTTGTCGCGACGCGATGAACGCCTGCTCGTGCTTGCCCAGCAGGCCGCTCTCGACGGCGTGCAGGAGATCAGGCTCGACGATGCCGCCTTGGACGCGCTGACGGGCGTCGGGTCGGTCCTGCCAGGGCCAGCGGCGCACGGGGACGTGTGGGTGGACGTGCGTGCCTCTTCGACGCGGGCGCTCGCGGAGGGCTTCTTCACCTTGGGGGTGTCCGGGTTCGGCCGGACCGCGGCCAACGCCGGCCGGTTCCTCGACCTCTTCTCCGACGCGGATCGCCGACGGATGACCGAGGCGTATGGGCGGTTGCCGCCGGGCGTGCAGGACGGGCTCGTCGCTCAGTTGTCGTTCCCGCCGCGGACGGTGCGCTCGGAGAACGTGCTGCGCGTCCCGCCGGTGGTGTCGCACGTGATCTCGCTGGCCGAGCACCGCGACCCCGCACCAGGACAGATTCCGTTGCGGGACCTGGCGGTCACCGCCGACCGCGACCGGATGTACGTGGTGTCGCTGTCCCGTCGCCGCGTCGTGGAACCGATCCTGCCGCACGCGGGAGCGCGCCACACCATGCCGCATCTGGCCCGGCTGCTGTTCGAGATCCCGCGCTCCGCCCATGCGCCGGTTACGTCCTTCGACTGGGGTGCGGCTGCGGTTCTGCCGTTCCTCCCACGCGTGAGATACGGCCGCAGCATCCTCGCCCCCGCCCAATGGGATCTGAACCCCGCCGGCCTGCCCAGCTCGTCGTCGCCGATGAGCGCATGGACTGCCGCTCTCGACACCGCGCGCGAGCGACGGAACCTGCCCGCCAACATCTCGGTGGGAACGACCGACCGGCAGTTGCGTCTGGACCTGGACGACCCCGTGCACCTGGCGGTGCTGCGCGCCCACGTCGACAGTGCTGACGGCCCCGTTACCGTCCGCGAAGCACCGACCGTCGTCGACTACGGCTGGCTTCAGGGACGCGCCCACGAGATCGTCATCCCGCTGGCCGCCACCGCACCTCCCGCTCCGACACCGACCGTCCTCACCAGCGCCGCACCCCTGCCACTGACCCCACCGCAGCAGTGCGAGGACGTGGTGCTCGTGAAGGTGTACGGGCACCCGGAGGTGTTCGACGCGATCCTGCTCCGGCACGTGCCGGCGCTGTTGGAACGGTGGGACGTGCAGCCGCTGTGGTGGTTCACCCGATCCCGTCAGGGCTCACCGCACCTGCGGCTGCGCCTGCGTGACCCCGACCTCCAACGGGCCCACGGGTACGTAGGGGCTTGGGCCGCGCAGCTACGACGGCTCGGCCTCATCGGCGACCTGACGTTCAGCACCTACCACCCGGAGGTCGCACGGTACGGGCCCGGGGCGGCCATGCAGGCCGCACACGCGGTGTTCGCCGCCGACTCTCACGCGGTCCTGACGCAGCTCGCCGCCCTGACCGGCGCCCGGGACGTCCAGCCTTCGGCGCTGACCGCAGCGAGCCTGGTCGACCTCACCCACGCCATGACCGGCGGCACCCCTTCGGGTATGCGCTGGCTGATCGACCATCCGGAAATCGCCGATGGGGCAGCCGCGTTGGACCGTGAGGCGCGCCGCCAGACGCTTCTGCTGGCCAACGCCTGGACGTTGCTCACCCTGCCGGGCGGCCCGGAGATCGCCGCCGCCTGGCGGGCCAGGTCCGAGGCCGCAGCCCGCTACGCGTCGTGCCTCACCCCCGAGATCACCCGGGTCACCCCGGCCTCGGCGCTGACTTCACTACTGCACATGCACCACAACCGCGCCCGCGGGATCGATCCGGCGGGTGAAGCGGCATCGGGCAAACTGGCCCGCGCGGCCGCCCTCGCCCGGGCCGCCCGCCAGACCGGCACAGGCAGCGACCGGTGACCGCCGTGTTCGACAGGGCCATGCTCGAGGCAGCCGCCGCGATGTCCGACGAACTGGCTGCCGCCCTCGCCGTACCACCGTTGGTAGATCCGGCCGACGACTACAGCCCCACCAGCCCGCGCTGGCGCGATCAGTCGCTGTCCAAAGGCGCCGCTGGCGTCGCCGTCCTGCACGGACTACGCGCCCAACACGGCCTGAGCGGGCAAGAGTCCCTGCACGCATGGCTGACCCGCGCCACCCGCGACGACCTCTCCGCCGGCCCCGGGGCCGGCCTGTGGTTCGGCGCGCCCGCAATCGCTTTCGCTCTGGCCACTGCCGCACCCGGTGGCTACCTGGGCGCCATGTCCCGCCTCGACGCAGGCATCGCCCAACTCGTCCACACCCGACTGGACGCCGCCCATACCCGCATCGACCGCAGCCTGCGCCCGTCGCCCAACGAATTCGACCTGGTCCGGGGCCTCACCGGACTCGGCGCCTATCTGTTGACCCGCGACCCGGGCGGCGACCTCCTCCGACAGGTCCTGACCTACCTCGTGCGGCTGACCGAACCCGTGCCGGCCACCGACAAGGCAGGCCGCGGCGCCCCGGGTTGGTGGACCGCCGACATCCCCTCCGGGTCGTACGATCCCCGATTCGACGCCGGACACGCCAACCTCGGCATGGCCCACGGCATCGCCGGCCCCCTCGCGCTCTTGGCCCTCTCCGCCCGGCGCGGAGTCGAGGTTCCCGGCCACGCAGCCGCGATCCAGACCATCAGCCGATGGCTCGACACCTGGCAGCACACGGCTCCGGCCGGACCGTGGTGGCCCGAACGGATCACCCTCGACGAACTACGCACCGGACGATCATTCCAAGGCGGCCCGGCGCGGCCTTCCTGGTGCTACGGAACCCCGGGCCTGGCCCGCGCCCAGCAACTGGCCGCCCTCGCCGTCGGCGACCGTACACGCCAACAGGCCGCCGAAGACGCCCTCGCCCGATGCCTGGCCGACGAGAACCAACTCGCCAGCATCACCGACCCGGCCCTGTGCCACGGCTGGGCCGGCCTCGTCGCGACCGCGTGGCACGCCGCCAACGACGCAGCCACACCCACCCTCGCCACCCACCTCCCGTACCTGCTCGAACAGCTCCTCCGCCACGCCCGCGACCTACCACCAGCAGCTTTGCCCGGCCTGGTCGAAGGCAGCGCCGGTATCGCCCTGACCCTGCACACCGTGGCCGCTGCCGCCACTGGCGCACCCAGCGGCTGGACCACCTGTCTCCTTCTCAACTGACCACTGCATCAACGGAATGGGACCCACCATGTACGAGCTGGACGGCGGCAGCAGATGGCGTCAGGTCAACCTGCGGTGCCGCGACTGGGAGGCCGCCGAGCACATGGCCGTCACCCATCTCGGACCGTTCCTGACTGACGCCGAGACCACCGGAACTGTCTCCGGCTGGTGGTTGGTCCGCAAAGCGGAGACTTGGCGACTGCGCTTCCTCCCCAGGGGTGAGGACGACCAGGCAGCCGCCGCCTTCCTCGACCACCTGACCACCACCCTGATCGGTCGAGCCGCCATCCAGCGTGCCCATCAGGCCGTCTATGAGCCGGAGACGTACCGGTTCGGCGGACCCGAAGCGATGGCCATCGCGCACCGTCTCTTCCACGCCGACAGCCGCCAGATCCTTCAGTACCTCGCCCGTGTCGGTACGGGGGACGATCACCGCCGCGAGCTCGCAGTGCGTCTGGGCACGCGCATGATGACCGCGGCCGGGCAGGACTTCTACGAGCAGGGCGACATCTGGGCCCAGGTCGCCGAACACCGGACGGACGCCGGCGCCCCGCAGCCGGGGGCGCCGACCTTGACCGCGGTGCAGTTCCTCGTCACCGCCGCGAGCGACAGTCCCGGAAGCCCCCTGACGCTGGCGCCCGATTGGCCGACGGCCTTCGAGGACGCCGGACGGGCTCTCACCTGCCTCGCTCAACAAGGCGCTCTGACCCGGGGATTACGGGCCATCCTCACGGACCACCTGCTCTTTGCCTTCAACCGGCTCGGCATCCCCGCCCAGCACCAGTACCTGTTGGCCACTGCCGCCAGCAGAGTGATCTTCCACCGGCAACCGGCAGCCGACGACACTCCGTACGGCAGCCGGAACGACCACGCCCAGCCCCTTACTGTGAAGACGGTGACCACGGACATGACGGACCAGACGACCACAGAACCTCAGCGGCTGCGCGAAGCCCTCGTTGCTTTCATCGACCGCCTCGGCACGTTTCGCACCCCCGAGGTGAAGGCCGCCTTCCGCAGCGTGCCCCGCCACCTGTTCCTCCCCGGGGTGGACCTGGCCACGGCCTACGCCCGCAAGGCCGTCGTCACAAAGCGCGCTGCCGATGGCACGGCCGTCTCCTCCGCCTCCGGACCCAACATCGTGGCCACCATGCTCGAACAGCTCCAAGCCGCACCTGGCCACCGCGTCCTGGAGATCGGCGCGGCCACCGGCATCAACGCCGCCCTCCTGACCGAACTGGTCGGCCCCACCGGCCACGTCACCACCATCGAACTCGACGACGACCTCGCCGAAAGTGCCCGCACCAACCTGGCCGCCGCGGGATACGGCCAGGTCGAAGTCATCTGCGGCGACGGCGCCCTCGGCCACCCGGCCGGCGCCCCCTACGACAGGATCGAAGTCACCGCCGGAGCATGGGACATCTCCGCCGCCTGGTGGCAGCAACTCGCCCTCGGCGGACGCATCGTCGTACCCCTCCGCCTCCACGGCAGCGGCCTGACCCGCTCCCTCGCCTTCGACCGAACCGACGAGCACCGGATGCGCAGCACCAACGCCTCCGTCTGCGGCTTCGTACCCATGCGCGGCGCCTCCGAAATGGGCGAACGCCACGTCCGCCTCGCCGACGACGTCATCCTCAAACTCGACGCCGACGACCTCCCCGACGAGCCCGCCCTCGCCCAAGCCCTGACTCACCCCGCCCACCAGCACTGGACCGGCATCCACGTCCGCCACGACGAACCCGCCGCCCACCTCGACCTCTGGCTCGCCACGACCGACAGCGACCTCAGTTTCGGCCGCCTGTCCATCGGCCCCGCCGCCCACGTCCTAGGCCTGGCCACCCCCGCCATCCGCTGGGCCGGCGCCACCCTGTACGACGGCGCGACCATCTCCTACCTCACGACCCGACCCGTCGACGACGACACCGACGAACTGGGCCTCATCACCCACGGGCCGGACAGCAACAAACTCAACTCGCAGGTCCTTGACCTCCTGAGTCGCTGGAACGACGAGCGCCCCGCCCAACCGGTCATCACCGCGTACCCCGCCGCCACCCCCGACGGCCAGCTTGCCCCCGGCGCTCACGTCACCAGGCCCGACACCCGCCTGACCATCAGCTGGTAGGCGGGTGGGCACAGGTTGAACACCTGTGCCCACCCCGACACAGCTGGCTGACTGCTGTGAATGCCGGCTGTCCCGACGACCGCTGACTTCGGTCATGTCGCCGGGGCGGCGTCATGCTGCGGCGACCGAACACGTCTCGGCTCGTTGGGCCGACTACCAGCCCCCAACCTCAGCTGTGCAGTGGAGAGCCGGCGCAGCCACCTCCGCACGTTGATCTGACATTCAGCCTCGTGGGCATAGTGCCGGGTGGGACTGGCTGGTTCCCGACTGCGAAGCAGGTCTCACGGGCTCGTTCCGCCCGTCGGTGTCAGTGGTGACTGCTACACCGATTCCAGGAATGGCCGCATCGCAGGGTTCGGAGTGCCACTCGCGGTGCCGTGACATGGAGGGGACCCCGTGTTCGAGGAAGACGGCTCGCTCGACCCGATGCTGAAGTTCATCCTGGTGATGATCCTCGTCCTGACCGCTGCCAGGATGCTGTGGAAGTGGATCACCCAGGACGTACCTCACTGGTTAGGCCAGGACGTCGGTGGACCAATCGCCCATCACCCGTGGTGGACGGCGTTGATCGGCGTCGGAGCGCTGATCGTTGTGGGTCTCGTAGGGCGTTTCGGGGGCTGGCTGTTCATCGCCGACTTCGCCCTATACGAGGTGTCGGCGGCCTCGTGGCGAGAGGACCACGAACCGGCTGCGCTGACGTACCGGATGGCACAGTTTGAGGCCATGACCCCGACCGGCTTCGAGCAGGCGTGCGCTGATCTCCTGGCCCGCGACGGGTTCAGGCACACCCGCCGAGTCGGCGGTGCAGGAGACCTTGGCGCCGACGTGCTGGCCTGGGACGAAGAGAATCGCAAGCTCGTCGTGCAGTGCAAGAAGTACGCCAAGCCGGTCGGATCGCAGGACATGCAGAGGTTCAACGGAACGACCCGGCCGGAACACGGCGCGGATATAGCGATGATCATCGGCTTGAACGGGTTCAGCCAACCGGCCACCCAGTTCGCCAACCGTCATCGACTGACTCTCATCGGGCGCCAGGAGCTCAAGCGCTGGGCCCACGGTGAGCACATCTACTCCGTCCTCGCCGGGCACAGCCTCACGCCGTAGGCAGAAGCAGTGGCAGGCCGTTCGACGTGTGGAGAGGCGCCGCAGAGTTGCCTGGGGAGCGAGCTGGCCTCGCGTCGTGCCCACTGGCCTTCCCGGCGAGGGCCGTTAGCGTGGGGTGGGTGAGGACGGGGAATACGGGCACAATGTTGGTCGTGGTGCGGGGCAACAGCGTGTCGGGGAAGTCGTTGGTTGAGGCGGGGTTGCGGGCCGGGGAGTACCGCGCGGCCGACCTGCTGCCCTGTGGCGGTGAGACGGTCATCGGTGCGGACGGCGCTCTGACGGAGAGCGTCGCGCAGATCCTTGGAGACGCGGGCTTGTTGGGCCTGCCTGCCTGCGAGCGATGAGCCGGGGGCGCGTATGGCGTTGCCGGCGATGGAGAAGTCGGGCTCGTCCGGAGTCGTTCGCGCATGGCTTGGTCAACATCCGCGCTGGGGCGATGATGTGGGGATGACTGCAACCGGTCCGTCGGGGCAACCACATCGTCCGGACTCGGAGTTGTATCCGGAGGTAGCTGCCGCGGGCAGCCTCGCAGCCGCGCTCTCCCAGTGCGCTGCCGAGCACGCTCTCGACCTCGGTGATGTCCGGTCTGCGAGCGACGGTCCGTCGCTCGCCTTCGCGTGGGTCGCGAGCCGTAGTCCGCAGTTGGGCGGCTTCAGCGTGAACCTCGGTTCCGTCGAACGGGTATTCATCGTTTCTGCGGGAGGACGGGGGGTGACGCTGACGCACGGTTCCACTGACGACCTCGAACAAGTCGCGGCAGCGGCCGCGGCTTGGCATGACGGCGTCGGGCTGGTCGAGTTGCAGGCTACGACGCCGTTTCTTGAGGTCAGTGCTCTGGCTCTGGCCCATGAGCGTGGACCCGAGTATGCGGTGGCGGAGAAGTGGCGCGTCTATCTGGAAGAAGATCCGTACGTGGACCTGGAGATGATGCGGGCCGCGTACGCCGAGCCAAGGCTGAGGGCCCTCTTCCCTTACACGAGCCACCGCGCGCTCGGATTCAGCAGGTGCACGGGGTGGCCGTTCTCCCGCGACATGGCGGCGATCGAGCCCCTTGGCGACGGCAGGTACGCGCTGCGGCACCACGGTGAGGAGTTCCGCGCGGCGCCCATCTACACGGCACAGGAAGCCGCAGCGCTTGTCGTCTCACGCATGGCGAAGACCTGGGGGCCAGCTGTAGCCGGCACTGAGCATGATCTGGGCGAGGGCGATTGAACGTGCCGTTCCCCGACCGTTTCGGACGCGGCGCGGAGGATTCGCTCGTCGCACCCCCGGACGGTGCGATCTCGCTCGGGCTGCTCTATGACGTCCCCTACCGCCGTGGGCGGGCGCGGTTCGCCTCCGTTGCCGGGGCCGGGGGCGGCGTCTCCGCTGCTGGCTGAGGCCGTGTGGTGAGTCCCTGCGACCGGAGGCGAGCGGCTTCGGAGCGCCGGTTCGGGGCGGGGTTGCGGGCGGTGTGTTGGATGCGGGTGATCAGAACGCGGGCAGGCTGGCGGGCGGTGGTGAGTTCGCGTTGGGCGGCGGCTTCGGCGAGGAGCCGGCCGGGTTGGTGTCCCTTGGCTTCGGCGTCGGTGAGGACGGTGGCGAGGGCGGGCCAGGCGGGATCGGCGAGGATGCGGTCGGCGTGGTCGGGGAGGGAGACGCGTACGTCGGTGGCGAGGGTGCGTTGGTGATGCGGGGCGGGCTGGCGGGTGGTGAGGTGGGTGAGGGTCGGGTTGAGGGCGGTGTCGGCTGCGGCTTGGAGGTGCTGGACGGTCTGGCGGGCTGCGGCGGCTTGTTGGGCGTGGCAGTTGGCGTCGTGCCAGCGGGCGGCGAGGATGACGGCCCATACGAGGGTGGCGGTCAGGGCGGCGAGGGCGCTGCTGTTCGGGCCGGTGGCGGTGTGGACGATGTCGCGGGCGGCCGTGCGCAGGGTGTGGGCGGCGGCTTGTTCGGCGCGGACCTGGGAGCGTTGGGCGCGGGCGAAGGTACGGCTTGCTGCTCGTAGATCCGAGCTCAGGTCGGCGGGGGCCATCTGCGCGGTGGCTTCGATGAGTTCGCCGAGAGCGCTGATCTGTGCCTGGACCTGTGGATTGTGTTCGTCGCTGCTCGTGGCTGCCGGGCGGAGGGTATCGAGGGCGTCGATGGCCTGCTCCCAGGGTGTGCCGGGCTGGTTGCGTCGTGCGGTGGGGTGTTCTTCGGGGGTGCTGCTTTCCAGGCGGGCGCGGAGTTTGGGGAGGGTGAGGTCGGGGGCGATCTTCCCGCCGGGGTGGTAGATCTGCTGGCCGTTCTTGTCGAGGTCGCCGGGTCGGCCGGCGGAGTAGCCGATCAGGTCGCCGGACGGACCGCGGCGCGGTGTGACCATGACGTCGTCGGCTTCGAGGTAGGCGAGGAGTTCCTCGATGCTGGCGGCGTGGGGGATGGCGGCGCGGATGCGGTCCTGGAGCCAGGCGCGGCTGGTCTGTTCCCAGCCGAGGCGTTCGGCCTTGTGCATCTCGGCCTGGCTGGGGCCGCGGGTGGCGGTGCGGTCGCCCTTGTTGAGCCGGCGCAGGCCGTAGTCGTGCTCGATCTGGCGGCAGGCGTCGCCGATGCGGCGGCCGCTGCCGTGGAGTTTGGGGCGGCGGCCGTCTTCTCGGACGGTGGTGGCGAGGATGTGGATGTGGTCGTCGGCGTGGCGTACGGCGATCCAGCGGCAGGCGAGGTCGTCGCCTTCGGGGGCGATGCCGGCGGCGGTGACGATGCGGTGGGCGATGTCGGCCCATTCGGTGTCGGACAGGTGGCGGTCTTCGGGGGCGGCGCGGACGGGGCAGTGCCAGACGTGGTCGGCGACGGGCTTGCCGAACTCGCTGTTGCGCAGGGCGACGGGTGCGTCGAGGTGGCGGGCGAGTTCGGTGAGGGTGGCGTTCTCGTCGCGGCCGGGGTCGGGCAGGCCGAGGGTGGCGAAGGCGGCGACGATGTGCGGGTCGAGGTGTTCGTCGTGGCGGCCGGGTCCGTAGAGGTAGGCGAGCAGGCCGCGGGTGCGGGAGCCGGAGGGTTTGATGGCGGCGATCACGGGCGTCCCACCTCCGTGTCGTCGTCGGTGGGTTGGCGCAGGGCTTCGGCGATCGTGGTCAGGAGGCGGTGCAGTTCGTCGAGGCGTTCGCGGATGTCGGGTGGGGTGGAGGCGCTGTTGAGGGCGCGGGCGATCTGGTTGACGTTGTTCCCGATGCGGCTGAGCGCGCGCAGGACCTGGGCGCGGAACGTGTGGGTGCGGCGCCGGTCCTCGGACAGCGGCAGGTTCGCGGTAAACCTGCCGGTGAGGAAGGCGAGGACGATGTCGGCGGCGAACCCGGACTCGCCCTTGTAGCCGTGCTCGACGGCGGTTTCGCGGAGGAGGGCGTGCTCGTCGGGAGTGAAGCGCAGGGGGCCGACGCGTACGGTGCGCTTGTCGCCGGTGAAGCGGCGGATCATGGGCTGCACGCTCTGCGTGCACGGGGCAGAAGGTTCGGTGGACGCGCGGTCGAGGACTGCGGTCTGCGCGGTGCGGAGCATGTCCTGTCCGGGGCCGGTGGCTCCGACGTCCTGGCTCGGTGCGCCCTCGCGCCGGGCCTGCTCCGCCACCCCTGGGGCGGAGATCCCCCCGATCCGGCCGTGAGTCGGACTCGGGGTACTACTGGCTCCGCCAGGGGCCGTCTTTCCGAACGCCCGCCGCCAGCGGTCCTTCACCTTACGGGACGTCGTGTGCTGTCCGGGCGCGTCGAGGCCGGTCTCTGCGGGCTGAGGGATGTGCGGCACGGCTGGTGCTCCGGAAGGTGAGGGCGGGTGGTCGCATCACCTGGCTGCGGGTGTGCGGGCGAGTGAGGTCGCGCGGCTTGGCGGCTGGTTCGGGTCGATGCCGCGCGGGGTGAGAGCAGTGGGCGGGCGGGGCGGTCGGAACCGTTCCGACCACCCCGGCTCTGTTCCGGTCACCCGGGCGTTCGGTCATCGCCCTGGTCCGTGTCGAGTTCCGCCCGCAGGACGCCCATGGCTTGGGTCAGTCGCTGGCCGCCGACCTTGAGGCCCTTGTCACGTATGGCTTGTTGGACGACCGCGCGGGTGGCGTGTCCGTGCTCGGCGACGGCTACACGGCCGATCTCGACGAGCTGGTCGAGCGTGGCGTCTGCTGGGCGGCCTCCGCGTGGGAGGGGCTGTGGATCTACGGGGGGAGGCGCTGTGCGCGGCGATTCCGCCGGCTGTGCGGAAGTCGGCGCTTCGGCACCGAGGGGTTCGGTCACGAGGTGGTGGATCTGGCGCATCAGCACGCCGAAGGCCAGGAGCGCGGCGGCCGGTGGGACCGCGGCGATGACGTAGTCGAGGAGAGGTACTGAACTGCCGTGCCTGGTTCCGCTGACCCCGGCCACGTTGAGCGCGATCGATCCGACCGACCCGGTCGCGGTCAGGGCGATGGCCCACCAGTCGGGGACCTTGCGCAGGCCGGCGCGGAGCATCAGCAGCTCGCCCGCGACGATGAACGCGTCCAGGGTCGCGGGCCAGGCCCACTGGCGGGCCGGGGAGTTGTGCAGGCCGTGCTGACCGGCGACCTGGGCGAGGTGGGCGTACGAGAGCCAGAATCCGCCGGCGGTGAGGGCGACGATGACGATCCCGGCGGCGATGAGCGCGTACCGCTCGGCGGTGTGCTTGGTCATGCGGGGTTCTCCATGGTGGTGACGTGGGGGGCGATCACAGGGCTCCGTCGAGGGGGCGTACACGCGAACCCCCTTCTAAAGGGGGGGGCCGCGCGTGTACGCCTGGCTGCGTGTGCGCCGTGTACGGTCGCGTGATCGTCTGACCAGGGGCTTTGTGGCCGCCGTGGACGGTCGGGAGCGCTCCGTGCGGCATGGCCCGGCAGGGGCCGCGTGTACGCCCCCGTGTACGGTCCGGGCGTCGCGGCGGAGGCGCGGTCAGCCGACGGCGATGTGCAGGTTGGAGACGCCGTAGCGGGCCTGCTGGCCGCCTCCGGTGCCGCCTGCCGCGCCCTCGGTCTTCCTGGCGTGGCCGCTCTTGACGAGGCGTTCCAGGTGCCGCCTGGCCTTCTCCACCGCTGACCGGTCCGGGTTGGCCTGGCCGCTGAGGACAGCGGCGAGGTCGCGGGTGGTGAGCCCGTCTGGATGGGCGCGGAGGATGGCGACCGGGTCGAAGGTGGGCTCGATCGTGGTGGTGCCGCGCTCGTGGTCGTGGATGACCTGGAGGGGGCCGATCTCGCCGGTCGGGGTCTTGAGGTGGTGGAGGGTGACGGCGGGGTCGCCCGCTTCTCCGGCGATGAACAGGACGCTGCCCGCTCCGGAGGTGATCCACGTCGAGCCGTAGACCCGGTCGAGGGTGGGGCGTTGGCCGCGCGGGGCGTCGGCGGTGGCCTTGCGCTGGTGGTGGAGTTCCATGACCTCGACGCCGTTGCGCAGGGCGCGCATGCGGGCGTTGTGGAACGCGACGGCGAGCGCGTCGTCGACGAGGGTGCTGACCGCGTCCTTGAGGCTGTCGATCACGATGGTGTCGGCCTGGTGGGCAGCGGCCAGGTCGGCGAGGAGGTCGGGCTCCTTGTCGAGGGTGGCGGGTAGCGGTCCCTGCCAGACGGCGAGTCGGTCGCGCAAGACGGACTCGTGATCGGGGGAGATGCGGCGGGCCATGGCGTGGGCGATCTGCTTGGGGCGGTCCATGGCCAGGTACAGCACCCGCTTGCTGGGGGAGACCGGCATGTTCAGGACGGTGTCCTGGAGGCCGAGGCGGGCGAGGATCACCTGGTGGGCCAGCGTCGTCTTGCCGACGCCGGGCGGTCCGACGATCATCAGGCTCTCGCCGGACGACCAAGCGGTCTGCTCGCGGGTGCCCCACAGCGGGTCGGTGTCCGCTCCGGTCTCGGTGACGAAGCGCCAGCCGTCCACCAGGTAGCGGGAAAGCCGGCCGTTGCCGGAGGCGAGGGAGCGGTCGCGCTCCGCGCGCAGCTCGGCCTCGGCGGCGCTGCGTATCGCATCGGGGTCGGCGCCGGGCTCGACGGCGAGCTGGACGGTGCGGATGCCGTTCTCGCGCAGGCGGCGCAGGTTGGCCTTGCGGCGAACGATCTCCGCGTAGTGCGCGGCGTTGGCGACCGTCGGCGGGGCGTCGGCCAGGACGTGGAGATAGGGCGTGCCACCGATACGGCTCAGGTCGCCCCTGCCGAGGAGGTAGTCGCCGAGCACGATCGGGTCGGTGGGTGCGTCCTCGGCGCGCAGGGCGAGAATGGCCCGCCAGATCGTCTCGTGCGCGGGCCGGTAGAAGTCCTCCGGTACCAGCTGCGCGCGCACCTCGTCCACGGCCTGGTGCCGGAACATGCACGCGCCGAGAACGGCCTGCTCAGCGGCCAGGTCGTTGGGCGGCTCATCAACGAGCGACGTCGCCGTCGATGGACGCGATGGCGTATCCGGCCCCGAGGCCGTACGCTGGTTCACGGAAACTCCTCACCTGGCAGGCAGCGGGACGGCAATCCCAGCCAGCCGGTCTTGATCGTTCGTGGGTACGGGCGGTTGTTGAGGTTTCTGCTTCAGCCCCCGGCGTTCGTAGCGCCGGGGGCTTCTTCGTTCTCTCCTTCGCGTTCGGCCCCGTTCGGGGGTTCCATGAGGGTACCAGACGCATTGCCGAATGACTAGCTTGCATTTCGCTCCCGAATGAGCTTTACTACTTGAGCCCCGCCCGTGCCGTCGCCCGACAGCCCGAACCGAAGGAGGAGGAAGCGATGTCCGAGGAAGGAGCAACTCGCGCCGCAGGACCCGAACGCCCTCTGCCGGAGGACCACGTCGCGCAGCGGGTGAAGATGGAGCGCGAGGTCCGGGGATGGAGCACCGTCACCCTGGCCGAGCGCATGACCGAGGCCGGCCACCCGATCAACCAGTCGGCGATCTGGCGCATCGAGAGCGGCAAGCCCCGCCGCCGGGTCAACCTCGACGAGGCGCTCGGCTTCTGCAAGGTCTTCGACATCTCCCTCGACGACCTCACCGCCGCCCCGGGCCACATCGCCAATCCCCAGGTCCGCAGACTCGTCGGCGAGTACGTCGAGCAGTGGAAGCAGTGGCGCGCCCTGGGCAAGGCCATGGACGCCGTCCAGGCCGAACTCCGCGCCTACACCGAGGCACACCCTGACCAGGACGACATGGTCAAGGCCCTGCTCACCCACGAGATGACCGTCGCCTCCAACGGCGAGTTCCACCACCACCGAGGCGCTCCCCCCAAACTGCAGAGCTGGCTCCGCACCCCCGACCAGGGCGCCGACTCGTAGCCCAAGGGTCCTGCTTCCGCCGGTGCTACGAACACCGGCGGAACAGCCATGCCCTGCAGCGCAGTACACACAACCGCCCGTACCCACGAACGATCACGACCGGCGAGGCCGGGGTTGCCGCCCCGACGCCTCGCCAAGAGAGGTTTCCGCCTTGCACTCCAACGACCTTCCGGTCGCCCAGATCGCCCACCTCCTCGGCGTCCCCGAGGGGGATCTGCGCACCCTCATCGCCGCCCGCAACGGCTCCCACGGCGACCCCACCCTCGTCGCCCTCACCGTCGCCGAAGCCGCCCGCCGCATCGGCATCAGCCGCACCAAGTTGTACGAGTACGTCTCCTCCGGCCAGATCCCCTCCGTGAAGATCGGCAGTCTCCGCCGCATACCCGCCGAGGCGCTGGGGCAGTTCATCGCCCGCCGCAGCGGCGACACCTCCGACTTCACCACCGCGGCCTGAGGGAGGCGGACATGGCCAAGACCCGCCAGCCCAACGGCGCCTCGTCCATCTACCTCGGCAACGACGGCCGCTGGCACGGCCGCGTCACCGTCGGGGTCAAGGACAACGGCACACCCGACCGCCGCCACGTATCCCGCAAGTCCCGAGCCGATGTCACCAAGCTCGTCCGCGAGCTGGAGAAGCAGCGCGACGCCGGCACCGTCCGCAAACCCGGCCAGGCGTGGACGGTCAAGACCTGGCTCACCCACTGGATCGAGAACATCGCCCCGATCGGCGTCTCCGAGAACACCATCACCGGCTACGAGGTCGCCGTCCGCGTACACCTCATACCCGGCCTGGGCGCCCACCGCCTCATCAGGCTGGAGCCGGAACACCTGGAGCGCTTCTACAAGAAGATGCAAGCCAGCGGCAGCAAGCCCGCCACCGCCCACCAGGCCCACCGCACCCTCCGGGTCGCGCTGGGCGAAGCCGTCCGTCGAGGCCACCTCACGGTGAACGTGGCGAAGATTGCAAAGGCGCCGCGCCTGGAAGAGGAGGAGATCGAGCCGTACTCGGTCGAGGAGGTCCAGCGCATCCTGCTGGCGGCTGGGAAGCGGAGGAACGCCGCGCGCTGGGTCATCGCCCTGGCCCTCGGCCTCCGGCAGGGGGAGGTGCTCGGCCTCCAGTGGTCGGATGTCGACCTGGACGCGGGCGTGATCCGCGTCCGCCGGGGCCGTCTGCGGCCGAAGTACGCCCACGGCTGCGGAGGGGAGTGCGGCCGGAAGCCCGGTTACTGCCTCGAGCGCGTCCAAGTGCGGCGCGAGACCAAGGACACCAAGTCCCGCGCGGGCAAGCGCACGATCGGCCTCCCGGACGAGCTGACCAAGCTGCTGCGCCAGCACCGCGAAGTCCAGGCAAGGGAGCGCGCCGCCGCCCGCCAGCTCTGGACGGAGAAGGGCTACGTCTTCACCTCACCGACCGGCGAGCCCCTCAACCCCAACACCGACTACCACCGATGGAAGGAGCTCCTCCAAGAAGCCGGGGTCCGCGACGCCCGCCTCCACGACGCCCGCCACACCGCCTCCACGGTCCTCCTGCTCCTCGGCGTCCCCGAGCGGATCGTCATGTCGATCATGGGCTGGTCCTCGGCGTCGATGGCGAAGCGGTACCAGCACGTGACAGATCCGATGCTGGGCGACGTCAGCAAGCGGATAGACCGTCTGTTCTGGGGTGGGGAGAGTCCCTCGGAAGCGGAGACTGCCCGCTGAAGGCGGAGGTGAGCTCGTCTAGGTTTCTCGTTGCCAGGACAAGCTCGCCTCCCCCGCAGGTTAGTGGGTCCAGAATTCGCGCATCCTCAGGCTGCGACGCCAGTGAGCTTCTTCAGTGTCAGTTCTCTGCATTGTGCTGCTCCGTGCCGAGAACCCGGACGTGGCGCCATACATGTGCATAGCTTTGGTATATGGCACGCATCCAGGAGGGAACCGAACGCCAATCGGAAGCCACTCCCCGCTCGCCCCAGGCCACCTGCATGATGCGGCGATCACCGGCGAAGCTCTCGACGAGATCGCGGCGAAGGAAAAGCAGATGGCCGCGCCACGGCCTGTCCGCGCGAAACACTGCCGACGCGCGCCGACCGTCCATTCCTACGAGGTCCAACGTGCCGGGCAGTTGTCGCAAGCCGAATCTGGCAGCGAAGTCAAATGACGGGACGTCATAGTTCCCGCCAAGCCCTGTATCCGAAGTGCTATCAGAAGAGAATTCAACAGCGACTTGGTCATATACGATCCCATCGGCCTGCCCCTCTATGTATAGTTCGCGACGTGAGTAGGCGCCTGGAACGTCATCGTCGAGGGTGAGCTTGAACCGAGGGCTCCACGGCATTTCCGCGGCTAGCAGGTCGCTGACCGTCGGTAGTGGAGCGAAGAAGTGGTTTCCCGGATACTGACGGTCCCTGGCGAGTTGGCAGGCGGTTTCTACGTTTTCCTGCTCGAGTAGGAGGGTCCGGAAGAAGCCGAACACCGTCCGTCCGCCATAACTGTGGTCCAGATATCCCTCTACCAGAAGCCAGCCGCCTTTCACTCCGTGGATCTCCTCTGGTGACCACAAATGGTCCGGAACGGTCACCGCCCCCGAAGCGAGCCAACTCCGGTCTTCGGTCAGTTCCTCAGGTGCCCACAGCGGAAGAGGCAGGGGCGTCACAGGTGGAGGGTCCGGGAAGGTTGGGTCGACGTCGGGCATCAAGCGTTCTGGTCCACCAAAAAGGGAGGGAGCACGATCTGCATCCACGAGGCGGCCGACCATTTCATGATAAGCGATCCAGCCGTACTTCTTGCCGTATCGCTCTACCCTCCTCTTGGCGCCGTAGGGCCGCTCGGAGTCCGCAACAATGGACTGATCCACACCGCCGAAAGATTCCTCCCGCCAGCCCAGTTCCCAGACACGAGCCAGAATCTCGGCGCGTGCCCTGCGATATTCGGGATGGTCGAAGTCATAATTACTCCTGCCGTTGATTGCCCTCCCGATGATGTAGTTCTCGAAGTCCATGCCGAAGATGCGGCCGCATTCCTCAGCGTTGGGGTCATCATCCTCCATCACCGTGGCTGGCGTCACGGTCGGGAATCTGGGACCAAAGGGATCGATTCCGTCTGGGACTGCGGCAGGGTGCAGGACGCCTGCAAACTCATAGGTAGCTCGTACATGGCCACGTAGTTGCTCATGCGAGGTAGGCGTGCTCCCGCCGTCGAGGAAACGGTCGCGCAACCGCGCGAGCCAATCCCCCAAGGCATGTTCGAGCGGTCCGCCAGGGTCGGGCATCTGGTGGGCGGTAACGGCCCCGAACGCGGCGGCTATGAGACGTTCGGTCACGTAGAGATCGTCGACATCGATCATCCGAGCGGCGAGTTCGAAAAGTCGCCCGGGGGCCGGCCGGCCAAAACGTTGGAGGGCCTTCGTCGCCAAGTCCCGTAGCCCGGTATCCGTTGAGGTCAGCAACCAGGCGATGGCCAACGCATTCAGCTCGTCGCTTTCGGAACGGCTATCGCTACCGCTCCACCTCTCAATCACCCGTTCCAGGTCCGCCGTAAGGCGTCCGGCAGCCCGGCCCCGAGCCCATTCACTCCAGCGGATGTCACGTTGAGGAAGGGGAAGCTGGCGCAGCACACGATCCAGGAAAGTAGCGTTCAGGCGGTGCGGGGCGGACCTGCGGATCTCCCACAAACGATCGAACGCAGGCCGCCCCCTTCTCTTGCTGGGATGTCCGGCCACAAGCGCGGCCGCGAGGGCGTCCACAGTATCGTCGTCGAGGAAACCCGACTCGGTGGTGAGTTCTTGGGCGAGCACGAACGAACGATGATCGTCAGGGGCGACGCGCCACAGGTGGTGCCTGGTGAATCGGCGTGGCACCAGCGCGATGAGGCCGATGAGGATGTCCTCCCCAAGGGGGTGCGCGTGGTCACCCAGAAGGGATTCCCAGAGTGCTGCCTCCGCGAGTTGCTCGTTGACCTCCGCATAGGGCATGCGAACCAGAATTGCGTCGGCTATCAGGTATCCGGCGAGGCGGTCAAATACGAAGCCGCACTCGGTTTCGTCGGAACCCCTGATTTCCTCGCGGAAGATAACTCCCTCGTCTACAAGGCGACGGAACAAGCTTTCGTCCCAGTTCAGCTGGCCGGCGTCGAGGATGTTTCGCGCATCATCGAAAGGAACCCGGCGGACGTTGAGCGCCCACATGCGTCTTGCCAGATCGGTGAGGCGGCGCTGGATTTGGTCCGCTGGCACTGAGATTCGCGCTGGATCCCGCGCCAACCGCTCGACCACACCTTCGCGATACAGCTCGAAGACGCCGATGAGGGACTGAGGCAGCGCCTCTACGCCTACTGGCACTCGACAATCGTGGTTGCCGGCCTCACAGTACATGCGGACGAACAGCGGGTTGTGGAACTCCTCGATCGGCAGCCAAGCGCCGGCGGGGTTGATGAGGTAGTGGCGGAAGTAAACACGAAGGATATCGTCGACTTCCGTGCGTCGCCACTCCAGTTCTAGCCTTACCGTTTCGCTCGGCAGTGCAGCATCGGCGAGCGCTTCGCGGAGGGTGACGATCACTGCCACGTGTGGATATTTACGCAGAGCCGGAGCCAATCCGGCAAGCAGCGTCCTCCATTCAGAGGGCCGCTCGGCCTCGTTCAGGCCGTCGATGACCAATGGGATCCTGCAGCCGCCCCGGTTTCCAGCTGAGTTGAGGGCTTCCAGCAGGTCCTCGAAGTGGTCGACCTTCAGCCCAGGGATCCGTCGAGTGAGGTCGTCGAGGGTTTGGCCCGCACGTAGGTTTCCGCCCTGGATGAAGACCCCTGCCGTGGGCTGGTCATTCGACGAGGTCATCTGCGCGGCGAGGTGCGTCTTACCCTGTCCTGCGGCGCCGACAACGGCGAGAAGGTGTGCGTCGGTGTCCGCCCGAGTGGCACTCAGCCACTGAACGATGTCGCGGATCTCCGCGCCGAGGCCAGTGACCAACAGCGCCTCGGGCAATTGCTGCTGTCTCAATCTGAGCACCAAACGCCGCAAGGCGCGGGGAGAGGTTGCTGGCAGCCGCGGCTCAGCGAGGCGCTCGCGGACCTCCCAAGGTCGGCTATTTTCCCCGGCGTCAAGGACCTCTCCCAGGTCGTTGACGAACCGGTCTAGGTCGTCTGCGACCTCAACGGCGTCTTGGCGGAAGGCAGTGTCGAGGCGGTCGAGAGATGCGCGTAGTGCCTGGATCCGGGATGTGATCTCGTCGGTGCGCTGCTGCAACCACTCGAAGGACTTGGGACGCAACAAAGCCCGGTCGATCCGGTGCTCCACGTGGGTGGAGGTATGAAGCTGCGGTACCCACCGGGCTTCGACAGGCGCAACAGATCGCTTGTGGGTTTGAGCCAATGCGTCTGGGGTGAGGGCGAGTTCGCCGAAGAAGGTTGAGCGGAGCTCATCGTGTCCGGCGAGTTCAGCGTCATAGTTCTCGGTAGACCAAAGTTTGACCCTGACGCCCTGCCGACCGAGTCCGTCGATCCACTCCTCGTCCCCCTTGGCCGGCCGCTCTGGAAGGCAAAGCACGAAGTCGGTCAGTCCGGCGACATGTTTGATCGCCTTGGACAGGGAATCCTCGATCTGACTGCGCTGTCCCACGGTGAGCTCATTCTTGCTATTGAGGATGAGCCATTTGCAGGACCACCCCCAGACCCGGCCCGGGTTGCCCAGAGCGCCGGCATGGTCAACGCGTAGGTAGAACTCGACGCCGGGCTGATTGCGGCGCTCCCGCATTGTGCCCAGCGCGCCGTATCGGCGGGACACGATGGATCGCGTCAGGGCTTCAAAGTTCTTGTCGGCGGCGCCGGGCAGGCGTTCCAGATCAGTCAGATCCATTGTCGCTCCGGTTGCTCGTCTCCGACTCTGTGGTCGCGGCCTCGTCCCATTCGTGACGGGAGAATACCTCGACCTTCGCGCCGTGGTGGAGAAGGACCTTCAGGAAACCCTGAATCTCGGACTCATCGGTCCAAATCCGCACCGTCTCTGTGGTGCGGGTGACACTGTGATCGAGCCCGAAGACGTCGACGTCGGCCCGGCCCATGTCATAGAGCTTCATCTTGATGAGTGCATCACTGAGGTCACGAGGCATGCGCTCTTCTGGGCTTCGCCAGTCGTCGTCGGACCACACGGCCTCGGCTAGAGCTTGCAGAGCCTCCATGCACTCCTCGGCTGCCTTCGCACCGGTGACCGTCTGAAATCGGCCGATCAGGACCAGGTTCATCGAGTGCTCTGAGCCGTAGCCGTTCCAGATCCTCATGCTGTCTCCCTCAGCGTCTTTACCGCATCCATGATGGAACCCCCAACCGGTACTCCCGTAGATGCGTAGGCGTGGGGACGCAATACGCCCGCAGCGTCGAGGTGCATGTGTGCATCAAGGGGGAGTTCGCCGGGAATGACCTCTGCGATGGGCAACGCAGCTTCGAGGCCGGTACGGGAGATCGTGAGTCGGATACTGGTTCGTGCGGTCGCGGCCCATTCGACGAGGCGCTGCGCATCGGCATCGCTGATACCAGGGGTCACCGAGGTCGGTTGCTCTGGCAAGAGCAACAGTTCGGCTGCGCCGACATCGCCGGCGAATTTGGCGAGATCGTCCAGTTCGCCGACCGTATCGGCGTTGACGACCGCGTTGATGCCGAACGGGGCCAGAGAGTTGAGCAATCCGGCCGCGCGGGCCACCGCCGCGAACCGCCGGCCGCGGAGCCTTTCGTAGGTGGCCCCGACGCCGTCGACGGACAGGCGGACGAAGTGCACGGCTCCACGCAGAGAATCGACGAGTTCGGGTGACAGGCGGTGCCCATGCGTCGTAAAGGTCACCGCCATTGAGGTGGATTGAGCGATATCAGCACACAGTTGGGCAAACCGCCTGTACGCGGTCGGCTCTCCGCCTCCGAAGCCGACCCCGAGGCACCCGGAAGCGTCGAGTTCCACCGCCCACGCCTGCAAACGCTCTCTGTCAAGTGCAGCGGCATGCTTGGGCGCGTAGCAGTAGGCGCAGTGGAGCTCGCACGCGTTGGTCAGGGCTACTGACAAGTACCGCGGGCCACGGGAAAATCGCTCAGTGGGAACGCGCACCTCGTCGAGCAGCACGTTCATCCCGGAGACGCGGTCGAACAGGTGAACGCCAGATGCGGACATGCGAACCTTGCACCTCATCGACAGCATGATGCCACCACTGTCGGTGACGTTGGGGGGAGACCGGGCAATGTCATCGAAGTCGTGCCCCCGATGGGGAGTCCGGTGCGTTGCGGTCGGGACAGCGCAGTACGACTACGACCAGAGGAGCCGCCGAAGGTGGGTTCCGGGGCAGAGACATGAGTTGTCGGAGTCAGTCGCTACCTTGGGGAGATGGTCGAAGTCCCATGGGGGGAGCTGGCGTCGAAGCCGAAGGCTTCCGAGTCACTGATCGGCATGCTGGTTCTCCGCCTGCGTCCGCAGGCGTTTCCGGTTGACGGATCCGGTGGTGACGGTGGACGAGATCTCTTCGAGTACACCGAGCGCCGCGAGCTCATTAACTACGAGGCAAAATCTTTCACCGGTCGCATGACCAGAGGTCGGCGCAACCAGGTGCGTGATTCCTTGCTCTCCACGGCACGGCATCAGCCCGATTACTGGGACCTCTTGGTGCCCATCGATGCGAACCCCGCCGAGCTAAAATGGTTCGATGGCCTCCGCGAGGAGTTCCCCTTTGTGCGGAACTGGCGCGGCCTTACCTGGTTGAATAGTCACTTCGCGGCCCACCAGGATCTGGTTCGGTACAGCTGGCACAGCAGCACCGAGATTCTCAAGCAGATCGGCGAGGCGCGAGCCGAACGAGACATGCTTCTGCGTGGAGTACCGGACTTCGCCGAGCGTCATGCGATGCTCGTCCGCCGCGCACAGGAGGTGTCTCCATTTTACAGCCTGCGCGCTACTACGGATCCCGACGGAGAGTCCATTGTAGAAATCGTTCCCAAGTGCCTTTACATTCCGGAAGAAGAGCTTGTCACGCTCACTGGCCACGTCGCCTTTCGGAAGGACGATCCAGAGCATGTAAGCCTCCAACTCAAGTTCGAACGCGTTATCCGTTTCGGCGGCGATGAAATCCAGTTGGCAGAAGAGCACCTGCGAGAGTTCATCGTGACCGCGCCGGCTGGGCTTGGCATCAGTGGCACGGCTCTCCCGTCCATGCTGCGCATCTCCGCGAAGCGGGAGCCCGTTGACCCGCCGGTCAAGGCCACCATTGCGGTGAGGTCGGAGAACGGACGTACCAATGCGTTGCTGCAGGCGATCTTCACTCAGCGCTCCGCGGGTGCCGGTGGAGGTTGCCTTTACGGAGCGGACCTCGCTGATTCGTTCAAGATCCGATACAGGGCGGATACGCTCACGGGGCAAGCACAGTTCAAAATGACGTTTTTGCCGCCCGAGCAGGCCATGCCGTCAGCGTACGTGCCGGCGTTGCGTTTGATGTCCCAGATGCTGCCAGGCCGCTTTCTTGAGCTGATCTTGCCTGACTATGGGGGGACGCAATTAAGTGAGCCTGTCCAGGAAGAGCGGTGGCCCTTGCCACCAGATGAAGCTCGCCGATGGGCCGACGCGTTCGACGACCTAGCACGCCTGCAGAGCCTTACCGGACACTTCTTTCCGGTTCCTGACGGCTTCACTCTTAGGGACACTCGAGACGTTAGAGAAGCGCTCGCTCTGCTTGAAGGAGAAAAGATTCAAGTACAGGGCGGTACTGTCTCAGTGCAGGTGGTCGGGCGGGCAGCTTTGGACCATTTCTCTGGTACTGGCCAGTCGCGCCTCGCAGCTATCCATCAAGGTGTGGCCTACGAGTTCGGTGACAACCGGATTGACCTCGGACCGATGGTTCAAGTGGTCGTCATCGACCTCGCTGATGACTTGGAGGAGGAGCGTCGGCGATTCGATGAGGAAGGAAGGGTCACCGTACGACTGAAGATCGCTGAGGGCGCCTCTCTGGTCCGCTATCTGGGAAGCGAGCTTCCCGCCTGACAGTTGCCTTTTGCCCTGTAGTCCCTAC
>NZ_JBYIRL010000058.1:0-41556 GCF_057708125.1 Actinacidiphila sp. bgisy145
CTGCCGTCGGGCCGCGCCGCGCGCTACCAGCTCAGGCCGCGCGCGATCAGGTCGAGCAGCGCGAAGACGAACAGGGTGATCCCGATGACACCGTTCACCGTGAAGAACGCCCGGTTCAGCCGGCTCAGGTCGTGCGGCTTCACGATCGAGTGCTCGTAGACGAACGCGCCGGCCACGATCGCCATGCCCACCCACCAGAAGCCGCTCGCGTCGGTCGCGGCGCCGTACCAGACCAGCAGCGCGGTGGTGACCACATGGCAGGCCCGCGCCCCGTACAGCGCCGCGGGCACCCCGAAGCGGGCCGGCACCGACATCACGCCGTGCGCCCGGTCCGCGGCCACGTCCTGGCTGCCGAAGATCAGGTCGAAGCCGCCGATCCACACCCCGACCGCCAGGCCCAGCACCACCGCGTGCCAGTCCCAGGAGCCGGTCACCGCCAGCCACGCGCCGACCGGGCCCATCGCCTGGGCGAGGCCGAGGATGGCGTGCGGGAAGTTCGTGAACCGCTTGCCGTAGGGGTAGACCACCATCGGCACCACCGCGACCGGCGCCAGCGCCAGGCACAGCGGGTTGAGCAGCGCGGCGGCGCCGAGGAAGATCACCACCGCCACCAGCGCGCCGGCCCACGCCGAGCGCACCGACAGCGCGCCGGTGACCAGTTCACGCTTCGCGGTGCGCGGGTTGCGGGCGTCGATCTCCCGGTCGATGATCCGGTTGCAGGCCATCGCGAAGGTGCGCAGGCCCACCATCGCCACGGTCACCAGCAGCAGTTCGCCCCAGTGCACGCTGCGGTCGTCGCGGAACATCGCGGTCAGCGCGGCGATGTAGGCGAAGGGCAGCGCGAAGACCGAGTGCTCGATCATCACCAGCCGCAGAAAGGCCCGGACCTTGCTGTCGGGCCGCGGCTCCGACTCGAACAGGTCCGGCGTCGTGGCGCTCACAGGCCGTACTCCCTCCACCGTTTGGTCACCAACTCTGCCGTCTTCGGATCGGCGAGCACCATCTCGGGCCAGCCGCCGTCCCGCGTGTAGCCCTCCTCCGGCAGCTTACGGGTCGCGTCGATGCCGGCCTTGCCGCCCCAGAACTGCTGGTACGACGCGTGGTCGAGGTGGTCGACCGGGCCCTCCACCACCGTGAGGTCCCGGGCGTAGTCGGTGTTGCCGAACGCCCGCCAGGCCACCTCGTGCAGGTCGTGCACGTCGCAGTCGGCGTCCACCACCACGATCAGCTTGGTGAGCGACATCATGTGCGCCCCCCACACCGCGTGCATCACCTTCTGCGCGTGTTTGGGGTACTTCTTGTCGATCGAGACGATCGCGCAGTTGTGGAAGCCGCCCGCCTCCGGCAGGTGGTAGTCCACGATGTCCGGCACGATGATCTTCAGCAGCGGCAGGAAGAACCGCTCGGTGGCCCGGCCCAGCGGCCCGTCCTCGGTCGGCGGCCGGCCGACCACGATCGACTGGAACAGCGGCCGCTTGCGCATCGTGACGCAGTCGATGGTCAGCGCCGGGAAGGGCTCCTGCGGCGTGTAGAAGCCGGTGTGGTCGCCGAACGGGCCCTCCGGCAGGGTCCGCCCGGGCTCCAGCCAGCCCTCCAGCACCACTTCGGCGTGCGCGGGCACCTGGAGCGGCACCGTCTTGCAGTCGACCAGCTCGACCCGCCTGCCCTGCACGAAGCCGGCGAACAGGTACTCGTCGATGTCGCCGGGCAGCGGCGCGGTCGAGGCGTACGTCACGGCCGGCGGGCAGCCGAACGCGATCGCCACCGGCAGCCGCTCACCGCGCCGCTGGGCGACCTGGTAGTGGTTGCGGCTGTCCTTGTGGATCTGCCAGTGCATGCCGATGGTGCGCCGGTCGTGCCGCTGGAGCCGGTACAGGCCGAGGTTGCGCACCCCGGACTCGGGGTCCTTGGTGTGGGTCAGGCCGAGGTTGAAGAAGGAGCCGCCGTCCTGCGGCCAGGTGAACAGCGCCGGCAGCCGGTCCAGGTCCACGTCGTCGCCGGTGAGCACGACCTCCTGCACGGGGGCGTCCTTCACCTTCTTCGGCGGCACGTGGACCATCCCGGCGAGCTTCCCGAACGCCTCGCGCACCCCGACGAACCCGTGCGGCAGCTCGGGCTTGAGCAGCCCGCCGATCTTCTCCCCGATGTCCGCGTACGACGTCAGGCCCAGGGCTTTGAGCAGCCGCCGGTCGGTGCCGTAGACGTTCGTCGCCAGCGGCGCGATCGAGCCGCGGACGTTCTCGAAGAGCAGTGCCGGGCCGCCGGCCTTGTTCACCCGGTCGGTGATCTCCCCCACTTCGAGGTGGGGGTCCACCTCGGCGGTGATCCGCTTGAGGTCGCCGTCCTTCTCCAGTGCCCTCAGCAGCGAGCGGAGATCGTCGTAAGCCATACGGCCAGTGTTCCACCCCGCACCGCGCCGCCCACCCGCGGCCGGGCCGCCGGCGCACCGCGGCCAGGTCGTAACCTGGGTGGGGTCAAGGATTGGTCAACCTGGGGGCCGGGGTTTCGAATGTCGCGCTACATGCCGTTCCTACTGGTCATCGCGGTATGGATATACGCCTTCGTGGACTGCCTGGGCACCCCGGACCGGCAGGTGCGCGGGCTGCCGAAGGTGGTCTGGCTGCTGATCGTGCTCTTCTTCGGCGAGATCCTGATCGGCCCGCTGGCCTGGCTGGCGCTGGGCAAGCGGCGGGTGGCGGGCCCGCGCGGCGGCTTCGGCGCCGGATGGGGGCCGGACCTGTCCCGGCCGGCCGGGCGCCGGGAGCAGGAGCGCCCGCAGGCCGGCGATGTGCTCCAGGCGCCGCGCGAGGACTGGATACCGCCGGACGACAACCCGGAGTTCCTGCGCTCGCTCGCCGAGTTGAACCGGCAGAAGCGCGAGGACGGCACGACCCCCTCGCCCGAGGGCGAGTGAGCCGTACCGCCTGGATGAGCCCGGCGCCGCGGCGCCGGGGGCGCCGCGGTCTTCGTCACACCCCGGCGTAGGAGTGCTTGCCGGTCACGAAGATGTTCACGCCGTAGTAGTTGAACAGGAAGCACGCGAAGGCGACCAGCGCCAGGTAGGCGGCCTTGCGGCCCTTCCACCCGGCCGTCGCGCGGGCGTGCAGGTAACCGGCGTACACCACCCACGTGATGAACGACCAGGTCTCCTTCGGGTCCCACTCCCAGTAATGGCCCCAGGCCGCCTGCGCCCAGATCGCGCCCGCGATGATGGTGAACGTCCACAGCGGGAAGACCAGCGCGTTCATCCGGTAGGCGAACTTGTCCAGGCTCGCCGCGGACGGCAGCCGCCGCATGATGTTGCCCCACCGGTTGCTCTGCGCCGCCCCGGCCAGCACCGCCACCTCGTAGTGGTCGCGGAACAGGTAGAGCAGCGTGCCGACCGCGGCGAGGTAGAACACCGCGCCGGAGATGATCGCGCACGACACGTGGATCCACAGCCAGTACGAGTGCAGCGCCGGCACCAGCTGCTCGCTGGAGGTGTAGAGCACCGACAGCGCCAGGCCCAGGTCGAGCAGCACCGACGTGGTGAGGAACAGCCCGATCCAGCGGACGTTCTTCCGCAGCGCCAGCAGCAGCAGGTACGCGCCGACCGCCACCGCGCCGAACGTGGTGGAGAACTCGTACATGTTGCCCCACGGCGCGCGCTGCACCGAGGCGGCCCGGAAGGCGACGCCGCTGACGTGCAGCACCCAGGCCAGGGCGGTGAAGGAGATGGCGATCCGGCCGTACAGGTCGCCCCGCGCGTCGTCGCCCGCGGCGCCCGGGCCGTCGGCCATGTCGCGGTCGCTGGCGGAGGCGCGGGTGACGACCTTGGGCCGCTCCAGGGTGGTGGTGCCGCCGGCGGAGCGCACCGCCACCGCGGGTGCGGCCGCGCCCGCCGGCGCGTCGGCGGTGAGCGCGGCGGACTGCACGGCGATCTTGCTGCGACCGCCGAAGACCCACTCCGCGAGGTGCGCGAGGAAGGCGAGTGCGTACACGAACATCGCCGAGCGGATCAGGTAGTTGCTGTAGTTCGCGAAGTTCTCGTTGACCGCGGCCGCGAGGTTCACGCGCGGGCTCCTTCGTCGTCGGGCGGGGATGGCGGTTCGTCGGGGGTGTCCGCTGGGGCGGCTCTGACCGGTGCGTCGGGTTGCAGCTGGTCGACGAGGCTGCCCAGCTCGTCGGCGATCCGCGCCGACTCGCTGCGGCCCAGGCCGCCCAGCTCGACCACGGAGCCCTGGTCGGACGGCACCGCGCGCACCCAGATCCGGCGCCGCTGGATGAACAGCGACCCCATCAGGCCGAGGATCGCGATGATGCCGCTGACCAGCGCCAGTTCGTTGCCGGACTGGTGGGAGATGGTGAAGCTGGCCCAGCGCTTGACCCCGTCGAACTCCAGGCTGCCGGCACCGTTCGGCAGTTGCATCGAGTCGCCCACGCCGAGCGCGACACCGTTGACCCCGGTCTTGGTGTTGAGCTTGTACTGCTTCATGTGGGTGGTGTCGAGCTGGTAGACGTTCTGCGCGATGCCGGAGTCCAGGCCGAGGTCGCCGTGGTAGGCGTTCAGCCACAGGATCGGCTGCAACTCGTCCGGGAAGAGCGACACCGGGCCGCTGGAGGTGTCACCGGTCGGCGTGAAGAAGCCCTCAAAGGCGAGCTGGTCGGGCTTGCCGTTCTTGCCCATCGCGTCGGGGACCTTGATCACACCGGTCGAGGTGAGGTTGGCGTCCTGCGGCAGGAACGGCACCGGGCCCTGGTAGGCGACGTTGCCCTGGGCGTCCTTGACGGTCACCACGGGCGCGTAGCCGTGCGAGATCAGGTACACCTTCTCCCCGCCGATGCTCAGCGGGTGGTTGGTGGAGATCGTGCCCTTCGTCGGGTGCGCGCTGCTGGTGCCGCTCCAGTAGTGGATGTCCGCCTGGAACTTCAGCGCGGTGCCGCGCTCGGGGCCGGAGGTGGCGTACTTGTCCTCGAAGCTGTCCAGCGTGAAGCCGAACGCCTTGAGGTCGTCCGCGCCGTAGAGCGTGCCGCCGGAGAAGTCGTCGTACTGCGTGAGGTTGTTGACGAAGCCGTCCTGGCCCTCGACCACCAGCTTGCCGCCGGACGCCGCGTTCAGCGAGGTCCAGGCGAAGCCGATCAGCAGGCCGAACAGGGCCACGTGGAAGAGCAGGTTGCCCGCCTCGCGCAGATAGCCCTTCTCACCGGCCACCGAGGTGCCGGTGGCGTCGACCCGGAACCGCCGCCCGCGCAGCGCCTTGCGGGCGGCCTGCGCGACCTGCTCCGGGCTCGCGTCGGTGTGCCAGGTGCTGTACGCCGGCAGCCGGTCCAGCCGGCGCGGCGCGGCCGGCGGCTTCGCCCGCAGCTGGCCGACGAACTGCCAGGTGCGCGGCACGATGCAGCCGGCCAGCGAGACGAACAGCAGGATGTAGATCGCCGAGAACCACGGCGAGCCGTAGACGTGGAAGAGGTCGAGCCGGGAGTACAGCGGGCTGATGTCCGGGTGCGCCTTCTTGAACGCGGCGACCTTCAACTCGTCGCTGCGCTGCGGGATCAGCGAGCCGGGGATCGCGGCCAGCGACAGCAGGAAGAGCAGGATCAGCGCGATCCGCATCGAGGTCAGCTGCCGCCACATCCAGCGCAGCCAGCCGAGCACGCCCAGCGACGGCCCGCTGGAGAGGGTGTCCACCGGCTGGGTGGACAGCTGTGCGCCCGCGGCGCCGATGCCGTCCTCGCCGCCGGTGCCGTCCTGCGGCACGTCAGGGGCGTCCGGGCCCTCGGCGTTCGGCCCGGAACCCTGGCCGGGGACGCGGCCGTCGCTTGGCTTGTGCGTGATGCTCACGGTTCAGACCCCTGTGGAGAAGCCGCTGGACCAGATCTGCATCTGGTAGGTGATGTGGTCCCACACGCCGGTGACGAGCAGCACCCCGACGGCCACGAGCATGCCGCCGCCGATCCGCATGACCCAGGCGTAGTGCCGCTTGACCCATCCGAAGGCGCCCAGCGTACGGCGGAAGGCTACGGCGGCCACGATGAAGGGCACCCCGAGGCCCAGGCAGTAGAACGCCATCAGCAGCGCGCCGCGCCCGGCGCTGGCGTTGCTGAAGGCGAGCGACTGCACAGCGCCGAGCGTCGGCCCGACGCAGGGTGTCCAGCCCAGCCCGAACATCGCGCCGATCAGCGGCGCGCCGGCCAGCCCGACCCCGGGCCGGAAGTGGAAGCGGAACTCCCGCTGGGTGATGCCGCCGATCAGCCCCATGAAGGCGAGCCCGAGCACGATGGTGAGCGACCCGAAGACGCGGACCAGCACCTGCCGGTGCACCTGCAGTTCGGCGCCGAAGTTGCCGAACAGGGCACCGCCGGAGACGAACACGGCGCTGAAGCCGAGCACGAACAGCAGCGAGCCGGCGAACATCCGCCCGCGCCGGGCCTCCCCCAGGTCGCTGCCGGTGACCCCGGTCACGTAGGAGAGGTAGCCGGGCACGAGCGGCAGGACGCAGGGCGACGCGAAGGAGACCAGCCCGGCGAACATCGCGATCGGGATGGCCGCGACGAGCGCGCCGGACGTCACCGTGTCCGCGCTGCCGGCCAGCAGGAGGGAGCCGCCCGCCACGTCACTTCTCCGCGGCGATGGGGTCCACCAGCTTGTGCAGCTGGTCCTCGGTCAGGGCGGCCAGCGCCCGGCCAGCGACCCGGCCCTGCCGGTCGATCACGAGCGTGGCCGGCAGGCTCTGCGGGTTGAGGCTGCCCTTGGGGAACTTCAGGATCAGCTTGCCGTACGGGTCGTACAGGCTCGGGTAGGTGATGCCGAAGCGCTTGTCGAACCGGGCGGCGTTGGAGCGGTTGAGGTCACGCGTGTTGATGCCGAGGAACTGGACGTCCTTGCCGGCCTCGGCCTTGGAGACCTTGGCGAGGTTGGGCGCCTCGGCCCGGCAGGGCGCGCACCACGACCCCCAGATGTTGACGACGACGACCTTGCCCTTGTAGGCGGCCAGGCTGGTCTTCCCGCCGGCCACGGTCTCACCGGACAGCGCCGGGGCGGCCTTGCGCTGGCCGGCCTTGACCACCGTGATGTTGCCGTTGCCGCTGACGAAGTTGGCGTTGCCGCCACTGGAGGACGAGGAGGACGAGCTGCAGGCGGCGAGCGTGAGCGCCAGCGCCACGGCTCCGGCCGGCGCGGCGGCGCGGCGGAGCAGGTGGCGGCCGAAGGCGCGCGGAGAACTCATGTGAAAAGTTTCGCATGAGCCCCCGCGCGATCTTCCCCACCCCCCACCGGCAACCCCAAAGACGGCAATTGCCCCAAGTAAGGATGCGTGGGGTCAGGTCGCCGAAGGAACCTCCGGCGATGCGCCGGCCCCGACCGGGCTGTCGGCCGACCCGCCGGCGGAGCCCCCTGCGGAGGGCCCGGCGCCGGTCGCGTCGGACGCCGGCACCTGGCCGGTGAACCGCTTCCAGCCGCCGGCCGGCTGCTCCCCGACCTCCAGTTCGCGCAGCTTCGCCAGCATCGCCGGGTCCTGGGCGTCCAGCCAGTCGGCGAGCTGCTGGAAGGAGACCAGCCGCACGTCCTTGTAGCCGAGCGAGGCGATGTGCTGCAACGCGCCCTCGACGGCGTCCATGTAGATGCCGCCGTTCCACTCCTCGAAGTGGTTGCCGATGTAGAAGGGCGCGCGGTTGGTCTCGTAGGCCCGCTCGAACCCGGCGATGTACGAGGCGGTCGCCTGGCTGCGCCAGTACGGGTAGTTGCGCGGGTCGGACTTGGTGGCGGCGTGCGACTGGTTGGCGAGCATGTTGTAGTCCATGGACAGCACCTCGAAGGTGTGCCCGGGGAACGGGATGAGCTGGAGCGGGAAGTTCCACAGGCCCTGCATCTTGTCCGGCCAGGTCTGGTTGCCGCCGGGGTTGCTGGTGTCGTAGCGCCAGCCGAGCGCGGCGGCGGTGGGCAGCAGGTTGTTCTGGCCGAGCAGGCAGGGGGTGCGGCTGCCGATCAGGGTCTTCTCGTAGTCGAACGGCAGCGGCTCCTCGTCGTGCCAGCCGGTGTTGGTCTTCCACTGGGTGACGAACGACACGGCCTGGTCGATCTCGCTCTTCCAGTCCGCCGGCGTCCAGCGGGCGACGCTGCCGGCGCCGGCGCAGAAGTGGCCGTTGAAGTGGGTGGCGATCTCGTGGCCCGCGGTCCACGCCTGCCGCAGGTTGTCCAGCGTCATCCTGATGTGGTCGTCGGCGAGGTAGCCGATGTCGGAGGCGCCCAGCGGGCCGTTCGGCGGCGCGTACTGGAGCTTCTTGCTCTCCGGCAGCAGGTACAGGCCGGAGAGGTTGAAGGTCATCTTGGCGCCGTGGTCGTCGGCGAGCTTGCGGAAGCGGGGGAAGAGGCCGTTGCCGATCTCGCCCGCGCCGTCCCAGGAGAAGACCACGAACTGCGGGGGCGTCTGGCCCGGTTCCAGCCGGTCCACCACCGGCTGGCCGGGCTGCGGCCCGGTGTCGGCGGTGGAGCCGTCGCCGATCAGCCGCACGGTAGGCGGCGCCTTCGGCCCGCTCGCCCCCTGGTGCTCCCCCGTGCTGCGGGACCGTGGCGCGGCACCCGAGGAGCCCCCGTCCTTTCCGCCGCACCCCGCCACCGCGACACCCGCGGCGGCTCCGGCGGTCGTGGTCAACAGGGCCCTTCGGGTCATGGCACTCATGCGATCCCCGTCTCTCGGCGGCTGCGTCGTTGCCCCTCACCACTTCCTCGCGGGCAGCACGAAACGGAGACTCGCCGACAGATAGGGCACTTATGGACTAATCAGATCACCTTAAAAGAGGCCCATTTCGGGCATATGCACCAACGGCCGGGGCAGAGGCCGGAGCCACCTGGACCGGGCGCCGGCCCGGCCGGAACGCCTACGCGCCGACCGAGCCGCGGACCGGCTTGGCTCCCGCGCGCAACCGCGCCGGGACCAGGTCGATCGCCGGCTCGCTGTAGCCCACGGAGACGATCTCGTCGCCCTGGAACGTGAAGCTCGTCACGCTCGCCAGCGTGCACTGCCGCTTGCGCGGGTCGTGCCACAGCCGCCGCTTCTCCGCGTACGACCGGACGATCCAGATCGGCAGCTGGTGGCTGACGCAGACCGCCTCGTGCCCGCGCGCGGCGTCCCGCGCGGCGCCCAGCGCGGCCATCATCCGCACCACCTGGTCGACGTACGGCTCGCCCCAGCTCGGCCGGAACGGGTTCGTCAGGTACTTCCAGTTCGCCGGGCGGCTCAGCGCGCCGTCGCCGACGCCGAACGTCTTGCCCTCGAAGATGTTTTCCGCCTCGATCAGCCGCGGGTCGGTCGCCAGGTCCAGCCCGTGCGCCTTCGCGATCGGCGTCGCGGTCTCCTGCGCCCGCTCCAGCGGCGACGCGACGACGTGGCGGATGTCACGCCCCGCCAGGTGCTCGGCGACCCGCTCGGCCATCTGCCGGCCGAGCTCGGAGAGGTGGTAGCCGGGCCGGCGCCCGTACAGCACGCCCTCGGGGTTGTGCACCTCGCCGTGGCGCATCAGGTGCACCACGGTCAGCTCAGGGTGTTCGGCACTCATGCGTGGGCCTCCGCTGCGGCACGTGCGGCGGCGGGCAGCGCCGCGGCGATCCGCTGCACCGCCTGCTCGTCGTGTGCGGTCGACACGAACCAGGACTCGAACGCGGACGGCGGCAGGTAGACGCCCTGCGCCAGCATCGCGTGGAAGAAAGCGGTGAAACGGTACGCCTCCTGCCGCTTCGCGTCGGCGAAGTCGCGCACCTCGGCGTCGGTGAAGAAGACGGAGAACATGCTGCCCGCGGTCTGCACCCGGTGTGCGACGCCCTCCTTGTCCAGCGCCGCGCTCACCAGCTCGCGGATCTGCGCGGAGACCGCGTCGAGCCGCGCGTACGCGGCCGCGTCCAGCAGCCGCAGCTGGGCCAGCCCGGCGGCGGTGGCGACCGGATTGCCCGACAGCGTGCCGGCCTGGTACACCGGCCCGGCCGGGGCGAGCGCGGCCATCACGTCCGCGCGGCCGCCGAAGGCCGCGGTGGGGAAGCCGCCGCCCATCACCTTGCCGAAGGTCATCAGGTCCGGGCGCACCCCGTCGATCCCGTACCAGCCCGCGGCGCTGACCCGGAAGCCGGTCATCACCTCGTCGGAGATGTACAGGGCGCCCTCGGCCGTACACAGTT
Source organism: Actinacidiphila sp. bgisy145 (assembly GCF_057708125.1). Classification (NCBI taxonomy): domain Bacteria; kingdom Bacillati; phylum Actinomycetota; class Actinomycetes; order Kitasatosporales; family Streptomycetaceae; genus Actinacidiphila; species Actinacidiphila sp. bgisy145. The sequence goes on from NZ_JBYIRL010000058.1 coordinate 10,148, forward strand.
CCTTGAGCTGGGCGTTGAAGCCGTCCCGCGGCGGCACCACGCCCATGTTGCCGGGCGACGCCTCGGTGATCACACAGGCGATCTCGCCCGGGTGGGCGGCGAACGCGGCCCGTACGGCCTCGATGTCGTTGTACGGCAGCACCACGGTGTCGCCGGCCTGCGCGCCCGTCACCCCCGGGGTGTCCGGCAACCCGAACGTGGCGACCCCGGAACCGGCCGCCGCCAGCAGCGCGTCCACATGACCGTGGTAGCAGCCGGCGAACTTCACCACCTTCGCGCGGCCGGTGAAGCCGCGGGCCAGCCGGATCGCCGACATCGTGGCCTCGGTGCCCGAGGACACCAGGCGCACCTGGTCCAGCGGCTCGACCCGCGCCACCATCGCCTCGGCGAGCGCGACCTCGCCCTCGGTGGGCGTCCCGAACGAGGTGCCCCCCGCCACGGCCGCCTGCACGGCCGCGATCACCTCGGGGTGCGCGTGGCCGAGAATCATCGGTCCCCACGAGCAGACGAGGTCGACGTACTCGCGCCCGTCGGCGTCGGTCAGATACGGACCGGCACCGGAGACCATGAACCGCGGCGTACCGCCCACCGCGCGGAACGCGCGCACCGGGGAGTTCACGCCACCTGGGGTCACGGCCGCCGCGCGGTCGAAGAGTTCCTGGGACACTGGTGCTTCGTACGGATAGCTCACAGGCACATGCTCTCAAACGACGGGCGTTGCGCCGCAACGTCTCGACCTCGCATCTGAGACGATGATCGGGTTGCATGGTTGGGTCGACGGATGGTCGGGTAGTGGAATGCAGCAGCGCGGTGGTGAACCGGGCGACGTGCCGGGCGATCGCGAGCCTGAAAACCCCCGTCCCACCGGCCGGCGGCGCCGGCCCGCCGATCGCGCGCCGCAGGACAACACCGGCTCCGGGGCCGACCGACCGGAGCAGCGACCGACCGCAGAGGGCAGGAGCAGGGGTGGCCGAGTGGGGGTGACCTACAAGTACTTCGGCGCGCCCGACGGGGCCACGGCGGCCCGCGTCCCCATCTCCATGCGCCCGGAGGAACTCGGGGGCGACGAACTCGGCCAGGGCCTGTACACCAAGGTCAAGCCGGAGACCATGGCCGCGATGGTGCTCACCGGCATCGAGGGCATACCTCCCTCCAAGGTCCCGCCGCTCGAACTCGTCGTGCTGCACCCGGACTACGCGGTCGTCCGGCTGCCCGCGTCCGTGGTGGACCCGCTGCGCACCGCCAACGAGGAGTCGCTCGGCGCCGCCGCCTTCATCTGGTCCACGGTGCCCGACCGGCGCGGCCCGCGCGACGCGTTCGTCATCTACCAGATGCTCCACGAATGGCAGGACTTCGCCCGCCGCTGCGAGGAGTCCGGCCACCAGCTCTACTGCCTGGTCTGGCCGTAGGGCCTGGCGCCCGCCCGGACCCCCTCCCGTGTGACCGCCGTGTGTACGGCCGCTCACACTCGCAACCCGCATGCTGTCAGCGGGACTTGACGGCCGGATAACCGGCGGGTCACCGCGGTGGAAAGCGGCCGCCGAATCATCGGGGCCATGACGGACACGACATCGGCAGGGGCCACTGCGGCCGAACCCACGATCTTCGACCGTATCGGCGGAGCGGACGCGGTGGCGGCCGTGGTCGACCTCTTCTACGACCGGGTGCTGGCCGACCCGGACCTGGTCGGGTACTTCGAGGGCCAGGACATCGAGCGGATCAAGGGCCACCAGCGGAACTTCGTCGGCCAGGCGCTGGGCGCCCGGCGGCCCTACTCGGGGCGGACGATGCGGCGCGCCCACGAGCAACTGGCCATCACCTCGGGCGCGTTCGACAAGGTCGTGGCGCACCTGGCGGCCTCGCTCGCGGAGGCGGGCGTGGACGAGGAGACCATCGGCACCATCGCGGGGGTGCTGGGGCCGCTGAAGCCGGAGATCGTGACGGCGTGACGGCGTGAGGGTATGACCGGCGCCCGGGGTCGGGCCGGGCCCGGGTGACATCCGGCGGCCCCGGACATGACAGATGTCACCGCCGACCGCGGACGTCCGGCTCTGCCGCCGGCCACCCCGCGACCGGGACGCTGGACGCATGGCAACCACCGAGGCAGTCCCGCAGACCACCAGCCGCACGGCGCCCCCGCCCACCGGCCCCGACCGCGGCCCGGACACCGACACCCGCGCTGGCACCGCCACCGGCACCGGCACCGGCACCGGCACCACGGACCCCTGTGCGTACCAGCCCGTCCCCGTCTGGTTCTTCGCCTTCGAGGGCCTGATCGGCGCCTCCTACGACGTCCTGCGGACCAGCCGCTACGGCTGGGTCGTCGTCGCGGTCGCGGTCGCGGTGAACATCGTGCTGGCCAGGACCGTGCTGCGCGGCCGGCTGAAGACGGCGAAGGCGATCCTGCGCGGCCGCCAGACCCGGCTGCTCGCCGTCGGGCTGCTCGCGCTCCGCGTCGGCGCGCACTTCGCGCTCGGCATGGTCGGGGCCGAGGCGGCCTCGCCGGTCGCGCACACCGTGTTCGCGGGACTGATGTGCGCGACGACGGTCGCCCTGCTCGCCTTCGACCAGCGGGTCATGCTGCGGGCGCTGAACTCGGACAGGTGCGCGAGCGCGTAGCGCCCGCACCTATGCTGAGCGGCAGCCCCGTACGAAAGGCAGCGCGACATGACTTCCCGTACCGCAGTGGTCACCGGTGCGAGCAGCGGCATCGGCGCCGCGACCGCCCGCCGGCTCGCCGAGGCCGGCTACCACGTCGCGCTGGCCGCCCGCCGCACCGACCGGCTGGACGCGCTGGCCAAGGAGTTGACCGACGCCGGCCGCAGCGCCTCCGTGCACGCCCTGGACGTCACCGACCGGGCCGCGGTGGACGCCTTCGCCGCCGACCTCGGTGCCCTGCCCCCGCTGCACGTCCTGGTCAACAACGCGGGCGGCGCGCTCGGCACCGACCCGGTCGCCACCGCCGACCCGGACGAGTGGCGCACCATGTACGAGGTCAACGTGCTCGGCGTGCTCCACGTCACCCAGGCGCTGCTGCCCGCGCTGACCGGCTCCGGCGACGGCACCGTGGTGGTGCTCTCCTCCACCGCCGGCCTGGCACCGTACGAGGGCGGCGGCGGCTACGTGGCCGCCAAGCACGGCGCCCACGTCATCGCCGAGACGCTGCGCCTGGAGCTCAACGGCCGACCGGTGCGGGTGATCGAGATCGCCCCCGGCATGGTCAAAACCGAGGAGTTCGCCCTCACCCGTTTCCACGGCGACGCCGAGCGCGCCGCCGCCGTCTACGCGGGGGTGGCCGAGCCCCTCACCGCCGACGACGTCGCCGACACCGTCGCCTGGGCCGTCACCCGCCCGCCCCACGTCAACGTCGACCTGCTGGTCCTGCGCCCCCGCGCCCAGGCCAGCAACACCAAGGTCCACCGCGAGCAGTAGCCCCCGCCCGCCCGCCGGACGTGCGGGGGGCGGGGTGCGGCAGCGGCCCCCTCAGCCCTTGACGCAGACGACCTGCTTGAGCTTCGCCACCACCTCGACCAGGTCGCGCTGCTGGTCGATGACCTGCTCGATCGGCTTGTACGCGCTGGGGATCTCGTCCACGACGCCGGCGTCCTTGCGGCACTCCACCCCGCGGGTCTGGTCCGCGAGGTCCCGTACGGTGAAGCGCTTCTTCGCCGCGCCCCGGCTCATCCGGCGGCCGGCGCCGTGGGACGCGGAGTTGAACGCCGAGACGTTGCCCAAGCCGCGCACGATGTACGAACCGGTGCCCATGGAACCGGGGATGATGCCGTACTCGCCGCTGCCCGCGCGGATCGCGCCCTTGCGGGTGACGAGCAGGTCCATCCCGTCGTAGCGCTCCTCGGCCACGTAGTTGTGGTGGCAGGAGATCTCGGGCTCGAAGACAGGCTTCGCCTTCTTGAACTCCTTGCGGATGACCTCGCGGAGCAGGGTCATCATCACCGCGCGGTTCCACTTCGCGTACTCCTGCGCCCAGTACAGGTCACTGCGGTATGCCGCCATCTGCGGGGTGTCGGCGACGAAGACGGCGAGATCCCGGTCGACCAGGCCCTTGTTGTGGGGCAGGCCCTGCGCGACCCCGATGTGGTGCTCGGCCAGTTCCTTGCCGATGTTGCGGGACCCGGAGTGCAGCATGAGCCATACCGCGTCGGACGTATCGATACAAACTTCAACAAAGTGGTTGCCCGAGCCCAGCGTGCCCATCTGCTGGGCCGCGCGTTCCGCGCGGAACTTGACCTCGTCGGCGAGTCCGTCGAAGCGGGACCAGAAGTCGGTCCAGCCCGCGGTGCGGAACCCGTGGATCGCCCCCGGGTCCACCGGGTCGGCGTGCAGCCCGCGGCCGACCGGGATGGCCTGCTCGATCTTCGTCCGCAGCCGGGAGAGGTCGCCGGGCAGGTCGCCGGCGCGCAGCGAGGTCTTCACCGCGCTCATGCCGCACCCGATGTCGACGCCGACCGCGGCCGGGCAGACCGCGCCGTGCATGGCGATGACCGAGCCGACCGTCGCGCCCTTGCCGTAGTGCACGTCGGGCATGACCGCCAGGCCCTTGATCCAGGGCAGCGAGGAGACGTTGCGCAGCTGCTGCATGGCGCCCTGCTCGACGGACGCGGGGTCGGCCCACATCCGGATCGGTACGCGCACGCCCGGCAACTCGGTGTACGACATGGATTCCCCCCGATGGCGGTACGGATAATGGAGCGACAATACGAAGAATGGATGCGAGCCATGCTCCGCGCCGGCCCGCAAGGGCACGTGCGGCATGGCGGTCCGGTCGCACCCGCGAGCTCGTGCGAGCCGTCCGGTGCGCCCGCCCCGACGGGCGGTTTCCGCCCCCGGTGCGGTAGACATTGTGTCCAAGGCTCGCTCGTATGCGCCAAGGAATTACCGCGAGGAATGACGAAAGGGGTCCGGCCGGTGCGGTCCACGTTGCCGTCGACACGAAGGCTGCCGCTCGCCGCCGGAGCCGTCCTGACCGCGGTCGCGGTCGCCGTCCTGGGCGCGTGCACCGGTCCCGGCTCGTCCGACGGCGCGGACAAGGACGGGACGGCCGGACCGGTCGGGGGCGCCGCCGCCTCCGCGGCGCCCGGCAAGTACCAGACGCTGCCGCAGCCCTGCTCCGCGGTGGACGCGGACTCCCTGAAGCGGCTGGTGCCGGGCCTGGCCGACTACTCCGGCACGGAGGCGCTGACCTACGACACCGACCGGCTGGTGGGCTGCTCGTGGCAGGCCAAGGCGGCCGACGGCGCCTCCCGCTCGCTGAAGCTGAGCATGGTCCGCGTGGTGTCGTACGACCCGTCCGTCAGTGACGAGGCGCAGGCGACGTCGGACTTCGAGAAGAAGGCCCAGGCGGCGTCCATCCCGCTCACCCCGGCCGACGGGTCGTCGACGAACCCGACCGCCTCCTCGACGGCGTCCGGCACCTCGTCGTCCTCGTCGTCGTCCTCGTCGTCGTCCGGCGGCTCCACCAGCTCCGGCGGCACCGGCAGCAGTTCGAGCGGCAACGCGGCCGACAGCTCCACCGGGACGAACGCGGCAAACGGCACGGACAGCACCGGCACGAGTGCCGCGAGCCTCGCCCCGCGCCTGCTGTCGGGTGTGGGAAACGCCGCATTCATCAACGACGTCGCCTCGACCGCCGGAAAGGGCGCGAGCCGCACGGTGACGCTGGTTTTCCGCACCGCGAACGTCCTGGCCACCGTCACGTACACGCAGTCCTCGACCAGCGACGCACAGCCACCGGACAGCGCTGACCTGCAAAAGGACGCCGAGAAGGTGGCCAGCGACCTCCAGCACAGGGTCGAGGGCTGACCCGGCGGGCGGACCGGGGCCGGCCCTCGACCCCTTAGGGTGGTGGGCCGAACCGGCCCGACCACCCCGCTGCCGAAGGACCCGAGACCATGGAACGACGTCGACGCCCCTCCAAGCGCCGCCTGACCGTGCTGCTCGCCTGCGCGGCCGTGCCCGCCCTGCTGGTGGCCGGCTGCTCCGGCGGCTCGTCCGGCTCGTCCGGCTCCTCCACCGCGTCCGCCTCGGGCTCGTCCGCGGACGACGGCAGCGGCAAGGGCGGTTCGGCCGCGCCGAGCGCCACCACCACCGCCCCGCTCGCCGCCGCCCGGTTCCAGACGCTGCCGTCGTCCTGCAAGACGATCACCAAGGCCACCATCAGCGACCTGGTCCCGAAGGCCAAGCACAGCGGCGGCACCGCGACGGACACCGCCGGCGCCAGCAACACCCGCAGCGGCTGCTCCTGGACCGGCAACGGCAAGGACGGCTACCAGTACCGCTGGCTGTCGGTCAGCCTGGAGCGCTACGACTCCTCGGCCGACCTCGGCGCCGCCGACCTCCAGGCGCACAAGCAGTTCACCGACCAGGTCGCCTCGGCGGAGAAGGACGCGGGCACCACCGCCACCGGCATCACCGGGCTCGGCGACGAGGCCCGGTCGATCAGCGGCTGGACGATCGTGTCGAAGGTCAAGTCGCAGAACGACTCCGTGGTGGTCCGCACCGGCAACGTCGTGGTGCTCGTCGAGTACGACGGCGCCGGCCTGGAGGGCAAGAAGAACCCGAGCGCGAAGTCCGTGGACAGCGACGCGAAGCGCGCCGCGAAGGACGTCGTCGCCGCGGTCGCGGCCGCCAACGCGTAGCACCGCCACCACCGGGCTCCGCGTAACAACTCGGCCTCACCCGGCCCCGTATCCGTACGTTTGTCCGACCGCGAGCGGGCCCGGGCGTCAACCGATCCTCACGACGCCACCCGTATGTGGCAGTCTGGGGCGGCCAGTTCAGGGGAAGAGGTGCCGAGCAGCAGGAGGGGCCGCGGGTGGCCGCGATACGTTTGACCCGGACACACCGGATATTGGTCGGCATCGTCATCTCCGGTGCCGTGGTGATCGCCGGGATCGGTTTCGCCGGTTCGTACGCCGCCGTGCGCACGCTCGCCCTGCACAAGGGCTTCGGCTGGTTCGCCAACGTCTTCCCGATCGGTGTGGACGCCGGGATCGTCGTCCTGCTCTCGCTCGACCTGCTGCTGACCTGGCTGCGCATCCCCTTCCCGCTGCTGCGGCAGACCGCGTGGCTGCTCACCGCCGCCACCATCGCCTTCAACGGCGCCGCGGCCTGGCCGGACGCGCTCGGCGTCGGCATGCACGCGATCATCCCGGTGCTGTTCGTGGTGTCGGTCGAGGCCGCCCGGCACGCGATCGGCCGGATCGCCGACATCACCGCCGACAAGCACATGGAGGGCGTGCGCATCACCCGCTGGCTGCTTGCCCCGCTGCCGACCTTCCGGCTGTGGCGGCGGATGAAGCTGTGGGAGCTGCGCAGTTACGAGGAGGTCATCCGGCGCGAGCAGGACCGGCTGGTCTACCGGGCCCGGCTGCGGGCGCGGTACGGCATCGCGTGGCGGCGCCGCGCCCCGGTCGAGGCGATCATGCCGCTGCGGCTGGCCCGCTACGGGGTGCCGCTGTCCGAGACGGCCGACGCGGGGCTGGAGGCGGCGGGCATCGAACTGCTGCCCGCGGCCAAGCAGTTGACGGCCGGGAGCGGTGGGGCGGACGCGCTCGCCACGGGTGACGCGGCGGACGGCGGGCAGGCCGCCGACGAGCGGGCGGGTACCGCGGGCAGGGCTGCGGCCGCGGGCCAGGCCGGCCCGGGCGGGCCGGGCGGCCAGAACGGGTCCGCCGGACCGGTGCCGAACGGCCCGGTGAGCGACCTCGACGACGACTTCGACCTGGCACTGGCCCAGGCGCAGGAGTACGAACGGCAGTTGTACGAGCGCCAGCTGCTGGAGCAGCAGGGGTACCAGCAGGGCGATTGGCAGGGCGCGCCCCACCACAGTCCGTGGTTCGCCGCGCAGCGGGCCGCCGCCCAGGCGGAGTTCCCGGGCCACCCCTACCCCGGGCCGTACGGCGGGCCGGAGTACGACGAGGCCCAACAGGGATTCGCGGCTCAGCAGGGATTCGCGGCTCAGCAGGGCCAGGCTCCGGTGCCGGGCGCCGAGCCGCAGCAACCGCAGCAACCGCAGGTGATGGTGCCCGCCGGGCCCAACCGCACCCGACCGCTGGGCACCGTGGGCACCGAGGGCGAGGTGCCGCCCGAGGCACTCAACGGTGCGAACGGCACCCCGGTCCAGGGCGAAGGCGGCATCGCGCTGCCCGGCCAGCGCACCGAGGCGCCCGCTGCCGCTCCCACTCCCGAGCCGGCGGCCGAGGCGGCCCCCGCACCGGAACCGGAGTCCGACCTCGCCACCTACCCGTCCGGCACCCTGCGCCTGCCCGACGACGTGCCGGTCGCCGACGCCTACTTCGCCGCCTACCGCCAGTACGTACGGGAGCAGGGCAGCTTCCCCAACACCCGCCAGCTCGCCCGGCTGCTGGAGGAGGCGTACGGCGGCAACGCACCCGAGCAGCGCGAACTGGTCGCCGCCCACCGCGAGTTGCGCTACCGCTACACCTCCGAGGCAGAGGCCGAGTACATCCCCTGATCGGGCGCCGATCCGGCCCGCCCCGCCCCTGATGCCGATCCGGCGGGGCGCCGCACTGCCGCACGGCGCCCCGCTCCTGCGGCCGGGAGCCGGCCGTCAGCAGACAGTCAGGAACCGCCGCCCAGCAGCGACCGCACCCGGTCCTGGCCCACGGCCAGCAGCAGGGTCGGCAGCCGCGGACCGGTGTCCCGGCCGACCAGCAGTTCGTACAGCAGCACGAAGAACGACCGCTGGGCCGCCTTGAGTTCGGGCGTCGGCTTCGCGTCGGGCGTCAGGCCGGCCCGGATCTTCGGGACCGCGTAGACCAGGGTGGTCAGGCCGTCCAGCGACCAGTGGCTGTCCAGGCCGTCCAGCAGCAGCTTCAGGGAGCCGCGGTCGGCGTCGTCGAGCGCGGCGAGGCGGTCGGTGTCGGGCTGGTCGCGCACCACGGTGCGCTGCTCGGCCGGGACGTACGTCGCGATCCAGTCCTCGGCGCGGTCCAGCCGCGGCCGCACCTCGGCGAGCGAGGTGAGCGGGTGCTCCGGGTCCAGCTCGGAGAGGATGCGCAGCGTCTGCTCCTCGGCGCCCGCGGTCACGTCGGCGACCGAGGCGAGGGTGCGGTACGGCAGCGGGTGGACGGTGCGCGGGAGTTCACCGCGGGCGGTGCCGACCGCCCGGGCGTACGCCGCCGCGTCGGCGGGGAGCACGGTGCCGTCGGCGACCTTGCGGGAGAGCGCGTCCCACTCGTCGTACAGCCGCTGGATCTCCTGGTCGAAGGCGATCTTGAAGGACTGGTTGGGCCGGCGGCGGGCGTACAGCCAGCGCAGGATCTGCGGCTCCATGATCCGCAGGGCGTCGCCGGGGGTGGGCACGCCGCCCTTGGACGAGGACATCTTGGCCATGCCGGAGATGCCGACGAACGCGTACATCGGCCCGATCGGCTGCTTGCCGCCGAAGATCGGTCCGACGATCTGCCCGCCGACCTGGAAGGACGACCCGGGCGAGGAGTGGTCGACGCCGGAGGGCTCGAAGACCACGCCTTCGTACGCCCAGCGCATCGGCCAGTCGACCTTCCAGACCAGCTTGCCGCGGTTGAACTCGCTGAGCCGGACCGTCTCGGAGTGGCCGCAGGCGCAGGTGTAGCTGAGCTCGGTGCTCTCGTCGTCATAGCTGGTGACGGTGGTGAGGTCCTTGCCGCAGCGCGCGCAGTACGGCTTGTACGGGTAGTACTCCGCGCCGGCGCCGCTGCCGTCGTCCTCCGCCGCGGCGCCCGAGCCCTCGGCGGCGGCGAGCTCCGCCTCGTCGACCGGCTTCTGGCCCTGCTTGGCGGCGGGGGCGGCCTTCTTCGTGCGGTACTGCGCGAGGATCGCGTCGATGTCGGCGCGGTGCCGCATGGCGTGCAGCACCTGGTCACGGTAGGCACCCGCGGTGTACTGCGCGGTCTGGCTGATGCCGTCGAACTCCACGCCGAGGGCGCCCAGGGCGTCGACCATGGCGGACTTGAAGTGCTCCGCCCAGTTCGGGAACGGGGAGCCGACCGGGGCGGGCACCGAGGTCAGCGGCTTGCCGATGTGCTCGGCCCACGAGTCGTCGACGCCGGGGATGCCCTTGGGCACCTTGCGGTACCGGTCGTAGTCGTCCCAGGAGATGAGGTGGCGCACCTCGATGCCGCGGCGCCGGATCTCGTCGGCCACCAGGTGCGGGGTCATGACCTCGCGGAGGTTTCCCAGGTGGATCGGGCCGGAGGGGCTGAGCCCGGACGCGACGACAACGGGTTTCCCGGGGGCGCGGCGCTCCGACTCGGCGATGACGTCGTCCGCGAAACGGGAGACCCAGTCGGCCTCGGTGCTTGCTGCCACGGTCCTCTTCTTCCTGGGGGCCTTCGACGGTGCTCGCCGCCGGCCGCGAAGCGTCCGCGGGACCGGCGGGCCGGGACCTGCCCGGCACCTTCATTCTCCCAGACCCGGCGCGTGCGGCGGCCAGCGAATAATCCGCCTGTGGACAACCCGGCGCGGCCGCTTCCGCCTGTGGATAACCCGGTGAGGGGGTCGCGGGGCCCGTGGGACAATGATGTCGCCACGGTCGCGTGGCACGTCCGATCTCCCGACACACGGAACGGCACCTCCATGGCCTCGGTCGCTTCCCTCTCCGCCTCGCTCCAGCAGCGCGTCTCCGCAGCCCTCGCGGCCGCGGTGCCGTCGGCCGTCGACGCCGACCCGCTGCTGCGACGAAGCGACCGGGCGGACTTCCAGGCGAACGGGGTGCTGGGCCTGGCCAAGCGGGCGAAGGCCAATCCGCGGGAGCTGGCCGCGGCCGTGGTCGCCGCGCTGCCCGCGGACGAGGTGGTCGGCGAGGTCGAGGTCTCCGGCCCCGGCTTCCTGAACATCACGGTGCCGGACGCGGCGATCACCGCCAACCTCGCCCTGCGCGCGGCCGACGAGCGGCTCGGCGTGCCCGGCAAGGCCGCCCCGGGCACCACCGTCATCGACTACGCGCAGCCGAACGTGGCGAAGGAGATGCACGTCGGCCATCTGCGGTCCTCGGTGATCGGCGACGCGATCGCGAAGATCCTGGAGTTCGAGGGCGAGAAGGTGGTGCGGCGGCACCACATCGGCGACTGGGGCACCCAGTTCGGCATGATGATCCAGTACCTGCTGGAGCACCCGCACGCGCTGGACCACACCGAGGCGGCCGGCACGGACGCCGGTGAGGCGTCCATGTCCCGGCTCGACCGGCTCTACAAGGAGTCCCGGGCGCTCTTCGACACCGACGAGGCGTTCAAGGAGCGGGCGCGGCGCCGGGTGGTCGACCTCCAGGCCGGCGACCCCGAGACCCTGGCGACCTGGCAGCGCTTCGTCGACGAGTCGAAGATCTACTTCTTCTCCGTCTACGACAAGCTGGACATCGCGATCGCCGACGAGGACATCGTCGGCGAGTCGGGGTACAACGACATGCTGGTCGAGACGTGCGAGCTGCTGGAGAAGTCCGGGGTGGCGGTGCGCTCGGAGGGCGCGCTGTGCGTCTTCTTCGACGACATCAAGGGCAAGGACGGCGAGCTGGTACCGCTGATCGTCCGCAAGTCCGACGGCGGCTTCGGGTATGCGGCGACGGACCTGTCCGCGATCCGGAACCGCACCGGCGACCTGCACGCCGACACCCTGCTCTACGTGGTGGACGTCCGGCAGTCGCTGCACTTCCGGATGGTCTTCGAGACCGCGCGGCGGGCCGGCTGGCTCACCGACGGCGTGGTGGCGCGCCACCTGCCGTTCGGCACCGTGCTCGGCGCCGACGGCAAGCCGTTCAAGACCCGGGCCGGTGCCAGCGTCAAGCTGGAGGACCTGCTCGACGAGGCGGTCCAGCGGGCCACCGCGGTGGTGCGGGAGAAGGGCGAGAAGATCGGCCTGTCCGAGCAGGAGATCGTGGACAACGGCCGGCAGGTGGGCATCGGCGCGGTGAAGTACGCCGACCTGTCCACGTCGCTGGGCCGGGACTACATCTTCGACCTGGACCGGATGGTCTCGCTCAACGGCGACACCAGCGTCTACCTCCAGTACGCCTACGCCCGGACCCGGTCGATCTTCCGGAAGGCGGTGGCCGGCCAGCGCCCCGTCGCCCACCCCGAGCTGGCCCTGGAGCCGGCCGAGCGGGCGCTGGGGCTGCACCTGGACGCCTTCGGGGACGCTCTGGCGGAGGTCGCCGAGAGCTACGAACCGCACCGGCTCGCCTCGTATCTCTTCCAGCTCGCCTCGCTGTTCACCACGTTCTACGAGCAGTGCCCGGTGCTGACCGCCGACGGCGGCCCGGCCCAGGTGGAGAACCGCCTGCTGCTGTGCGAGCTGACCGGCCGGACCCTCAGCAAGGGCCTGGAACTCCTCGGCATCCGCAGCCCCGAGCGCCTCTGACCCCTCCCGCCGCTCCCACCAGCGGCACAAGCGGGGCCGTCCCGGTGGACGGCCCCGCTTGTGATGCTCCGCTCCGGGCGGCCGGTGCTACTTCAGGACCACGACCGTGGAGCCGATGACGGTGTTGTTCCAGATCTTGGTCTCGTCGGCGCGGTGGACGCGGATGGCGCCGGTACGCAGTGCGGAGGAGGGGGCGGTGACCTTGTCGTCGATCGGGGCGGAGAAGGCCACCCAGGTCTCGGCGGTGTACTCGAAGAAGACGACGTGTTCGACGTGGACGCCGTCGGAGCCGGTGCCGGTGGCGTTGCGCCCGGTCACGTAGTGGGTGCCGACCTGGGCGGGCACGGTGCCGGGCTGCACCAGGAAGGTGGAGGTGGGCCCGGAGCGCGGGACCACCCACACGCGGTGCTGGGAGATCGAGTAGACGATCCGCTTACCGGTGTCGGAGTGCGCGGGCACCGGCGGCGGGGTCTGCGGGGACTGCTTGCTCGCCGAGGGGTGCGGCGCGGGCGCCGCCGTGGCCGGCTTGCCGCCCGGGGCCGATCCGCTGGCCTGGATCGCCAGCACCGACACCACGGCCATCGCCCCGGCCGTCAGGCCACTGACCGTGGCCCACGAGGGTATGCCCCGACTCATCGGACCCCCTCCCCTTCCTCAACAAGCACCCGCCCGGCGGCCGTCAGAGCCGCTGGGCGACTTCCGTGGCCCAGTAGGTCAGGATCATGTTCGCGCCCGCCCGCCGGATCGACGTCAGCGTCTCCATGATCGTACGGTCCCGGTCGATCCAGCCCTTCTCGGCGGCGGCCTCGACCATCGCGTACTCCCCGGAGACCTGGTACGCCGCGACCGGCACGTCGACGGTGTCCGCGACCTTCCTCAGCACGTCAAGATACGGCAAGCCGGGCTTGACCATCACCATGTCCGCGCCCTCCGCGAGGTCGAGCGCCAGCTCGCGCATCGACTCGCGCAGGTTCGCCGGGTCCTGCTGGTAGGTCTTGCGGTCGCCCTTGAGCGAGGAGCCGACGGCCTCCCGGAAGGGGCCGAAGAAGGCGGAGGCGTACTTCACGGTGTAGGCGAGGATCGCCACGTCCTGGCGGCCGATCTCGTCCAGTGCGTCGCGCACCACACCGACCTGGCCGTCCATCATCCCGGACGGGCCGACCACATGGACACCGGCGTCGGCCTGTACCTGGGCCATCTCCGCGTAGCGCTCCAGCGTCGCGTCGTTGTCGACCCGGCCCTGGTCGTCCAGCACACCGCAGTGGCCGTGGTCGGTGAACTCGTCCAGGCACAGGTCGGACATCACGATGACGTCGTCGCCGACCTCGGAGACGACGTCGCGGATCGCCTGCTGGAGGATGCCGTCGGGGTCGGTGCCGGCGCTGCCCACCGCGTCCTTGGTCTCCGGGACGCCGAAGAGCATCAGGCCGCCCACGCCGGCCGCGGCCGCCTCCACGGCGGCCTTGCGGAGGGTGTCGCGGGTGTGCTGCACCACACCGGGCATCGAGGCGACGTCGACGGGGGCGCTGATGCCCTCGCGGACGAACATCGGGAGGATCAGCTCCGCCGGGTCCAGGCGGGTCTCGGCGACCAGGCGGCGCATCGCGGGTGAGGTGCGCAGGCGCCTCGGCCGCGCTCCGGGGAACTCGCCGTACCGGCTGCTCATCGGCTGCGCCGCCTTTCTGTGGACAACAGGGCCGTTTTCCACGGTACGCCCGCGCACAGGGTGCAGTTGCCGACGATCAGTCGGTGCCCCAGGTACCCTCAGGCGCCCCCGGGCACCCCCGGCGCCACGCCCCGGACCCCTCGGCAGGCGGCCCCCGAACCGACAGGACCACCCGCCCCCGGCACTTCCGCGCCGGCTACACCCGGGAGCGGCGGCGCGCCCCGGGACGGCGCTCGCTGGGCCGCGTGACGGGGTCGCCCGCCGCCTCCGCCGCCGTACGCCGCGCCCGCCCGAACTCCGCCAGCGCCTGCGCCAGCGCGTGCACGGACGGCTCGGGGGCCATCACGTCCACCCGCAGCCCGTGCTCCTCCGCCGTCTTCGCCGTCGCGGGCCCGATGCACGCGATGACCGTCACGTTGTGCGGCTTCCCGGCGATCCCGACGAGGTTGCGCACCGTCGAGGACGACGTGAAGAGCACCGCGTCGAACCCGCCGCCCTTGATCGCCTCGCGGGTCTCGGCCGGCGGCGGCGAGGCGCGCACCGTCCGGTAGGCGGTCACGTCGTCGACCTCCCAGCCGAGTTCGACCAGACCGGCCACGAGCGTCTCGGTGGCGATGTCGGCGCGCGGCAGGAACACCCGGTCGATCGGGTCGAAGACCGGGTCGTAGGGCGGCCAGTCCTCCAGCAGCCCGGCGGCGGACTGCTCGCCGCTGGGCACCAGGTCCGGCTTGACGCCGAACTCGACCAGCGCCTGCGCGGTCTGCTCGCCGACGGCGGCGACCTTTATCCCGGCGAACGCCCGGGCGTCGAGGCCGTACTCCTCGAACTTCTCGCGGACCGCCTTGACCGCGTTGACCGAGGTGAACGCGATCCACTCGTAGCGGCCGGTGACCAGGCCCTTGACCGCGCGCTCCATCTGCTGCGGGGTGCGCGGGGGTTCGACCGCGATGGTCGGCACCTCGTGGGGCACCGCGCCGTAAGAGCGCAGCTGGTCCGACAGGGACGCGGCCTGCTCCTTGGTGCGCGGCACCAGCACCCGCCAGCCGAAGAGCGGCTTGGTCTCGAACCAGGACAGCTGCCGCCTGTGCGCGGTGGGCTCGCCGACGACGGCTATCGCGGCGATCGGGCCCTCCGGCGTCGGCAGCGCCTTGGTCGCCTTCAGCTCGGCCGCGATGGTCGCCAGGGTCGCGCTCCAGGTGCGCTGACGGGTGGTGGTGCCGGCCACGGTGACGGTCAGCGCGGTGTCGGGCTTGCGCCCGGCGGCGACGAGTTCGGCGGCGGCCGAGGCGACTGTCTGGAGGGTGGTGGAGACCACCAGCGTCGCGGAGCTGGCGCCGACCTCGCCCCAGCACTGGTCGGAGGCGGTGGCCGCGTCCACGAACCGGACGTCGCCGCTGAGCGGCACACCGGCGTACGCGGGCACGCCGAGCGCGGCGGCGACGCCGGGGACGACCTCGAACGGGATGCCCGCGTGGGCGCAGGCGAGCATCTCCTCGGCCGCGGAGGCGTCCAGTCCGGGGTCGCCGGCGATCGCGCGGACCACCCGCTTACCGGTGCGCGCGGACGACATGACAAGCTGTGTCGCAGCAGCGGCGGCGTCCAACACCTCGCCGTCCTGGGGGTCCCTCCCGGGCGAAGCTCCGGGGGAGGGTTCGGCCGTGCCCACGTCGGCGCGGGCGTGGCCGCGGACGACGTCGAGCACGTCGCCGGGACCGATCAGCACGTCGGCGAGGCCCAGGGCCTCGACGGCGCGCAGGGTCAGCAGGCCCGGGTCACCGGGCCCGGCGCCGAGGAAGGTCACGTGCCCGGCGGCTGGGGCGGCCGGACCGGCGGCGGTGCCGGCCGGGTTGGTTGTAACGACGGCGGCGGGGTTCAAGATGTGCGCTCCCCCATAAGACCGGCCGCGCCCTTGGCGAGCATCGCCACGGCGAGTTCGCGGCCAACGGCCCGCGCCTCGTCGTCCGACGCCGGTACGGGACCGGTGGTGGACATCTGCACCAGCGTGGTGCCGTCGGTGGTGCCGACGACGCCGCGCAGGCGCAGCTCGGTAAACTGCCCGTCGGCCACGAGGTCGGCCAGCGCGCCCACAGGGGCGGAGCAACCGGCCTCAAGGGCGGCGAGCAGGGATCGCTCGGCGGTCACGGCAGCCCGGGTGAACGGGTCGTCGAGTTCGGCGAGCTGTGCGGCCAACTCCTGGTTGGAGGCGGCGCATTCGACGGCGAGCGCGCCCTGCCCGGGAGCGGGCAGGCTGACGCCGGTGTCGATGAGCTCGCTCGCCTCGGCGAGTCTGCCGATACGGTTCAGCCCGGCGGCGGCCAGGACGACCGCGTCGAGTTCGCCTGAAGTAACGTACCCGATTCGGGTGTCAACATTGCCACGGATCGGGACCGTCTCGATCTCCAGTCCGTGTGACCGTGCCCACGCGTTGAGCTGGGCCATCCGGCGCGGCGAGCCGGTGCCGACCCTGGCGCCGGGCGGCAGTTCGGCGAAAGTGAGCCCGTCGCGGGCCACCAGCGCGTCGCGCGGGTCCTCGCGGACCGGGATCGCGGCGAGTACCAGGGCGTCGGGCGCCGTGGTGGGCAGGTCCTTGAGGCTGTGCACGGCGAAGTCGATGTCACCGGCGAGCAGCGCGTCGCGCAGCGCGGAGACGAAGACCCCGGTGCCGCCGATGCGGGCGAGCTCCTCCTTGGAGACGTCGCCGTAGGTGGTGATCTCGACGAGTTCGACGGCCCGGCCGGTCAGCTGCCGGACCTGGTCGGCGATCATGCCGGACTGCGCCATCGCGAGTTTGCTGCGGCGGGTGCCCAACCGCAGTGGCGCCGCGCTGTCGGTGGAGCCGCGCCGCGCGGCGCGTGCGGCCGGGTCCGCCGGCTGGTCCGAGAGCTGGTCCGACGGCTGGTCCGTCGGCGACGGCGGCTGGTCCGCGCCGGTCGTTCCGGGGGCCGCGGCCGGCGGCCGCACCGTTTCCGGCTCCGGCCCCGCAGGGTTACTCATTGCCCGCCTCGATTCGGTTCGGTGCCACCCGGGTCGGCGGCCGGGTGTCGGCCCGGCTGACGGCGGCGACCGCCTGCGGGTCGAGGTCGAAGAGTTCGCGCAGCGCGTCGGCGTACCCGGCGCCGCCGGGCTCGCCGGCCAGCTGCTTGACCCGCACGGTCGGCGCGTGCAGGAGCTTGTCCACCACGCGGCGGACGGTCTGGGTGATCTCGGCGCGCTGCTTGTCGTCCAGGCCGGGCAGCCTACCGTCGAGGCGGGCGAGTTCACCCGCCACGACATCGGCGGCCATCGCGCGCAGCGCGACCACGGTCGGGGTGATCCGGGCCGCCCGCTGGGCCGCGCCGAAGGCGGCGACCTCCTCGGAGACGATCGCCCGGACCTGGTCGACGTCGGCGGCCATGGGCGCGTCGGCGGAGGCCGCGGCGAGCGACTCGATGTCGGCGAAGTGCAGCCCGTCGATGTGGTGGGCGGCCGCGTCCACGTCCCGCGGCATCGCCAGGTCCAGTACGGCCAGCGGCCCGTCCGCGGTGCGGCGGCGTACGGCGCCGCGCAGGTCGTCGGCGGTCAGCACCAGGCCGGTGGCGCCGGTGCAGGACACGACGAGGTCGGCGTCGGCGACCGTGCCGGACACCTCGTCGATGGTCAGGGCGCGGGCGCTCAGCCCGGGGTGCTGCTCGCCGAGCATGGCGGCCAGCCGCTGGGCGCGCTCGACGGTGCGGTTGGCGACGGCCAGTTCGCGCACCCCGGCGCGGGCGAGGGTCGCCGCGGCCAGCGAGGACATCGAGCCGGCGCCGACCACCAGGGCGCGGCGGCCGGCGAGCGGGCCGGTGGCCGGGGCGAGTTGGGACAGCCCGAAGGTGACCAGGGACTGCCCGGCTCGGTCGATGCCGGTCTCGGAGTGGGCGCGCTTGCCGACCCGCAGCGCCTGCTGGAACAGGTCGTTGAGCAGGCGGCCGGCGGTGTGCTGCTGCTGGCCGAGGGCCAGGGCGTCCTTGATCTGGCCGAGGATCTGGCCCTCGCCGACCACCATGGAGTCCAGCCCGCAGGCCACCGACAGCAGGTGGTGGACGGCGCGGTCCTCGTAGTGCACGTAGAGGTGCGGGGTCAGCTCGTCCAGGCCGGCCGAGCTGTGCTGGGCGAGCAGCGTGGACAGTTCGGCGACCCCGGCGTGGAACTTGTCGACGTCGGCGTACAGCTCTATCCGGTTGCAGGTGGCCAGCACCACGGCCTCGGCGGCCGGTTCGCAGGCGACGGTGTCCTGGAGCAGCTTGGGCCGCGCGCCCTCGGGCAGGGCGGCGCGCTCCAGCACGCTGACGGGGGCGGTGCGGTGGCTCAGCCCGACGACCAGAAGACTCATGAACACTCCCCGTCGCCCGCGGACCGGACGGCGCCGGACCCACCTCGCCGCATGGCGCTGCGCTCGTTCATGCCGGCATCACGGCGGGTACGTCGCCGTCCGGGTCCTGGCGTTCCTCACCGGCCTTGCGCTGCTCGTGGAAGGCGAGGATCTGCAGCTCGATGGAGAGGTCGACCTTGCGCACGTCGACGCCGTCGGGCACCGACAGCACCGTGGGCGCGAAGTTGAGGATGGAGGTCACACCGGCCGTGACGAGGCGGTCGGTGACCTCCTGGGCGGCGCCGGCCGGGGTGGCGATCACGCCGATGGACACCTGGTTGTCCGCGACGATCGTCTCGAGCTCGTCGATGTGCCGCACCGGCAGGCCCGCGACCAGCCGGCCGGCCAGGGCCGCGTCGGCGTCCAGCAGCGCGGCGACGCGGAAGCCGCGGGAGGCGAACCCGCCGTAGTTGGCGAGTGCGGCGCCCAGGTTGCCGATACCGACGATGACCACGGGCCAGTCCTGGGTGAGGCCGAGTTCACGGCTGATCTGGTAGACGAGGTACTCCACGTCGTATCCGACTCCCCGGGTCCCGTAGGAGCCCAGGTAGGAGAAGTCCTTGCGCAGCTTCGCGGAGTTGACTCCGGCGGCGGCGGCGAGTTCTTCCGAGGAGACGGTGGGCACCGAGCGCTCCGAGAGTGCTGTCAGTGCCCGCAGATACAGCGGAAGCCTGGCGACGGTGGCCTCGGGAATTCCTCGGCCGCGGGTCGCCGGTCGGTGTGTTCGGCCAGTTGCCACGGTGCTCCTGCGGGTAGAGCTGGGCTGAGGGCGACCGCGGTCTTTGGGGACGCCCCGTGGACGCCAGGCTATGTCTTTGTGAACGCGTGCACAAAGATGGTGTCCGATTTGCCCGGCGGAAGTGATGGGCATCACGCGTGCCCGTGGCGGGCATGCGGCACTGTTCGGCGGGCCGAATCGTTGCCGCGCCGCAGCCACAGGCCGTCCGCCGCCGCGAGCAGGCCGGACGGCTCCGGCCAGGGCAGCCCGGCCGCGGCCGCCAGCAGGTCGGACAGGCCCGGCAGTTGCGGGGCGTGGTGGGCGAACAGCGCGGCGGTGGCGCGGACGTCACCGAGCGCGGTGTGCGGGCTCCAGTCGGTGACGCCGATGCGCGCCGCGCAAGCGCGCAGCGACAGTCCGTACGGCGCCGACGGGCCCAGCGCCGCCGCGGTCCGCATGGTGCACACCTCGGGCGCCGCGGGCAGCCGCAGTCCCAGCCGGGCGTACTCCGCGGCCAGGAAGGCCCGGTCGCAGCCGACGTTGTGGCCGACCAGCACCCGGCCGCGCAGCAGCGCCAGCAGCCGCGCCGCGATCGCGGCGAACCGCGGGGCTCCGGCCAGGTGTTCCGCCTCGATGCCGTGGATGTGCGTGGGGCCGACCGGGCCCTGCGGGTCGATCAGCGTGGTGAACTCGCCCTGCGGCACCAGGTCCCGGTCCAGCAGCAGCACCGCGAGCTCGACCACCCGGTGCCGGTGCGAGGACGAGCCCGTCGCCTCCACGTCCACGACGGCATAGCCGTACGAACCCTGGCTCCGGCCCGGAAGCACGCGCCCACGCTCCTCACGCATCGCCCCCGGGTGTACAAAACGCCCCCGATGGTAGTCGAACACGCGGCTACGCAGGCAATCCGCCCAAAAGCACCCACCGCCGCCGGGCCGTGGGCACCGCCGGACGGGCCGGCGACGGTCAGGCGCCAAGGTGGGGCGCCGAGGTCGGGCGGCGGTCACATTCCGATCAGGTCAGGCGAGTGCCGCCCGCAGCCGCCGCTCGTCGACCCGCCAGAACGTGTGCTGCTCGCCGTCGACGAGCACCACCGGGATCTGCTCCCAGTAGCGGTCGTGCAACGCGGCGTCCTGGGTGATGTCCTGCTCGGTCACGACCGCGCCGGTCTCGGCCGCGACCTTCGCGATCACGGCGCGGGCGTCGTCGCAGAGGTGGCAGCCGGGCCGGCCGATCAGGGTCACCGTCTTCGGGGTCGTCGTCATGCCCGCCATTGTGTCCCGCTCCGTTCACGCGCCCGCATCCCGGCCGCAGCGGGCCCGCCCCCGGACCTCGTTATGCTCGCGGCATGGCCGCTCTCAAATGGCTCACCCCCCGTAGGCAGTCCGCCACCGAGCGGAGCGTGCTGGCAGGAGAGGCCGCCGCGGAGGCCGCGCTCGACCACCGGACGCAGGCCGGCGACGCGGCCGCCGAACCGGCGGAGCAGCAGTTCCCGGTGGCGGGCGACCCGCGGGCCGCCGCCTTCTTCGACCTCGACAACACCGTGATGCAGGGCGCCGCGCTCTTCCACTTCGGCCGCGGCCTGTACAAGCGGAAGTTCTTCGACAAGCGCGACCTGCTGCGGTTCGCCTGGCAGCAGGCGTACTTCCGGCTGGCCGGCGCCGAGGACCCCGAGCACATGCAGGACGCCCGCGACAGCGCGCTGTCCATCGTCAAGGGGCACCGGGTGGCGGAACTGACGGCCATCGGCGAGGAGATCTACGACGAGTACATGGCCGGGAAGATCTGGCCCGGTACCCGCGCCCTCGCCCAGGCCCACCTCGACGCCGGGCAGCGGGTGTGGCTGGTGACGGCCGCGCCGGTGGAGACCGCCGCGATCATCGCCCGCCGGCTCGGGCTGACCGGGGCGCTGGGCACCGTCGCGGAGTCGGTCGACGGCGTCTACACCGGCCGGCTGGTCGGCGAGCCGCTGCACGGCCCGGCCAAGGCCGAGGCGGTACGGGCGCTGGCGACGGCCGAGGACCTCGACCTGTCGCGGTGCGCGGCCTACAGCGACTCCACCAACGACATCCCGATGCTCTCGCTGGTCGGCCATCCCTACGCGATCAACCCCGACAGCGGGCTGCGCAAGCACGCGCGGGCCGAGGGCTGGCGGCTGCGCGACTACCGCACCGGGCGGAAGGCCGCGAAGATCGGGATTCCCGCGGCCGCGGGCATGGGTGCGGTGGCCGGCGGCGTCCTGGCGGCCCTGGCCGCCCGCAGGCGCTACCGCTAGCCGCCCGGGCGAGCCCAACACCCCGACACGGCGGAGAGGCGCGCGGCGCTGTACGGAAGCGCGTGCGGCGCGCTCCGTACGATTCCGCGCGCCCGCGCCCGCCCGCGCGGACGGCTCGCGCCGGTGCACCGGAACACGCGCCCCGCACGGCGCGCACGGCTCGTTCGGCCGGACGAGCGGCTCGCATCCGCGACTTCGACACGAGCACAACACGCGCTTCACACGAGCGCTTCACGACTCGAAGTGGTCAACTCGGGCGCCCCGTTCGATAATTGGTCGATCACGATTCCGCACAGGAAGTGCCGGAAACGGCGATTTCCACAACTCGGTGTAGCGCCGCCTGTACGAAGCGTTATTCTCCTCAGACGCATTCCGGTACCCGCACGTCGCCACGACGGGTGAACGGTCCCGTACTGCACGTGATGGAAGTTCTGCCTCTGGGAGTCCCGTGTACCCACACGACGGGGTTGTCACCTCCGGCCTGGCTGCGCTGCGCGCTCTGGTCACCGACCAGTTGCCGCGTGTCCCCGCGTACGCCGCGCCCGCCCTCGCCACGTCCGGTCCCACCGTCCCCGGCCCCGCCTACGCCCTGGCCGAAATCAGCACCGCCGCAGGCAGACGCACCCGCAACAGCAGCCCGCAGCGCGGCCAGGCCGCCGACAAGGCCGCCCCGGCCCGACGGCCCGCGTCGGACACCGACAGCGGCCGCATGATGGACCTGGTCGAAGCCGCGCAGAGCGGCGAGACCGAAGCCTTCGGCCGGCTCTACGACCACTACAGCGACACCGTCTACCGGTACATCTACTACCGGGTGGGCTCCAAGGCGACGGCCGAGGACCTCACCAGCGAGACGTTTCTGCGCGCCCTGCGCCGTATCGGCACCTTCACCTGGCAGGGCCGCGACTTCGGCGCCTGGCTGGTCACGATCGCCCGCAACCTGGTCGCCGACCACTTCAAGTCGAGCAGGTTCCGGCTCGAAGTGACCACCGGTGAAATGCTGGACGCCAACGAAGTGGCCCGCAGCCCCGAGGAATCGGTGCTCGAACAGCTCTCCAACGAAGCGCTGCTCACCGCCGTCCGCAAGCTCAACCCGCAGCAGCAGGAGTGCATCACCCTGCGCTTCCTCCAGGGCCTGTCGGTGGCCGAAACCGCCCGGGTGATGGGCAAGAACGAGGGCGCCATCAAGACGCTCCAGTACCGCGCGGTGCGCACCCTGGCCCGGCTGCTGCCCGAAGACGCCCGATGAGTGGCGCCCAGGGCGTACGCTGCCCGATCATCAGACCTGCGTAACCCAACCGGACCGGCACTCGTTGCAACACATGCAGACACTTCCGCGCCGCACGCCGCTCACCGCTTTTCACCCGATCGGGTGGACGGCTTCGGAGAGGGCAACCTTCCGGACGGCGGGTGGAGTCGAGTGTGGAGACGAGAGGAGGTGCCGCCCGTGATCGGACAGGCAACGGCACACCGTCGGGCGAACGCCTTCGCCCAGGCGGTCGAGGACGCCGGGCTCGACGGCGGCCGCGAGGACAGCACCGGCGGACACGGCGCCGGTGCCGGCACGGACGGCGCAGCGGACAGCCGCGGCGGCGGTACGCCCGGGGGCGCGTCCAGCGGTGCGCACAGCGCCGGCGAGACGCACGGCACGCACGCCGCCGACCGCCACGCCGACCCCGAGCAGGGTGCGATGGTCGCCCTCGCCGGTGCCATCGGCCGGCGCCCGCGCCCCGCGATGGACCCCGCGCGCAAGACGGTGCAGCGCGCCCAGCTGATCGCCGCCATGGAGCAGGCGATCGCCGACGGCAGCTTCCGCCCCGCCACCCGCGTGCCCGAGCAGCGCGGTGAGAGCGGCCGGCTCGCACCGGCCGCCGCCCTGCGCCGGTTCGCCCCGCGCTCCCGGCTGTCCCGCCGGCTCGCGGTCGGCGGGCTGACGATGGGGGTCGCCGCGGGCGCCCTGGGCGGTGTCGCCGCGGCGAGCACCAACGCCCTGCCCGGCGACAGCCTGTACGGCCTCAAGCGCAGCATGGAGGACATCAAGCTGGACATGGCGGGCAGCGACGCCTCCCGGGGCAAGGTCTACCTCGACATGGCGTCCACCCGCATGCAGGAGGCGCGCCGGCTGATGGACCGCGGCCGCGGCGGGCAGCTCGACCCCGAGTCCGTCGCCGAGGTGCGCAGGGCGCTGTCCGGGATGCACCAGGAGGTGGCCGAGGGGCACCGTCTGCTCACCGACGCCTACCGCAAGAACGGCTCGCTCCAGCCGATGGAGCTGCTCAACAGCTTCGCGGAGAGCCACCGCCAGGGCTGGACCGACCTGAGCGGCAAGCTGCCCAGCCAGCTCACCGACGTCTCCGACCAGGTGACCTCGCTCTTCGACGCCATAGACGCGGAGGTCGCGCCGCTGTCGCTGCCGCAGAAGGACCACTCCGGCGCCTCCGCCACCCATGGCGCGGACTCCGGCACCGGTCACGACGGCGGCCCGCGCGGCGGCTCCCCCTCGAGCGGCCCGTCCGCGACGGCCACGTCGAAGGACACGGCCGGAGACGACAGCGGGCAGAGCCCCAGCCCCTCGCCCTCGGGCAGCACCGCCGACGGACTGATCGGCGGCTCGGGCAACCTGCTCGGCACCGCGCCGAAGCTCCCGGACCTGCCGGAGACGACCCCGACGCCGACCCCCAGCCCCACCCAGCACTCCGTCGAGCTGCCCCCGCTGCTCCCCGGGCTGCTCCCCGGCCTCGGCCTGACCAGCAGCACCGACGACAGCTGACGCGGCACCGTGCGGCGCCGCCCGGTCAGAAGAACACCGAGCGGCGCTCCACCAGCAGTTCGTACAGCGTGTGCTGGATGGTCTCCCGCACCTGGTCGGTCAGGTTGAAGACGAGCATCGGGTCGTCCGCGGCCTCCGGAGCGTAGGAGTCCGTGGGGATCGGCTCGCCGAACTGGATCGTCCACTTCGTCGGAAGCGGAACCAGTCCGAGCGGGCCGAGCCAGGGGAAGGTCGGGGTGAGCGGGAAGTACGGGAAGCCGAAGACCCGGGCGAGGGTGCGGGAGTTGCCCACCATCGGGTAGATCTCCTCGGCGCCCACCACCGAGCACGGCACGATCGGCACCTTCGTTTTCAGTGCCGTCGCCACGAACCCGCCCCGCCCGAACCGCTGGAGCTTGTACCGCTCCGAGAAGGGCTTGCCCAGGCCCTTGAAGCCCTCGGGCATCACCCCGACCACCTCGCCCCGCTCCAGCAGCAGTTGCGCGTCCTCCGCGCAGGCGAGGGTGTGGCCGGCCTTCCGCGCCAGCTCGTTGACGACCGGCATCATGAACACCAGGTCCGCGGCGAGCAGCCGGAGGTGGCGGCCGGCCGGATGGTGGTCGTGCACCGCGACCTGGGTCATCAGCGCGTCGATCGGCAGCGTCCCGGAGTGGTTCGACACCACCAGGGCGCCGCCCTCGGCGGGAATGTTCTCGATGCCCCTGACCTCGACCCGGAAGTACCCCTCGTACAGCGGGCGCAGCAGCGACAGCAGCACCTGGTCGGTCAGCTCGGCGTCGAAGCCGAACTCGTCGACGTCGTAGTCCCCGGTCACCCGCCGCCGCAGGAAGGACAGGCCGCCGGCGACCTTCCGCTCCCACGGGCCGCCGAGCAGCCGGTCGGCGACAGCGCCGAACGCCGCGGACAGCGACGCCCCGAGGTCCTCCGCACCGCCCGGGCCGCCGCCCTCCGCCGCCGGATCGCCGGCCGCCTCCGGGCGGACACCGTCGGCGGCGCCTCCACCGCCGCCGTGCGGGCCCTGTCCGGCGCCTGCCGGCGGTGTTCCGTCCGCCTGCGCCGGAATGCCCGGACCGTCCTCCGGAACGGCCGCCAGCGGCGCCTGGGCGGCACCCGCGGCCTTCTGCCCGGACCCCGCCGCACCCGCCTTGCGCTCCCGGCCCCGCGACCGCCGCGCGCCACCACTGCCGCTGCTGCTGCCGGCGCCGCCGGCACCCGCGCCGCGGCGGCGGCCGTCGTCCCCGAACGGGATGACCTTCGCGTCCGTCATGACTGCCGTTCCTCCTGCCGCTCCGGCCCCCGCTTCGTTCCCGGCCCCGCGGCCGCCGCCCGCCGCACCCGCGCCGCCACCCCGTCGACCGCTGCCGCCAGCCGGGCCGGCGGCAGCAGGCCGCCGGCCCGGGAGCGGGCGAAGTCCTGGAAGGTCTCCGCGGTGGTGTGGACGGGGTGGAAGCCCAGCGTCTCCCGCATCTGCCGGGTGTCGACCACCCGGCCGTGGGTGAGCAGCCGGATCTGCTCGGCGGAGAAGTCCGTCACACCCGCGGTGCGCAGCATCCGCCCCACCCAGGTCACCGCGGGCAGCAGCACCGGCACCGTCGGGCGCCCCAGCCGCCGCGCGGTCTGCGACAGCAGCAGCACCCCGTCCCCGGCGATGTTGAACGTGCCGCTGTTCAGCGTCCCGCGCCGCGGCTCCGTGGCCGCGACCACCAGCACCTCGTCGACGTCGTCCTCGTGCACGAACTGGAGCCTGGGGTCGTATCCGAACACCGTGGGCAGCACCGGCAGGTCGAAGAACTCCGCGAGCGGGGTGTCCGCGCGCGGCCCGAGGATGTTGGCGAAGCGCAGCACCGCCACCGCCACGTCGGGCCGGCGCCGGGCGAAGCCGCGCACAAAGCCCTCGACCTCGACCGCGTCCTTCGCGAAGCCGCCGCTGGGCAGCGACTTGACCGGGGTGGTCTCGGTGAAGACCGCCGGGTCGCGCGGCGCGGAACCGTAGACGCTCGTGGTGGACTTCACCACCAGCCGCCGGACCGTCGGCGCCTTCTGGCACGCGCCCAGCAGCTGCATGGTGCCTATGACGTTGGTCTCCTTGGCCTGGGTACGACCGCCGGCGCCCAGCGGGGTGCCGCTGACGTCCAGGTGCACCACGGTGTCCACCGCGTGCCGCGCCAGCACCTTTCCGATCACCGGCTGCCGGATGTCGGCCCGGACGAACTCCGCGTCCCCCAGGTCGTGGTCGGGCGGCACCACGTCGACCGCGACCACCCGGTCCACCTCGGGCTCGCGCTGCACCCGCCGGACGAACCGCCCGCTGAGCTGCCGCGCGACTCCGGTGACGAGCACCACCTTGCCCACGTTCAGCGCCTTCCTGAGGGAATGCTGTCACCGTACCCCGCCGCCGTGTCACCGCGGTGACGCAACGCCCCCGCCCGCGGGCGGCCGCCGAACGGCCCGGACACGCCACTGCCCCCTTCCACCACCCTGGATCGGGCGGTCGAAGGGGGCAGGAGAGCGGCAAGCAGCCCGCTTACTTCTTGTTGCGGCGCTGGACACGCGTCCGCTTCAGAAGCTTGCGGTGCTTCTTCTTCGCCATACGCTTGCGCCGCTTCTTGATGACAGAGCCCACGACAACCCTCGCTTCGGTTTCACTCGGTGCGGGGCGTCCGAGCCCACACGACCTACGTCGGCCTAGCCTACCCGCCCCGAGCGGACGAACGTAACCGAGGCCCACGCGGCCCGTCACCGGCCCGTTACCGGACCGCTCACGGCAGCTCAGGCAGACTCCACCCCCACATAGCTCTCCCGCAGGTATTCGTGCACGGCCTGCTCCGGAACCCGGAAGGACCGACCCACGCGAATCGCCGGCAGATGACCGCTGTGCACCAGGCGGTACACGGTCATCTTCGACACCCTCATGACCGCCGCTACTTCGGCGACAGTGAGGAACACGACCTCGTTGAGAGGCCGACTTTCAGTTACAGCCATGACACACCTGAACCTTCCGCACATGACGGCCACCGGCTTCCCCTCCGGCGACTCCAAACAGGCATGTGCGCTCCCCCTCAGATTAGGGGCGGATGATGCAAGTGGGGAAGAGGAGTTGCGAAGGGAGGATTACTGCCCGAGCCATGCGCTCTTCAGGACGTAACGGGTGACCGGCCGGTAGTAATCCGACCGAGCGGTGTCGTCGAGTGGTACGGCCACCGACACTCTGCCCTCCGCCTCCGCCACGAAAACCGCCGGGTCGTCGCAGTCCCCGATACCGATCGCCTCGATGCCCAACTGCCCTGCCCCGCAGACGAATCCATGGTCCCCCACCACGAGTTTCGGCAGAATTCCCGCCTGCTGCGCGGCCGCCGCGAGGGCCGCCCTGACCGGCAGCGGCGAGTGGGTGTGCGCGCCCCGCTCGGCCCCCTCCGCCCGCACCACCGCGACCCCGCCGACGTAGCCGAGGCGGTGTACGCGTACGCCGAAATGAGTGGGCATCCGCATGCAGTGGTCGTAGTGCGGGGTGAGCACCTGGCACCCGGCCGCCGACAGCGCGGCGGCCAAAGTTGCGTAGAAACCAAGGAGACGATGTGGATGTCCTGTGCCCAACAGGACGGGTAGCCGGTCATGCGCCGCACGCGCCAACCGCTCCGCGAACGCGTCCAGCGCCGCCACCGTGCGGTCCGGATCGATCGCGTCGGGCCCCGACGTCCGGCACGGATCGGCCGACACCCCGCACCGGTCCGCCATCAACCGCAGCAACTCCGCCCGGTCCCACGCCCCCTCCGGCTCCAGTCCGCAGGTCTGCCGCGGATCACGCGCCGCGAACAACCCGTAGTTCACCAGGCTCTGCTCCCGCGCCGTGGCCACCTCGCCTGCGAGCCCCACCGCCACCAGATGTGCGCGCAGCGCACCCACACTCACCACGCGCCCGATCCTGCACGGGCCCCGCGGCCGGTACATAACGAACCTTCCGAAATCACCCCCACGGGTGGGCCGTCGAACCCCGCCACGGCCCTACGGCAGCAGCCCGTGCAACGGGAAGACCGCCCGCCGCGTCGCCAGCACCGCCTGGTCCAACCGCGACGCCGGGTCGTACCCCCCGTCGTCGAACTCCGCCCACCGCCCCGGCGCACCGTCCGTCATCCGCGCCGACACCGACGTCCGCGTCAGCGCGTACGCCTGGTCCTGCCACTCCCGCGGCACCGCCGTCCGCGGCTCGACCGGCGTCCCCGCCGCAATGCCCACCAGATGCGCCCACGCCCGCGGCACCACGTCGGCGACGGCGTACCCGCCACCGCCCAGCGCCACCCAACGCCCCTGCGCGTGCTCGTGCGCCAGCCGGTGGCACGCCTCCGCCACCACCCGCTGCGCGTCCAGCGACACCGCCAAGTGCGCCAACGGGTCCTCCACATGGCTGTCCGCGCCGTGCTGCGACACCAGCACCTGCGGCCGGAACGCCGCCACCAGCGCCGGCACCACCGCGTGGAACGCCCGCAGCCAGCCCTCGTCCCCCGTGCCCGCCGGCAGCGCCACGTTCACCGCGCCGCCCTCCGCGTCCGCCCCGCCGGTCTCCTCCGGCCACCCGGTGGCGTACGGGAAGAGCGTGCGCGGCGTCTCGTGCAGCGAGATCGTCAGCACCCGAGGGTCGTCCCAGAACGCCGTCTGCACACCGTCCCCGTGATGTACGTCCGTGTCCACGTAGACCACCCGCTCCGCGCCCAGCTCCAGCAGCCGCGCCACCGCGAGCGCCGCGTCGTTGTAGACGCAGAACCCCGCCGCCTGGCCGGGCATCGCGTGGTGCAGCCCGCCGGCGAAGTTGACCGCATGGTCGGCCTCGCCCCGCCACACCGCCTCCGCCGCGCCCACCGACTGCCCGGCGATGAGCGCGGAGGCGTCGTGCATCGCCGCGAACGCCGGGTTGTCCATGCTGCCGATGCCGTACGCCGCCTCGGTCCCGGCCTGGGCCGCCGCCGGGTCCGCCGAGGCGCGGCGCACCGCCGCCACGTAGTCCGACCGGTGCACCAGCTCCAGCGTCGACTCCCCCGCCGCCGGAGCCGCCACCACCTTGAGCCCCGCGTCCAGGCCGAACGCCCGCACCAGGGCCCAGGTCAGCTTCAGCCGCACCGGGTCCATCGGGTGCCCGTCCCCGAAGTCGTACGCCGTTACCCGGTCATCCCACATCAACTGCGCGCGGCCGCTCATGGCCGACACCGTACCCGCCGGGACCCGCCGCGAAAGATCGCGCGTACAGCAGCGTGGCTCCCACCAGGACCATCGGTACGACCATGGCACCGCGGTAGCTCCACGCGTCGCCGAGCGCCCCGACCAGCGGCGATCCGACCAGGAACCCCACGTAGTTGAAGATGTTCAGCCGCGCGATCGCCGAGTCCGACGCCTCGGGGAACATCCGCCCGGCCGCCGCGAACGTCTGCGGCACGATCACGCACAGCCCGAACCCGAGCAGGGTGAAGCCGAGCATGCCCACCCACGGCCCCGGAGCCACCGCCACCACCGCGAACCCGGCCATGGCGACGACCGCGCCCACCCGCACCACCGCGACCGCCCCGAACCGCCGCACCCCCTGGTCCCCGACCGCCCGCCCGACCAGCGTGGTCACCATGTACACCGCGTACGGCACCGTGGAGAGCTGGTCCGAGCTGTGCAGCGTGTCCTGGAGGTACTTCGCACTCCAGTTGGAGACCGTCGAGTCGCCGATGTACGCGAAGGCCATCACCAGGCACAGCGGCAGCAGCATCCGCATGACGACCTGCTGGGCGGCCCCGCCCCCATCCGGGCTGCGTCCCTCCGCCACGTCGGCCGACACACCGCCCGGCTGCTGGTCGCGGTACCAGCGGCTCGCCGTCAGCGTCAGCGGGATCAGCACCAGCACCGCCGGCCCGTACAGCGAGAACAGCGCGAAGTGCCAGTGCGCGCCCGACCAGGCAAGCGACGCACCGACGATGCCGCCCAGGCTGTAAGCCGCGTGGAAGCCCAGCATGATGCTCTGGCCCCACTCCCGCTGGAGGCTGACGCCCAGCATGTTCATCGACGCGTCCAGCCCGCCGACGCACACCCCGAACAACGCCAGCGTCACCGCCGCCGTCCACACCCGGTCCCCGGCGCCCAGCCCCGCCAGCACCAGCCCCACCACCGGCTGCACCCAGCGCAGCACCACGCTCGGCCGCACCCGCTTCACCAACTGCTCGGTCAGCACGCTCCCGACGCCCGCCAGGATCGGCACGGCCGCCAGGAACACCGGCAGCAGCCCGTCACTGATCCCGTAGCGGTCCTGGATCGCGGGGATACGGGTCACGAGCAGCGCGAAGAGCGCGCCCTGCGCGAAGAAGCTGACCGCGAGGGCAGCTCGGCCTTGCCGCAGAGCCTGCGGGCGAGCGACATCCATAAGCGAGCAGGCTAAGCGCGGGAGCTACGGATGAGTAGGGTCTGTGCGGACGATTCCGCACGGTCAGCCGGTCGGCGGGTCGGCAGCTCGGTCGGTCGGCAGCTCAGCCGGTCAGCAGCGCGGGCAGCTCCGTCATCCGCTCGAACAGCGCGGTCGCCCCCGCCAGGTTCCCGGGCGGCGTCATCGCGGTGAACCCGTACACGTCCATCCCGGCCGCGACCGCCGCCTGTACGCCCAGCCGGCTGTCCTCCACCACCGCACAGCGGCCCGGCGCGACACCCATCTCCCGGGCGGCGTGCAGGAACAGGTCGGGGGCCGGCTTGCCACGCCCCACGTCCTGCGCGGAGAAGATCCGCTCCTCCCCGAACCGCTCGTACAGGCCGGTCTTCCGCAGCGCGACCCGAATCCGGTCATGCCCGCCGGAGGAGGCGAGGCAGTACGGCACCCCGTCCGCGGCGAGCTGGTCCAGCACCGCGGCGACGCCGACAACGGGCTCCAGGTCCCGTTCGAAGGCGGCGAAGACCTGGGCGTGGAACGCGTCGTCGAAGTCCGCCGGCAGCACGGCCCCCGACCGCTCACGCACCAGGTCGTGCACCCGGTGCATCGCGGCACCCATGAAGTCGCGGAGCGAGTCCTCGTACGTGGTGGGGTGCCCGGCCGCGGTCAGGCGCTCCGCGAGGATGCGGTTGGAGATCGGCTCGCTGTCCACGAGGACGCCGTCGTTGTCGAAGATCACCAGGTCGTACTGCACGGGCTCACGCTACCCGGACGGTACAACGCAAAAAAGCTCGGGTCCCCCGAATAAATCCGGGGAACCCGAGCTGAAA
>NZ_JBYIRL010000059.1:0-41101 GCF_057708125.1 Actinacidiphila sp. bgisy145
CGCGCCGCAGGATAGCGCCGCCGGCGCCGGCCGCAACCTCTGCGAGGTCGCGGCCGGCGTGCTGTACTGGCCAGGTGAGACGCGAGCCCGGGCCGGAGTCCGACGCCCGCGGAGGGCCGGCCGTCGGTGCCGCTCCCGCGGCCGCCACCGGTGTGGCCGACATGGCTGGAGCCGCCGAGCGGATGCGGCGCCGGGTCCGGCTGATGATCGAGATCACCGCGCGGGCGGGGGAGTACCGCCGGGGCCTGGTGAAGGCGGCCGGCCGGCTCAGCGACGAGGAGGCGGTGATCCTCGACGACCTGGAGCAGCACGGCCTCCAGGTGCCGCAGCTGCGCGACGTGCTGCGCGGCGGCCACGTCCTCGTCGACGACCCGGCGCTGTACGACAAGTGGCGCACCGGCCAGGGCAACCACCCCCGGCTGTCCAGCCACCACCGCGACATCGACAAGAAGCGCTACCCCGACTTCGGGATGCGCGGCCATGTGGTGCGGGAGAAGCTGCACGGCCGTACCGCGAACGGCACCTGGGTGCAGCTGGAGAAGACCCCGGCGGCCTTCGGCGGGTCCAAGGCGCCCAGCCTGGACGACCTGCGGCACCTTGTGGACTACCTCCAGTACCGCTTCACCGGCAGCAACGTCGGCCCCTGGGGGCTGTCGCGGATGACCGAACGCCGCCCGCTGTACCTCTCGCCGATGGTCGCCGTGCCCACCTCGCTGACGCCGCCGGTCGCGCGCACCCTCGCCCGGACGCTGCGCCGGATCGAGGAGAGCGACGACACCACGGCCGTCTCCCGGGAACTCGCGGCGCACTTCCCGCCGCCCGACCGGGCCGACCTCGGCGGCGAACTGGGGCAGGCGCTGACCGGCCGCGGCGGGCGCGGGCTGTTCGGCAACTCCGAGGTGTGGGTCACGCAGGCGCCTTCGCGCACCGCGGCGCGGGTGCTCCGCGAGCGGCACGAGCCGCCCGGGCAGGACACCTGGCGGTCAGGAGGACCGGCATGAGCGACGACACCCCCGGGCCCGGCCAGGCGTCCGTGCCGGCCGGACTGGTCACGGCCGTGGTGAACATGGTGCACACCGGGCCGGTGCTGCTCGGCGCGTACACCATCGCCGAACTCACCGCCGTGGACGCCATCGTGGACTTCCTGGAGGCCCGCCCCTCGGACGAGGAACTCGCCGAGGCCGTACGCTCCCTGGCCGCCCGGGAACTGCTGCTCGCGGGCAGCGGCGAGCAGGTGCAGGTACGCGGCGACCTGGGCATCGCGGTGGCGTTCCAGCAGCGGGCCCGGCGGGTGCTCGACGCTCGTACGACCGGCACCGAGGCGGGCGAGCCCTGGCGCATCCTGCTGCTGCCGCAACCCGAGCGGATCTGCCTGATGGTGCGGATCGACGCGCTCGGCGTCCACCAGATCGGGCTGTACGAACTCGGCGCCGCGGTCGACATCCTCGTCGACTGGCTGCCGCGCGGTCGCCCGGCCGACCCCGACCCCGGTACCGAACCTGGCGCCGACGCACTGCTGTCGGGTGCGGAGCGGGCCGCGCTGCTCACCCTCACCGAGTACACCGCGGAGGGCTCCGCCGAGATCGCGGGCGCCAGCACCGACCTGGTGCTCGCCCGCAGGTCGGGCCGGCTGCACCTGCTCACCCGGGAGGGCAGCGGCGCCGCACTGGAGCCGAAGCCGGTCGCCGGCAAGGACGAGATCCGCGACCGCCTGGTCCGGCTGCTGACCTGACCCGGCCTCGAAGGGCAACGGCTTCGCCCCCGCGGCGGCGCGAACTGCCCATGGGTCCGCTGCCGTCCGGCACCGAAGATCCCTAAACTCAGCACCGTGAGCCTTTGGACTGCCCTGGAACCCCCGTCCGCGACCGTCGACCCGGGTGGGAGCACCACGGTACGGCTGCGAGTGCGCAACACCGGCGACGTGGTGGACGAATACCGCTTCGAAGCCGTCGGGAACATCGCGCCCTGGGTCCGGATAGAACCGCAGGTGCTGCGGCTCTACCCCGGCACCACCGACTCGATCCTGCTGACGTTCGCCCCGCCGCGCACCCCCGACGCCGTCGCGGGCCCCAACCCGTACGCGATCCGGGTCACGCCCACCGAGAGCCCCGAGGCCACCACGGTGCCCGAGGGCAACCTCACCATCACGCCGTTCACCGCCGTCCGCGCGGAGATCGTGCCGCCGACGGTGAAGGGCCGCTTCCGCGGCAAGCCCAAGCTCGCGGTGGACAACATCGGCAACACCAAGCTCACCGCCTCGATCCGCGGCGCCGACAACGGCGACCAGATCGGGTACGACATCCACCCGGCGAACGTCCAGATCGAGCCCGGCCGGGCGGCGTTCGTGAAGACGACGCTCCGGCCGCGGCAGATCATCTGGTTCGGCGCCAGCCAGCAGCGCCCCTACACGCTGGACGTGACCCGCTCGGGCGCGGACCCGGTCAGCGTCGACGGCAAGTACGTCCAGCGCGGCTTCCTGCCGCGCTGGGTGGCCGCCACCTTCTGCGCGCTGATCGGCCTCGTCATCGCCTTCACGATGTTCTGGCTCACCCACAAGCCGCAGGTCAGCTCGCTGGCGACGCCGAAGGCCAGCCCGGCCGCGTTCAGCACCCTGACCCCGACACCCGCGGCGCCCACCACCCCGGTCACCACCCCGCCCACCACACCGGCGACCACCGCGCCCCAGTCCTCGAGCGGCGGGGGCGGCGGCGGGACCACGAAGCCCAAGAGCGTGCTGCCCGCGACCCGGGTGCTGCTGTGGAACACCACCACCGACAAGTGCGCGGACATCCCCGGCTCCGGCGACGGCCAGATCGGCGGCGCGGTCAACGAGTTCAGCTGCATGGGCACGGACGCGGACAACCAGCTGTTCGACCTCGAGGTGCGCTACCAGAACCAGGGGCCGGGCGGCACCAAGCTGTTCCAGATCCGCAACGACAAGGACCGGCTCTGCATGGACCTGCCGGACACCGGGCCGCAGCCGGTCACCACGAAGATCATCGAGGGCCGCTGCACCGGCACCACCGACGACAACCAGCTGTGGTGGCTCGCCAAGCAGCCCGACGGCGCCTACTGGATTCGCAACTACGCCAGCGACAACCTCTGCCTGGACGTGTCGGGCGAGAGCACCGGCGGCGACAACACCGCCCTGACCCTCTTCCACTGCACCGACACCGACGACCAGGAGTGGAAGATCCGCAAGCCGGACTCCCAGCCCTGGGACAACCCGCCGGCCACCACGAGCCCGTCGAACTGAACGGCCGGGAACCGCGCGCGGTGACCGAGCGCGCGGCAACGTGGCGGCGGGGAAGAGGACCGGGCGCCGCTTCGTTGATTCCGGCAACCGGTCCGACCTGGGCCGGCCCCCGCGGGCCCCGCCGCGCTCGGCGGCGCCCGGGTGGTATGCCTGTACGGAGGCCGGGCCACGGTGCCCGTACGGGTCGAAGCGACGAGGAGCCAGCCGTATGAAGTTCGGGATCTCCACTTTCATCACCGACCGCAGCATCCGCCCCGCCCCACTCGGGCGGGCCCTGGAGGAGCGCGGGTTCGACTCGCTGTTCATCGCCGAGCACAGCCACATCCCGGTGAGCCGCGAGTCCGCCTACCCCGGCGGTGGCGAGCTTCCCGACATCTACTACCGCACCCTGGACCCGTTCGTGGCGCTCACCGCCGTCGCGACCGTCACCGAACGGCTGCTGGTGGGCACCGGTATCGCGCTCGTCGCCCAGCGCGACCCGATCCACACCGCGAAGGAGGTCGCCTCGCTCGACCTGGTCTCCGGCGGGCGGGCCGTCTTCGGCATCGGCGTGGGCTGGAACCGCGAGGAGATGGCCAACCACGGCACGAACCCGGCCGTCCGCGGCCGCCTCGCCAACGAGCGGCTGCGCGCGATGATCGAGCTGTGGACGAAGGAACAGGCCGAGTTCCACGGGGAGTTCGTCGACTTCGACCCGGTCTTCGCCTGGCCGAAGCCGGTGCAGCAGCCGCACCCGCCGATCTACGTCGGCGGCGGCCAGGGCGCCTTCCCGCGCGTGGTCGAACTCGGCGACGCCTGGCTCGCCAACAGCCTGCCGCCGAAGGTGCTGGGGGAGCGGATGAAGGAACTGCGCGCCCTCGCCGGACGCGATGTCCCCGTCACGGTCTACGCCGTGCCCGACGACGCGGAGACCATCGAGGCGTACGCCGAACTCGGCGTCGAGCGCGTGCAGTTCTACCTGCCGTCCGACCCCGAGCCGGCCGCGCTCGCGCACCTCGACCGGTTCGCCGAGCTGGCCGCGCGCCTCGGCTGATGCCCGCGCTCGGCACGGCCGAGGCGCGCGAGCGGTTCACGGCGTCCCCGATCGCCAGGCTGGCGACGGCGGACGCCGCGGGCCGCCCGCACCTGGTGCCGGTGGTCTTCGTGGTGGCCGGGGACCTCCTGGCGATCGCGGTCGACCACAAACCCAAGACGTCCCCGCGGCTCAAGCGGCTGGCCAACATCCGCGCGAACCCGGCGGTCTCCCTCCTCGTCGACCACTACGACGACGACTGGGACCGCCTGTGGTGGACCCGCGCCGACGGCCGCGCCCGCGTCCTGCCCCCGGCCGCCGCGTCTCCCGCGGCGGCCCGCTGGACCGCGCTCCTGACCGCCAAGTACCCTCGCCACTACGCCGACCGGCCCCCGGCGGGCGAGGTCATCGAGGCCCACATCACCACCTGGACCGGCTGGCACGCCACCTGACCTTTGACCCCCCCGCCGCCCCCGCCGCCGCCCGCCCGTGGCGGCGCGACGGGCGCGGTTCCGCGGGCGAAGCCACCGGGCAGATGACCATGAAGGCGACCTTCCGTGCGGCGCATGGCATATGCTCGGCGGAGCCGTATGCTTCGCCCCCCGTCCCGAGACACCCACGGGCAGGTCCGGACGGCGCCGAAGCGGTCGTGGCCATGGGAGCAAGGGTGCTGCAAGCTCTCTGCAAGGAAGCCTCCGAGACCCCTGGGTAGTTCCCCGACAGGACCCGACCGGGATGCGCCGAAACGGTCGGCGCGGGTCGGTGGACAGCCGGCCGGACCGAGGAGTCCGGGACGGCGGAGGGGGACTTTCTATGCGCGCCGAGATCGGCCCGGAAAGGCCGATGGATGGGGATCGCGAACAGTGGATGACGGTTCGCGACTGCAAGAAGATTCTGGTCATAGGGCAGACGCTGACGTATCTCCAGCGGCTCACGGACATCTTCCCGATGTTCGACTCCGACATGAGGGTGCAGCTGTTCTTCACGGTGGCGCCGCACGCCGCCTTCGGCGAGGGCGCACTGCGCTTCCTGCGCCGGCTGCGCGCCCCGGTGATCCCGTGGGAGGTCGCGGTCCGGCACGAGTTCGACCTCGCGCTCGCCGCCGGCTGGGAGCACATCGAGCAGGTCCGCGCGCCGGTCGTGCTGCTCTCCCACGGCGCCGGGCAGATCAAGGCCCAGCGGGTCTGGCACGGCCGCCCCGGCCAGGAGCGGCCGCCGGGCATGCTCAGCCGGGACAACCTCACCCGCGACGGGCGGATGCTGCCCGCCGCCGTGGCACTCGCCCACCGCGACGACCTGGCGACCCTCGCCCGCAACTGCCCCGAGGGCGTGCCCGTGGCCACGGTGGTCGGCGACCCGGTGTACGACCGGCTCACGGTCAGCCTGCCGCACCGGGACGCCTACCGGGCCGCGCTCGGACTGCGCGACGGGCAGCGGCTGGTGGTGCTCAGCAGCACCTGGGGCCAGGGCGCGTCCTTCACGGCGCTGGACGAACTGCTGCCGCGCCTGCTGGGCGAACTGCCGCGGCGGCGCTACCGCGTGGCGATGCTCAGCCACCCCAACATCTGGGCGGGGCACGGCTGGTGGCAGGTGCAGTCCTGGCTGTCCGGCTACCGCCGCAGGGGCATCGCGCTGGTGCCGCCGGAGGCCGACTGGCGGGCGTACCTGGCCGCGGCGGACTGGGTGGTCGGCGACCACGGCTCGCTCACCTCCTACGCCACCGTCACCCCGGCGCCCATCCTGCTCGCCCGCTACCCCCACGAGCGGGTGCACCACGCCTCACCGGCCGCCGCGCTCGCCCGGCTCGCCCCGGCCCTGACGACGGCCCGCCCGCTGGAAGCCCAACTGCGGTACGCCGCCGAGGAGTACGACCGGCCCGCCTACGCGGCGGTGGCGGCGCGGCTGACCTCCGAGCCGGGCCGGTTCAACCAGCGGGCCCGCGCGCTCGTCTACGGGCTGCTCGGCATCGGCCGGCCCGCCTACCCGGTGCCGCCGCGCCCGGTCCCCGCCCCCGCCCCGCTCTCCCGCTGGACGGCCGACCGGACCGGAGAGGCGGCATGAGGCCGCGGCACACGGACGCGGTCCCGCACCGCACCGCCGTGGCGGTGCACCGCCGGCCGGCCGGCCGCGGGCAGCGCCCGGCCGGGCTGCTCGTCGTCCGCACGGCGGGGTCCGCGCTGGTCACGGTCCGCCGGCTGCCGCTCGACGGCGCCGGACGGTACGGGCCGGGCGAGGTCGTCGACGAGCACGTCAACACCGCACTGGCCGCGGGTTCGCCGCGGCCGGAGGTGGCGGACGTGCTGGTGCTCGGCTGTGCGCACCGGCCCGCACTGGCGCTGCGTACGGCGCGGGGCGCGCTGGAGCGGTTCCCTGGCTGCCTGGTGGCGGCGGTGCCCACCGCCGACGGCGGCTGCGTCGCGGCCGCCCGCGGCGGGCGGCAGGTGACGGTCACCCCGGCCGACGGCCAACGGGCGCCGACCGAAGCGGAGTTGGCCGTGGTGGCGTCCTGCCTGCACACCGAGCTGGTGCTCGGCGGCAACTGGGCCGACCTGGCGGCGATCTGCCTGTCGGCGCCGTCACCGCGGGCGCCGCGCCACGGCCGGATGCGGTTCCGGCCGGGCCCGGTGCCACCGGCGGACCCGGCGGCGGACCGGCGCCTGTCGGCCTGAAGGCGCGCCGCACCCGCGCCGCACCATGACACCGATCGGCCCCGGCCCGCCGTGCACCCCGCGGCAACGGCCGGGCGCCGACCGGTGCCGACCGGTGCCGGCCGGTACGGGGCGGCCCGACCGGATCGGGCGCACCGCCCTCAGGGCGAGGCGTCCGCGGGCCCCAGCTCGGCAAGGCGCCGCCGCACCCGCTCGGCGTCCACCGGGGCGAGAGAGGCGTAGATCCGCAGCGCCTCCTCGTACTGCTGCCGGGCGGCGGCCTCCTCGCCGTCCTGCTCGGCCAGCAGGCCCAGCATCTCCAGGGTCCTGGCCCGCCAGAACACCGACCCGGTCGCGTCGAACCCGTCGAGGGCGCCCCGCAGCTCCCGCGCGCCCTCCGCACGGCGCCCGGCCCGGCCCAGCGCGAAGCCGAGGAGCGCCCTGGCCCGCGCCGCGTCATAGGCGTCGTGCTCGGCCGACAAGTCCCGGTGGGCGCGGCCGAGGTGCTCCACCGCGCCCTCGAAGTCCGAGCGGTCCAGGGCGAGTTCGCCCAACCGCAGCCGGGACAGCGCGGCCCCGCGGCGGTAGCCGGCCGACTCCCGCAGCGCCAGGGCCCGTTCGTGCGCCTCCTCGGCGCGGTCCAGCCGTCCCGCCTCGCGGAAGGTGGTGCCCAGCCCGATCAGCGCCTGCGCCTCGTCGAGCCGGTTGCCCCCGGCCCGGGCGAGTTCGAGGGCCTGGGTGAACCAGACCTCCGCCTCGTCATGGCGGCCCGCGCCGCGCAGCCCGATCCCGCCCGAGGTGAGCATCCGCGCCTCGCCCGCGGCGGCGCCGTCCCGCCGCGCGGCGGCGAGCCCGGTCCGGTGGGCCGCGATCCACGCGTCATACAGCCGCAGCCGCAGGAACATCGGCCACAGGGCGTCGACGAGTTGCCAGGCGGTGGCGTGCCACTGCCGATCGGCGGCCAGCGACACCGCGGACGTCAGCGCGTCCTGGTGCGCCTCCAGCCACGACAGTGCCGCGCTGTCGTCGGCGAACGACACCGCCGCCTCGGTGGGGAACCGGTAGTCGCGCGCCAGAGTGCGGTGGCTGGGCGCGAGCAGCGCCTCGGCGCGGGTGGCCGTGGCCAGGCACCAGTCCGCGTAGCGGCGCAGGGTGTCGTCCCGGTCATGCGCGGAGTCCCGCGCCTGGCCGCACTGCACCGCGTGCAGCCGTACGAGGGCGTGGAAACGGCACCGGTCCGCGCCCGCCGGCTCCAGCAGGTTCGCCTCCACCAGCACGTCGATCAGCCGCCCGGCCGCGGCGACGGTGAGCCCGCCCGCGGCCGCCGCCGACGGCGGGTCGAACGGCACGGCGGGCAGCAGCCCCAGGCACCGGTACAGGCGCGCCGCGTCCGGCGCCAGCGCCCGGTAGGACGCGTCGAGCACCGCCTCCACGGTCCCCGCGCCCTCCGCCCGCAGCTCGCCCAGCGGCCCGGCGCCCGCCGTCAGCGCGTCGCGCAGCGCCGCCACCGGCTGGTCGGGCCGCGCCGCCAGCCGCGCCGCGGCGAGCCGTATGGCCAGCGGCAGCCCCCCGCACAGCGCGACGACCTCGCGTGCCGCGGCCGCCTCGCGCTCGGCCCGCAGCCGGCCCGCGCCCCGGGCGAACAACTCCTGGGCGGCCGACGGGTCCAGCACCCCCACCCGGCAGAAGCCGGCGCCGTCCACCGCGAGACCGGTCAGCCGGTACCGGCTGGCGGCCATCACCAGGCTGCCGGGGGCGCTGGGCAGCAGCACCCGCACGTCCGCGGCGGTCAGCGCGTTGTCCACCATGACCGCGAACCGGCGGGTCGCGGTGACCGACCGCCACTGCGCCGCCCGCTCGGCCAGCCCGGCCGGCTCGACCGTCTCCCCGAAGGCGCGCAGCAGCGAGCCCAGCGCCTCCGCGGGACCGACCGGCACGTCGTCCGGCTCGTTCCCGCCCAGGTCGACATAGAGCTGGCCATCGGGGAACTCCGCCTCGCGCGCGCCCAGCCACCGCGAGACCAGGGCGGTCTTGCCGACGCCGCCCTGACCGCTGACCACGATCACCTGCGCCACGTCCGGCTCGCGCCGGTCGCGCAACTCGTCCAGCATCCGCAGCTCCCGCTCGCGGTCCGTGAAGTGCGCCGGGACCGGAAGGAGTTGGCGGGGCACGGGGCGTGGCGCGGGCGCGGGCGGCTGCGCGTGGTGGAAGTGGATGTCGCCGGTGATGTTCCGCGCCTGCACCATGCCGCCGTGCACTTGCGCGCCGCCGGCCAGGTGGTTGCTGACCACCTCGACGGCGGCGTCCTGCCCTGGTGAACGGGCCCTCCAGGCGTGGAGCCGGTCGAGCAGCGCGCCGTGCCGTGCCGCGCACGCGGCCAGCGCGGCCGCGTGATCGCGTAGGGTCGCCGACACCGCGCCGGCGCTGCCGGTGACGGGGTCCGCGCGCAGGTCGTGCCAGGCGGCGGCGAGTTCCGGATCGACCGCCGCCACCGGCCCCATCAGCATGGCGAGTTCCTGCCATGCGGCCGAGCCGCGCCCCGTGCCGTGCAGCAGCTTGGCCGATAACAGCGCCTCGGCCACACCCTCGTCCCGCATGTCAGCCCGTCCCCCCTCACCGGCGACGGCCCGCCACGGTCCGGACGCGCGCGCCGGATGCCTCGTTCCGTCGTGTTTCCCCAAGGCATACCCTGCGATCGCGGTGCGGTCGCCTCCCGGCGGGGTGGAGGGCCCGCTTCGAGTCACGCGCCCGGCACCCGCGCTCGCCCGCGAGGGCTCAGAGGATGAGGCCGCCGGACATCTCGATGACCTGGCCGGTGATGTAGCGGGCCCGGTCGGACGCGAGGAAGCAGACCAGCGCGGCGACGTCGTCCGCGTCGCCGAACTCCCGGGACGGGATGAGGTTCCTGAGGCGTTCGGCCTGCGGTTCGGGGATCGCGGCGGTCATGTCCGTCGCGATGAACCCAGGGGCCACCGCGTTGACCGTCACCCCGAGCCCGCCGATCTCCTTCGCCAGCGCCTTGGTGAAGCCGATCACCCCGGACTTGGACGCGGAGTACGCGGTCTGGCCCGGGGCGCCGTGCAGCCCGGAGGCGGAGGTGATGTTGACGATCGCGCCGCGCCGCTGCCGCACCAGCGGCATCACCAGCGGCCGGGTCACGTTGAACATGCTGCCGAGGTTGGTCTCCAGCACCTCGTCCCACTGCTCGCGGCGTATCCGGGCGAAGCTGATGTCATGGGTGATGCCCGCGTTGTTGACCAGGATGTCCAGTGCGCCGTCGAGTTCGTGCAGCGCGT
This sequence comes from Actinacidiphila sp. bgisy145, assembly GCF_057708125.1. Classification (NCBI taxonomy): domain Bacteria; kingdom Bacillati; phylum Actinomycetota; class Actinomycetes; order Kitasatosporales; family Streptomycetaceae; genus Actinacidiphila; species Actinacidiphila sp. bgisy145. Next base: position 10,213 of record NZ_JBYIRL010000059.1, read on the forward strand.
CCTCGGCGAAGCGGCCGGCGTCCGCGGTGTCGCCGACCCGGCCCGGCAGCGCGGTGCACCGCTGGCCGGGATGGGCGGCGCGCATCCTCTCGGCCAGCTCGGCGGCGGCCGCGGCACTGGAGTGGTAGCCGAAGACCACGTCGGCGCCCTGGGCGAGGGCGAGCCGGACCACGGCGGCGCCGATACCGCGCGCGCCACCGGTGACCACGCACTTGCGGCCGCTCAGCGGCAGGTCAGCCGACATGGCCCGCCCCCTCGCCGGCCGGCACCAGCCGATCCTTCTGCTGGCCGACCTCCCGCTCGCGGAAGCCGTGCTGGATCTTGTTGACCTGGCGCCGGCCGAGGTGGCTGTCGATGTAGTCCGTGACGTAAGTGGAATCCAGCATGGTCCGGCTCATACCTCCGGGAGGGTGCCCCTGCGGGCCTGGGGTGGGGGAGCGGGTCGAAGGGGGCGGGTCGAGGGGGAGCGGGTCGAGGGGCGGCGGGGTTCAGACGTTCGCGGCGGCCGGTTCCGCGGACAGCACCCGCTCCAGGAGGAAGTCGGCGAGCCCTTCGACCGTCTGGTAGTCGAGCGCTTCCATCGCCTTGTAGCGGAACTCCAACTTCTCCTGGATACGCCGCTGGAGCGCGGTGACCCGCAGCGAGTCCAGGCCGATCTCCAGCAGCGCGAGCGACGGGTCGATGCCGTCGGCGACGGTGTCCATCTCCTCGGACGCCTTGCCCAGCGTCTCCCGGACCTCCGCGGCGATCCAGTCGATGACCGCCTGGCGGCGCTCCTGCGGGCCGAGCGGGGCCAGCGCGTCCAGCAGCTCGCGGCGGCTGCGGCCGGGCCCTTGCGCCGGGTGCTCGGCGGGGGCGGGCAGGTCGCTGCCGGCCAGCGCGCCCGCGTGCCGGAACTCGACGCCTTCGAGGTCGGCGACGATCCGGCCGTCGGCGTCGGACAGCCGCACGTCGACCACGAAGCCGGTCCGCGCGGCGTGCGGGCGGCGCCGCACCTGCGCCCACACCTCGCCGGGCAGCGGACCGGGCAGGGCGAGCCGGCGCAGCGCCACCGGTACGTAGCCGCCGGGGAGCAGGGCGTCTCCGGCCTGCGGTGCCGCCGGCACGGTGCTCTCGGCGTCGGCCGGGGTGAGGAAGAGCGCGGCGGCGAGCTGGAGCGCGCCGTCGAGCACGGTGGCGATCCGGTACGGGTGCGTCTCGTCGGGCGCGCCGTCGGGGGTGGCGGTGATCCGGCCGAGCGCCTCCTCGCGGCCGCCGCCGGCCAGCCACAGCTCGCGCACGGTGGCGAAGTGGAAGCCGTGCTCCAGCCCGCCGTCGCGCAGCGCGCCGTAGAGCTGGGCGGGGCGCCGGGCGTGCGGCGCGTCGGCGCGCAGCGCCTCCGGCAGCCGCCCGGCCCGCTCGCCGCTGCGCGCCGGTGCGATGGTGCCGTGGCAGTGCTCGGGCCGGCTGCCGTCCTTCGCGCCGCCGGTGACGGTGAAGCGGCGATCGCCGTCGGGTGCGGGCGCGGTGAGGGTGACCTGGGCGGTGGGGCCGTCGGCGGTGAGGACCAGGGGGCGGGTGAACTCGATGTCGCCGAGCACCAGGCCGGGGTGCTGCCCGCGGGCACCCCCGGCCGCTACGGCGTCCTGGGCGTCGCCTGAAGCTTCTGCTGCCGCGGCTTCTGCTGGTCCTGCTGTTCCCGCCGCGGCCTCGGCGGCCTGCGTGGCCTCGGCCAGTGCGCGGACGGCCAGGTCGAGGTAGCCGGTGGCGGGGAAGACGGTGGCGCCGTGCACGCGGTGGTCGGACCAGGGCGCGGTGGCGGCGAGCGGGTAGGCGTGGACGGTGGCCTCGGGCCGCTGCGCGGGGATCGCGGTGGCAGCCGGCGCCGGGGCGGCCGCCACCGCGGCGCTGCCGTCCTCGGCCGGCGCGGACGGATCGACCCACCAGTAGCGGTCCTTGCGGAAGGGGTACTGCGGCGCCGCCGAGGTGCGCCGGTACCGGTCGCCGCGGTAGAGCCGGGACACCGCCAGTTCGGCCCCGGCGGTGAACAGGGCGCCGGCGGCGGTCAGCATCCGCCGTACGTCCTGCCGGTCGCGGTCGAGGGTGGGGATCACGGTCACCCCGCGGTCGGCGAACGCCCCGGCGAGGTGCGCGGTGAGCGCGGCATGCGGTCCGACCTCCACCACGAGGGTGCAGCCGGCGTCGACGGCGGCCCGTACGGCGTCGTGGCAGCGTACGGTCGCGCGCGCCTGGGCCGTCCAGTACGCGGGGCCCTCCGCACCGGTGAGCGCACCGCCGGTGGTCGCGGAGAACACCGCGCACTCCGGCCGGGTGGCCCGCAACTCGGCTGCGTGCTTCGCCAGTTCGGGCAGCGCGGGGTCGATGAGCGGGGAGTGGAAGGCGTGCGAGGTGCGCAGCCACGCGGTGTCCACCCGGGCCTGTGCGGCGAGTTCGGCGATCTCCTCCACGGCGTCGGCGGTACCCGAGACGACCACGTCGGCCGGTCCGTTGACGGCCGCGAGCGCCACCTGCTCCTCGCGGCCTGCGAGCCAGCCGGCGACCGTGTCCTGGTCGGCCCGGATCGCCAGCATCCGCCCGCTGCCGGGAAGTTCGGCCATCACCTGGCCGCGCCGCACGCTGAACCGGGCCGCGTCCTCCAGGGGCAGCATGCCGCCGACGCAGGCGGCGACCAGCTCGCCGACGCTGTGCCCGGCCACCGCGGCCGGCCGCACCCCCCAGGAGCGCAGCAGCTCCGCGAGGCCGTACTCGACGGCGAACAGCGCCGGTTGGGCGAAGCGCGTGTCATCGAGGTCCACCCCGCCGCCCGTGTACCCGCCGCCCCCGCTCGCACCCCCGCTCGCACCCCCGCTCGCACCTCCGCTCGCGCCCCCGGCTTCGCCGTCCGCGCCGAACAGCACCTCCCGCAGCGGAACCTGGAGCACCCCGTCCATCGCCGTCGCGCACCGGTCGACCGCGTCGGTGAACACCGGTTCCTGCGCGTACAGTTCGCGGGCCATTCCCGGGTACTGGGTGCCCTGGCCGGAGAAGACCAGGGCGACCTGGGCGGTGCCGCGCGGGTGCCCGCTGGAGACGGTGGCCGGGGCGCGGCCGGTCCGCCACTGCCGCAGGCTGTTCGCGAGCTGGCCGGCGCCGCGGCCGGTCACCGCGATCCGGTGGCGCAGCGCGGCGCGTCCGGCGGCCGCGGTGAACACCGCCGCGGGCAGGTCCTGGCGGCCGGTGGTGGACAGGAAGTCCGCCCAGCGGTCGGCGAGTTCGCCCAGGCTGTCGGCGGACTTCGCGGAGAGCACCAGCAGTTCGTCGGTGCGGGCCGGTACGGCGGCCGGGGGCTGCGGCTCGGCTGGCCGGCGGGGCGCCTCGCGCAGCAGCGCGTGGGCGTTGGTGCCGCTGTAGCCGAAGGAGTTGACCGCGGCCATCCGCGGGGTGTCGCGGCGCGGCCAGCTCACCGGCTCGGCGGGGATGCGCACGGGGGTGCCGGACAGGTCGATCTTCGGGTGCAGCCGGTTGAGGTGCAGGCTCGGGTAGATGGTCTCGCGGTCCAGCGACAGCGCGGCCCGGACCACTCCGAGCAGGCCGGCGCCGGCCTCGATGTGCCCGACGTTGCTCTTGCCCGAACTCACGTACAGCGGAAGGTCGGCGGGGCGCCCGGCGCCGTAGGTGCGCAGGATGGCGTCCATCTCGATGGGGTCGCCGACGGGGGTGCCGGTGCCGTGCGCCTCCACGTAGTCGACCTGGGCGGGCTGTACGCCGGAGCCGGCCAGCGCGGCCCGGATCACCCGCTGCTGGCTGGCGCCGTCGGGCGTGGTGAGGGTGCGGGTGCGGCCGGTGTGGTTGAGCGCGGTGCCGACCACGCTGGCCAGGATCGGGTCGCCCTGCTCCTCGGCGAGGGACTGCCGCTTGAGCAGCACCGCCACGCAGCCCTCGCTGCGGACGTAGCCGTCGGCGTCGGCGTCGAAGGTGCGGCACTGGCCGGCCCGGGAGAACAGGCCGAGCTTGGAGAAGGAGATGTGCACGTCCGGCGCGAGGATGGCGTTGGCGCCGGCCACGATCGCGGTGTCGCATTCGCCGGTGAGGATGGACTGCCGGGCCAGGTGCAGGGCGACCAGCGAGCCGGAGCAGGCGGTGTCCAGGGTCAGGCAGGGGCCGCGCAGCCCGAGGAAGTGCGCGACGCGGCCGGCGGCGATGCTGTCGGTGTCCATCGCCTCGTGGGCGGTGATGCCGTTCAGCCCGGCGCGGCTCTTGAGGGTGGAGTAGTCGAAGGACATCAGGGCCATGAAGACGCCGGTGTTGCCGCCGGACAGCTCCTCGGGGTCCTGCCCGGCGTTCTCCAGGGCGTGCCAGACGGTCTGGAGCACCATCCGCTGCTGCGGGTCCATGTGCGCCGCCTCGGCCTCGGAGACGCCGAAGAAGGCGGCGTCGAACCGGTCGACGTCGTCGACGAACCCGCCGTGCCGGACGTAGGTGCGGCCGCGCACCAGCGGGTCCGGGTCGTACAGCTCGTCCACGTCCCAGCGCTCCGCCGGGATCTCCCGTACGCAGTCCCGGCCCTCCTCGAAGACGGCGCGGGCCTCCTCCAGGGTGTGCACACCACCGGGCAGGGTGCAGCCGACGCCGACGACGGCAATGGGCTCTGTTTCCAAGGGGACTTCTCCTTAAACGGTGCGTTCGGGTGGGACTGGGGAACGCGGCCCTCCGGATTTCGGCGGAGGTCCGTACCGGCGGGAGTGGCGGAGGGGAAGAGCGGCGGAGCAGCGGGGTGGCGAGTGCGGTGCGGGCGAGTGCGGTGCGGAGGAGTGCGGCGCGGCCGGGCAAAACCCGTTTCGGGCTCCCGGCACAGGATTTCGGCGCTTTCGGTGGACGGCTCCGCGCCGCTCGGCGGTCGAATACCCGCGCGGAGCAGCCGGTCCGGTCCCGCTCGGAACCGACCGGATGTCATCAAGTGAAGCAGCCAACTGCACGACACGCGCCAGCTGTTGCCGCGATATCACCCGAACGGGTCCACGTCCGCGGGGCGTTCCGCGGCTGGGCGTCCGAGAGCACCGGACCCGCCCGCGGGGGCAATTGTGCGGCGCCGCACAATTGCCCCCGTAGTCGCGTTGCGGCCGCCGCCGAATTACCGTTGAATTCCCTACTTCCGTGGGTGCGGCGCCATTTGTCGATCGCTTCACCCGGTGCGCACCGAATCGCCACACCCTTTACCCCGTTGGAATGAAAGACGCATTCCCGGTGATCGGCGACGGGCCCGGCCGGAAAGAACGCCCGTACCGTTCAGGGCGCGATACGGCCGTAAGACGGCGGCGCGCGACAAGGAGAGGGGCGTACGACGTGAGGGGACGACCCATGGTCCCGGCCCAGTCGACCGCCGGATCGAGGAAACCGGCCGGACCGCGGCCCCGCGGCGTGCTCGCCGAAGTCGCGGGCTACGCGGAGGCGTTCATGGCCGCGGACCGGACGGTGCGGGCCCGTGACCCGGGACGGGTCGCCGAACTCCTCGGCGGGCCGCTGCCGGTGGCCGGCCACCCCGAACACGCCACCGTGGAACGGCTGATCAGGGCCGGCGAGGCGGGCGCTCCGGCCACCGGCGGTCCGCGCGGCTTCGGTTACGCGGTCGGCGGCGCGCTGCCGGTAGGTGTCGCCGCGGACTGGCTGACCAGCGTCTGGGACCAGTGCGACGCCTTCCACGACCTCAGCCCGCTGTCCGCGGTCGCCGAAGAGGTCTGCGAACGCTGGCTGGTGGAGCTGCTCGGGCTGCCGGCCGGCACCGCGATGGGCCTGACCTCCGGCTCCACCACCGCGAACCTGGCCTGCCTGGCCGCCGCCCGCGAGCACCAGCTCCAGCGGGCCGGCTGGAGCGCGGGCGAGCAGGGCCTGGCCGGCGCGCCGCCGCTGACCGTGCTGGTCGGCGAGGAGACCCACGCCTCGGTGCTGCGCTGCCTGCGGCTGCTCGGGCTCGGCGGCGCGATCCGCCGGGTGCAGGCCGACGACGTCGGCCGGATGGCCGTGCCCCACCTGCGCGACCTGGCCGCGGCCGCCCCCGGCGGGCTCATCGTCTGCGGCCAGGTCGGCTCCACCCACTGCGGCGCGGTCGACCCGCTGCGGGCGATCGCCGAGGTCACCCACGCGCACGGCGGCTGGCTGCACCTCGACGGCGCGTTCGGGCTGTGGGCGGCGGCCTCCTCCCGGCACCGCCCGCTGCTGGACGGCGCCGGCCAGGCCGACTCCTGGGCCTGCGACGGCCACAAGTGGCTCAACACCCCCTACGACAGCGGGCTGGCGTTCTGCGCCCGGCCCGAGCCGCTGCGCCGGGCGGTCGGCCCGCACACCGAGTACGCCCCCGGCGCCGAGCCCGCCGGCCGCGAACCGCTGGACCACCGGGTGGAGATGTCCCAGCGGGCCCGCGCGCTGACGCTGTGGGCGGTGCTGTACCACCTGGGCCGGCAGGGCGTCGCCGACCTCGTCGACCGCAACTGCGCCGCCGCGCGCCGCCTCGCGGTCCGGCTGGCCGGCGAACCCGGCATCGACGTCCTCGTGCCGGTCCGGCTCAACCAGGTGCTGCTGCGGATCGGCGACGACGCGCACACCCGCCGGGTGGTCGGACGGCTCCACTCCGAGGGCACCTGCTGGGTGACGCCCACCCACTGGCGCGGGCAGAGCGCCGTACGGCTGTCGGTGTGCGGCTGGCGCACCGACGAGGCCGCGACCGAGCCGGCGGTGGCCGCCTTCCTCGCCGCGCACCGCACGGCCCGCGCCTTCGGTCCCGGGCCCGAGGACCCCGGCCACGGCCGCCGCGACACCGGCCCCGACACGCGCCGGCAGGCGCCGACATGACAGGCCACCGCTCCGCCGTGGCGCGCGGCGCGGGCGACGGCCGCGCGGCGCGGGACGCCGTAGCCTCTCGGGTATGAACGACTCCGTACACGTGCGTACCGCCACCGCTCAGGACATCGAGGGCATCGTCACGTGCAGCGTGGCGCTGCTGACGGAGGACGCGGCCGTCCGCGACCCGGCGGTGGAGCCGCAGTGGGCGCTGCGGCACGGCAGGGAGTCCTTCGCGGCGACCCTCGCCGACCCGTCGTCGCTGGTGCTGGTCGCCGACGGCGGGGACGGCGCCGTCGTCGGCTACCTCGTCGGCGCCCTCGCCGAGCCGGTCGCGGTCCTGCCGATCCGCAGCGCCACCCTCCGGGCGCTGTACGTCGCCCCCGGCCACCGCGGCAGCCGCGTCGGGACCCGCCTCACCGCCGACTTCCTCGCCTGGGCCCGCAGCCGGGGCGCCGTCCGCGCCGAGGTCAACGCCTACGCCGCGAGCGACACCACCCGCCGCTTCTACGAGCGCCAGGGCTTCACCACCCGCGCCATCCGGCTCGACCTCGACCTCACCCTGCCGCCGGCGCAGTAGCGGGCCGCCGGTGCGCGTCAGTCGACGCCGGGATAGCGGACGTTGACGCGTTCGCGGACGCGGTCGAGGGTGGACATCACCGCGAGCGAGCCGTCCAGCGGCACGAGGGGCGACTCCGTCTCCCCGGCGCGCAGCGCCCGCATGACCTCCGCGGCCTCGTGCCGCATGCTCCCGCGCTCGTGGTCGTCGCTGACGTCGGAGAGCAGCACCGTCTGCGGCTCGACCCCCTCGCGGTGGACGACGAACCGGTCGGCGTTGAAGAAGCCGTCGGGGATCTCGATCCGCCCGCCGGTCCCGGCGATCGCCGCCGGCGCCCCGATGTCCGCGGTGAACCCGCAGCTCAGCGTGGCGATCGCCCCGCTGTGCCAGCCGAGGACGATCCCGGTCGCCGCGTCCACCCGCTCCGGCGTCAACTGGGCCCACGCCTCCACGGTGTCGGGCACCCCGAGCAGCAGGTGCGCGAAGGACACCGGGTACACCCCGAGGTCGAGCAGCGCCCCGCCGCCCAGGCGCGGGTCGCGCATGCGGTGCTCGGGCGGGAAGTCGCTGTGGAAGCCGAAGTGCGCGCTGACGTGCCGTACTTCACCGATCACGCCGTCCTGCACCAGCGCCAGCAGGTGCCGGATCAGCGGGTTGCAGTACGTCCACATCGCCTCCATGAGGAACAGCCCGCGCTCGCGGGCCAGCCCCACCAGCTCGCGCGCCTCACGGGTGTTGATGGTGAACGCCTTCTCGCACAGCACCGCCTTCCCCGCCTCCAGGCACAGCCCGGCGGCGGCGCGGTGCGCGGAGTGCGGCGTGGCCACGTACACCACGTCCACGTCCGGGTCGGCGGCGAGTTCCGCCCAGTCGCCGTACGCCCGCGGTATGCCGTAGCGCTCGGCGAACGCCGCCGCCGCCTCGGTGCTGCGCGAGCCGACCGCGACCACCTCGGCGTCCGCCGGCAGCGACAGCAGCGCCTCGGTGAAGCTCGCGGCGATCCCGCCGGTCGCCAGGATGCCCCAGCGGATTCTGCGCCCGGGTGCGCCGGCGCCCGCCCCGCCCGCGGTGTGCCCGCCCGTCGTGTGCTCGCTCATCGTGCGTACGCCCTCGCTCGTTGCGGACCTCACATCTCGGTCCCCGGATATTCGTGCCTGATGGTCCATGGCGACTGAAAGAATAGGCAACGCTTAAACAACTTCCGATGGAGAGTGCCCACGTGCAGGACGCCGGGCCCAACGGCCCCGCCCAGTTCACCGCCACCCACGCCCCGACCTCGACCCCCATTCCCCCGGCACCCGCCCCGGCCCGCGGCCCGCGGGGGAAGCACCCGGCACCGGACCGCAGCGTCCGCACCGGCTTCGTCGTCACCCTCGTCCTCGGCGGGCTCACCGCGCTCCCGCCGCTGTCGATGGACATGTACCTGCCCGCGCTGCCGCGGGTCTCGGGTGCTCTGCACGCCTCGTCCGCGATGGTGCAGCTGACCCTGACCGCGTGCCTGGCCGGCATGGCGCTCGGGCAGCTCGTCGTCGGCCCGCTCAGCGACCGCTGGGGCCGCCGCCGCCCGCTGCTGGCCGGCATGGCGATCTACGTACTGGCCACGGTGGTCTGCGCGTTCGCCCCCACCGTGCCGCTGCTGATCGGCTTCCGGCTGGTCCAGGGGCTGGCCGGCGCGGCGGGCATCGTGATCTCCCGCGCCGTGGTCCGCGACATGTACGACGGCCTGGACATGGCCCGGTTCTTCGCCACCCTCCAGCTGATCTCCGGGGTGGCCCCGATCATCGCCCCCGCGATCGGCGGCCAGATCCTGCGGCTGACGAACTGGCGCGGGATCTTCGTGGTCTGCGCGGTGGTCGGCACCCTGCTGACCGTCGTCTGCTGGCGGCGCCTGCTGGAGACGCTGCCTCCGGAGGACCGGCACAGCGGCGAGCTGAGCTCCACCTTCGGCTCGATGCGCAGCCTGCTCGCGGACAAGGTCTTCACCGGCTACGTGCTGGCCGGCAGCTTCGCCTTCGCGGCGCTGTTCACGTACGTGTCCGCGTCGTCGTTCGTCGTCCAGGACATCTACGGCGCCTCCCCGCAGACCTTCGGCTGGCTGTTCGGCCTGAACTCCGTCGGCATCGTCGGCGTCGGCCAGCTCAACGGCAAGGTGCTCGTCGGCCGGGTGGACATGGACAAGGTGCTCGGCTTCGGCCTCGCCATGATCACCCTCGCCGCCACCGCGCTGGTGCTGCTGACCACCGGCGCCCTCGGCCACGCCACCCTCCCGGAGATCGCCGCCGCGCTGTTCGTGCTGATGGCGTCGATGGGCCTGGTGCTGCCCACCTCGAACACCCAGGCGCTGCTGCGCACCCGCAAGCACGCCGGCGCCGCCTCCGCGCTGATCGGCACCTCGTCCTTCCTGGTCGGTGCCGTGCTGTCCCCGCTGTCGGGCGTGGCGGGCGACGGCACCGCGGTGCCGATGGCGGTCACCCAGCTCGGCTGCGTGCTGGTCGCCGTGGCCTGCTTCGCCGGGCTCTGCCTGCGCGGGCGGCGTACGGTGGAGGGACCGTAGACCTCGGGAGGTTGCGATGTCCGACGATCCGGAGAAGACCTGGGCGTTCAAAACCGCCGACAGTACGCTGCACACCGGGGCGGAGCACTCCATCGACCCGGAGGACCTGGTGATGGCCTCCGGCCGCGACTGCACGCCGGAGCTGATCGAGAAGGCCCGCAAGGCACTGGAGGAACATGGCCCCGCCGCTGTCGAGAGGTTCCTGCCGTGAGGCCGGCCTCGACACCGACGAGCTGCACCGGATCGTTCCCGGCCTGAGCGCCTGGCTGGAGCCCGGCCACGACCACGACCGCCCGCACCCGTGGTGCGCGGGCGCCGTCGTCGTGGCCGGGCGCGGCCGTGTGGTGGCGCTGCACGAGGCGGTCGGCTGGGCGGTGCGCTACGCCGCCTACGACGAGCACGCCGACCGCGGGGTGGAGCTGCCGCGGGAGCAGTGGGTGCCGGCCAGGGCCGACACCGTCTTCGACCTCGCGTCGGTCACCAAGCTCTTCACCGCCCTCGTCGCCGTCCAGCAGATCGAACGCGGCGCCCTGCGGCTGGACGCGCCCGTCGCGTCGTACGCGCCCGAACTGACGGCCGCCGCGGCGCACGGCGTCACCCTGCGGCACCTGCTCACCCACACCTCGGGGCTGCGGCCGGAGCTCCCGCTGTACGACGAGCCCGACGCCGCAGCCCGCGCCGCTCGCCTCGCCGCGGAGCCGCCGCTGACGCCCCCGGGCACCACCCGGACGTACTCCGACCTGAACCTGCTGCTGCTCCAGACCGTGCTGGAGCGCGTCACCGGCCGCACCGTCGATCGGCTGATCGCCGAGCAGGTCACCGGGCCGCTGGGCATGGCCGACACCCGTTACAACCCGCCCGCCTCCTGGCTGCCGCGGATCGCGGCGACCGAGGACCAACGGCGGCCGTGGGGGAAGCTGGACCGGGGCATGGTGCACGGCTCGGTGCACGACGAGAACGCGTACGCGATGGGCGGGGTGGCCGGGCACGCCGGGCTCTTCTCCACCGGGTGGGACCTGGCGGTGTTCTGCCGGGCGGTGCTGGACGCTGTCGCGGGGACGTCGCGGGTGCTGCTGTCGGCGGCGGGGGTGCGGTTGCTGCTCGGGGCCGGGGGTGCGGGCGGTGCCGGCGGTGCGGGCAGCGCGCGCGGCGCGGGCGGCGCGGGCGGGGCGGGTGCTGCGGGCGCGGGCAGTTCGGGGACTGCGCTGGGCTTCGAGCGCGACCAGCCGTGGTTCATGGGCGAGCTGGCCGGGCGCGGTGCGCTCGGGCACACCGGGTTCACCGGGACCGGGCTGGTGCTGGACCCGGCGACCGACACGTTCCTGGTGCTGCTCACCAACTCGGTGCACCCGGCGCGCGACTGGCGCGAGGGCAGCAGGCCGCGGGCCGAGGCGGCGACCCGGCTGGCACGCGCGGTGCACTGACCCTTTCTCCCGGCCGCGGCCGCGGGGGGAGCGGTACCGTCACGCGGCCGGCCGCGGCCGCAGCGCGTCCATCACCAGCTCGATCAGCCGGTCCGTCTGCTCCTGGCCGCCGCCGGTGGCCGCGGTCAGGAAGATCCCGACGAGCATCACGGTCAGGTCCTCCGCCGCCACGTCGCCGCGGATCGTCCCGTCCTGCGCGCCCGCTGCCAGCAGGGTGCCGACGGCCGCGCCGATCCGCCGGCGCGTGTCGGGCGGGGAGATCCGGCCCGAGGACCACCCGGCGCGCAGCACCTGGCCCATGCCGCGCTTGGTCGCGACGAAGGCGGCGTAGCGCCGCATCCACGCCCGGAGCGCGTCGGCGGGGGGCAGCTCCGCCAGCAGGCGGGGTGCGCTGGCGGTGACGTCGTCGAGTTCGGCCGAGTAGACCGCCTCCACCAGGGCTTCGCGGGTCGGGAAGTTGCGGTAGAGGGTGCCGATGCCGACTCCGGCCTCGCGGGCGATGGCTTCGAGCGGGGCGGCCTCGCCGGCCGTGGTGAAGGCGGCGCGGGCGGCGGCCACGAGTTTGTCGCGGTTGCGCTGGGCGTCGGCGCGGGCGGCGCGCTTGCGGGGCGGGGGCTTGGGGGCCGTGGGAGCCGCTTCGGGTGCGGGTTCGGGTTCTGGCGAGGGTTCGGGTGCGGGTTCGGGTGCGGGGTCGGCGTCAGTCAAAGCGGAGGGTCCTCCGGTAAAGGTGTACAGTGGCGATACGGAGGTTCCTCCGCTTACTCTATCGTCTCACGAGGAGCATATTTCCCATGGCAGCAAGCCCCGCCGCCCCCGCCGGCGGCACCACCGGCCTCGGTAGCCACACCGTCTCCCGTATCGGCTTCGGCGCGATGCAGCTCGAACGCCTCCACGACGACCGCGCCGCCGCCGTCGCCCTCCTGCACCGCGTCGCCGAGTTGGGCGTCAACCACGTGGACACCGCCGAGTTCTACGGCGACGGCTTCGTCAACAGCGTGATCCGCGACGCCTACCGCGACCGGCTCGGCGCGTCCGACGCCTCCGCCGACGGCACCGGCATGATCATCGTCAGCAAGGTCGGAGCCACCCCGGCCGACGGACCCATCCGGCTGCGGCTGGCGCAGCGCCCCGACGAGCTGCGCGCGAGCGTCGAGGACAACCTCAAGAGCCTCGGGCTCGACCGCATCCCCGTGGTGAACCTGCGCCGTACCGACACCGGGCCCGGGCTGCGCGCCGAGGGCGACCAGGTCGTGGACCTCGACGACCAGCTCGCCGTCATGACCGACCTGCGCGACCAGGGCAAGATCGGCGCGATCGGCCTCAGTTCCGTCTCGATCGACACGGTGCGCCGCGCCCTGCCGGCCGGCATCGTCTGCGTCCAGAACGCGTACAGCCTGGTCGCCCGCCGCGACGAGGAGATCCTCCGGCTCTGCGTCGCCGAGAACATCGCCTGGGTCCCGTACTTCCCGCTCGGCGGCGCCTTCCCCGGGCTGCCCAAGGTCACCGACGAGCCCGCCGTCCAAGCCGCCGCCACCGCGCTCGGCGCCACCCCGGCCCAGGTCGGTCTGGCCTGGCTCCTCCACCACACCCCCAACACCGCCCTGATCCCCGGCACCGCCGACCCCGCCCACCTCGAGGCGAACATCGCCGCCGGCGCCCTCCACCTCGACGCCGCCACCCTCGCCACCCTCGACGCCGTCGAATCCCGCCCCCTGGAGCTCCCGCTCAGCTGACCCCTGGCAGACTGCCGGGCATGCCCGCCCTTGTCCCCCCCCGCGATTCCCCGCGGCACCCTGTCCCGCACCGCCCAGCCGCCGCTGCCGGTCGGCGGTGACATGGTGCGGCGGGGCGAGGAGAAGCAGGGCGGATTCTGAGGCGCGGTACGGCTGATCGCGCGCGCCGGGTGGGGCCGGTCCGGCAGGATACGGGTGGGGGGCGGCGGCGAGGGGGAGGCGGATGGGCGGGCGGGCGCTGGGGTTCGGGGAGGCGCTTCGGCGGTTGCGGGGGGCGCAGAAGACCGCGAAGGGGGTCTCGCTGTACTCGCGGTACGTGAACCGGCCGGTGGGGCGGGTGCTGGCCGCGGGGGCGTACCGCGCGGGGCTCGGCCCGAACCAGGTGACGCTGGTGAGCGCCGCGTGCAGCGGCGCCGGGATCGCCGCGCTCGCCGTGGCGGCACCGTCGTGGCGGCTGGCGGTGGCCGTCTACGCCGCGCTGGCGGTCGGCTTCGCCTTCGACTCGGCCGACGGCCAGCTCGCACGGCTGCTGGGCCGGGGCGGCCCGGCGGGGGAGTGGCTGGACCACGTGGTGGACTGCGCGAAGATCACCGCGCTGCACGCGGCGGTCCTGATCACCTTCTACCGGCACTTCCGGCTGCCCGGCGCGGGCTGGCTGCTGGTGCCGCTCGGCTTCCAACTCACCGCCGTACTCGTCTTCTTCGCCGGTCTGCTCACCGACAAGCTGAAGCCCAAGGGGAGTTCGGCCGGCGCCCCGGCGCAGCCGCCCTCCCGGCTGCGGGCGGTCGCCCTGCTGCCGGCCGACTACGGCGTGACGTGCGCGGTGTTCCTGCTGCTCGGCAGCGAACGCGCCTTCCGCTACGGCTACACCGCGCTGTTCGCGGTGCATGTGCTCTTCCTCGCGGCCTTCCTGACGAAGTGGTTCCGCGAGCTCAACGCGCTCCCGCGTCAGGCGGGTTGAGCGGGGCGGCGGCCGCACCTGCCGCACCCGCCGCACCTGCCGCACCCGCCGCACCTGCCGGTCCGGCCAGCACGTCCAGCGCCCGCCGTAACTGCGTACTCGACGTGTGCACGGTGTACGGGAAGTACACGACCTCCACCCCCACCGCGGCGAGCCGCTCCTCCAGCCGCCGCCCCTTCTCCGTCCCGCGCCAGTCGTCCCCCTTGAACAGCACATCGAACCGCACCTGGCGCCACGTCTCCAGCTTGTCCGGCACCGTCTCCACGAACGCGGCGTCCACGAACCGCACGCTCCGCACGATCTCCAGCCGCTCCACCAGCGGCACCACCGGGCCGCGCCCCTTGGCGAGTTGGGCCATCTCGTCGGAGACGACACCCGCCACCAGGTAGTCGCACTGGCTGCGGGCGTGCCGCAGGATGTTCAGGTGCCCGACGTGGAAGAGGTCGTAGACCCCCGGCGCGTAACCGACCCGGTGCAGCATCATCAACCCCCAGCCGTACGACGCTCCCCAGCGTCGCGGAGTCTCAGACGATAGCCGGACGTATCGCGCGCAACGGGGGATTCGCGGAACTGCGGCCGCCGACGCACGGCAACCGCAGGTCCGGTGGCGCCGCGAACGGCTAGGGTGTGCACTTGTCTGGATCTGGGGGTTCGTCCCGGGGGGAAGGAACACTTCGTGGCTACGTCGGATCTGCGCCGTCGGCTCCTGCTGGTCTCCACCAACTACGCGCCCGAGCACGCCGGCATCGGGCCGTACGCCACCCAGATCGCCGAGCACTGGGCGGCCGGCGGCGCGGAGGTGCACGTGCTCACCGGCATGCCGCACTACCCCGCCTGGAAGCTCGACCCGGCCTACACCGGGGTGCGGCGGATCGAGGAGGACCGGGCGGGCGTCCGGGTGCACCGGCGCGGCCACGCGGTGCCCGCCCGCCAAACCGCCCTGCGCCGGGCCGCGTTCGAGCTGAGCGTGCTGCGCGGCGGCCGTGACGAACCCGCCGGGATGGGCCGGCCCGACGCGGTCTTCGCGCAGATGCCGAGCCTGGCCGGGGCCGTCCTCGGCGCGCGGCTGGCCGAGCGGTACGACGTGCCGTTCGTGCCGATCGTGCAGGACCTGATGGGCGCGGCGGCCGCGCAGAGCGGGATACGCGGCGGCGGGCCGGCCGGGCGCGCCGCCGGTCTCGTCGAGAAGCACGCGTTGCGGCGGGCCGCGCTGGTCGGGGTGATCCACGAGTCGTTCGTGGCGAAGGTGGCCGCGATGGGGGTGCCGGCCGAGCGGATACGGGTGGTGCCGAACTGGTCGCACGTACGGCGCCCGTCGCGCCCCCGCGAGGAGATGCGGGCCCGGCTGGGCTGGCGCCCCGGGCAGACGGTGCTGCTGCACTCCGGGAACATGGGCCTGAAGCAGGGGCTCGACGTCCTTGTGGAGACGGCCCGTTCGGCACCCGAGACCCGCGTCGTCCTGATGGGCGACGGCAACCAGCGCGACCAGCTGCGGGCGCTCGCGGGCGGCCTGCCCAACCTGGACTTCCTCCCGCCGGCCGCGGACGAGGAGTTCCCCGACGTACTGGCCGCCGCCGACTTCCTCCTGGTCACCCAGCGGGCCTCGGTACGGGACATGAGCCTGCCGTCCAAGCTCACCTCGTACTTCGCGGCCGGGCGCCCGGTGATCGCCGCGGTGGCCGCGGACAGCGGTACGGCGGCGGAGGTGCGGCGCTCCGGCGCCGGGGTGGTGGTGGCCCCGGAGTCGCCGCAGGACCTGCTCGGCGCGGTCCTGGCACTCACTCTCGACGAGCCCCGCGCCGCGCTCCTGGCCGCCGCCGGGCCGGTCTACGTGGACGCGCACCTGTCCCGCGAGGCGGGGCTGAAGCGGATCGACGCGCTGCTCTCGGAGGTACTGGGGGACACGGAGCGGGCGCCGCAGGGGGAGGCGCCGGAGGGCGCCGACGTGGAGGGGGCCGCGCCTGTGGAGGCAGTACCCGCGGAAGACGTAACTGCGGCTGCGCCCGAGCCCGAGCCCGGCGCCGATCCCGCGCCCGCCGTCGCCGTACCGCCGCGCCCGGACGCGCCCCCGAAACCCCCCGCCCCACCGCGCCCGGCGGCCCCGCCCCGCCCCGCCGCCGAACCGCAGACGCAGCAGTCGGCGGAGGAGCGGGCGGCAGAGTGTGCGGACGCCCCGGCAGCGGACCCGGGCGAGGCCCGAACCGACGACGAGGGCGCCGACTTAGCGGGCCGGGAGCCGGCGGAAGTGCCCGCCGGGGCGCCCGCTCGGGAAGGCGGGGCCGACGATGAGCGGTGAACTGCTGGACGACGGCGAGGAAGTGGACCTCGTACGGGACCAGGTGCGCCAGATCGTCCGCTACAAGCGGCTGATCGCGGCCGGTCTGGTGGTCGGCGTCGTCGGCGGTGCCTACCTCGCGCTGGGCGGCACGGACACGTACGCCGCGAGCAGTTCGGTGATGGTGCGGGCGGCGACCGCGGACCCCTTCGCCGCCGGCGCGACCCCGGACAAGGGCATCGACATCGGCACCGAGCGCCAGTCCGCGATGAGCACGAGCGTCGCCGAGGCCGCCGCGAAGGCGGTGAAGCAGCCGGTCACCAAGCTCCAGCACTGCCTTCAGGTGACCAACCCGCCCAACACCCTGGTACTGCGCTTCACCTGCACCGCCGCGAACGGCAAGGACGCCGCCGCGTGGGTCAACGCCTTCACCGCGGCCTACCTCGGCAGCCGCGAGTCGGCGACGAAGGCCACCATCGCGAAGATGGTCAAGGGCTACCAGGACCAGCTGGACCCGCTGGTCAAGCAGCGCAACGAACTGCTCGACCAGATCGACGCCACCAAGGACAGCCAGGTCGTCGGCACCCTGGTCTCCGTCCAGACCAACCTGCTCAGCCGGATCACCGAACTCAACGGCGACATCAGCGGGTTGCGGGCGCTGGACACCACCCCGGGCACGGTCATCAAGCCGGGCACGGTGCCCGACGCGCCGACCGGCCCTGGCCTGGGCCTGATGCTGGGCCTGGGCGCCGCGGTCGGGCTCGCGCTCGGCCTGCTCGCCGCGTGGCTGCGGCTGGTCTTCGACCCGCGGCCCCGCTCGGCCGGCGAGGTCACCCGCGCGATGGGCGCGCCGGTGCTCGGCACCCTGCCGCACGGCCGCGGCCGCCACGACCTCCAGGCGCCCCAACCCCTGCTGGCGGAAGGCCACATGGCGGGCCGCCTCGCCGAGGAGTACCGGGCGATCGCCTTCCGGCTCAGCCATGACAGGCGGTTCGCCGAACGCCGCCGCCTGCTCGTCGTCGAACCGCGCGGCAGCAGCGACACCGCGGCCGCCGTCGCGGTCAACCTCTCCGCGTCCTTCGCCGAGATGGGCAAGGAGGTGCTGCTCGTCGAGGCCGACCTGCGCACCCCGTCGCTGTCCGCGCGGCTCCGCTCGGCCGAGGGCCACCGCCCCAGCTGGGCCCGCAACGCCAGCCTGGCCGAAGGCGGTTGGCCCGCCGGACTGCAACTCCCGGTGGACACCGGGGGATACGGCTCCTTCGACCTCGTGCCCGGCCGCCGCGTGCCCAACGTGGCCCGCGCGCTCACCTCCGGCCAGGCCGGCCGGCTCTTCGCGGAGGCCGACGACCCCGGCACCGTCGTGGTGGTCCTCGCCCCGCCGCTGCTGTCCTACGCCGACGCGCTCGCGCTGGCCGACCGGGTGGACGGCGTGGTCGTGGTCTGCGACCCGGCCGAGGTGCGCCGCGAAGACCTGGTCCGGGTACGGGAGTTGGTCGACGGAGCCGGCGGGGCCGTGCTCGGCGCCGTACTGCACCGCGCCCCGGCCGCGCCTGGCGGCTCCCGGTTCCTGCCGCGCCGGCTCGGAGGCGGGCGCCGTACCGCCACCGCGGCCGCGCCCGGCCGGACGCACCGCGCGGCCCAGGACGCCCCCACCGCCCCGGAGCACCACCCGGTCCCTTGACCGGCCCCGCCCCGCGGTACGCCGCGGCGTCCGGGGCCGAACCCCCGCAGCGGGCCGCCGCATCGTACGGCAGCCCGTACGACACGACGTACGACGACCTGTACGGCGGTGACCCGCACGGCGAACTTCCTTACGAGGACGCCGAGTCGGCCGACGGCACCGATCCGTACGGCGACCCCGACGGCGAGCACGCCAACGGCTCCGGCCCCGACGACACCCGCCCCGACGGCTCCGGCGGGGGGCGCTCGGTGGCGGCCGTGGCGAGTTCCGTCGCGGACCAGGGCGTCGCCGCGTTCACCAACATCATCGTGCTGGTGGTCGCCGCGCGGCTGTCCACGGCGGCCGGCTTCGCCGTCTTCTCCATGGTCTACATGGTCTTCACGGTGCTGCTCGGCGTGAACGTCTCCTACGTCGGCCAGGCACTGGTGCTGGAGCGCGGCTCGCGCCGGGTGCGGGCCGCCTGCCGCTCCGCCGTGGTGTTCACCGCGGTCGCGTCCGCCGTCCTGGGCTGGGGCATGGCCGGCGCGCTGCTGCTCCTGCCCGGCACCACCGCGCGCGGGCTGGCCGTACTCGGCCTGGTGCTGCCGGTGGTGCTCACCCAGGACGGCATGCGGTACTGCTTCTCGGCGCTGCGGCTGCCCCATCTCGCCCTGGCCGCCGACGTGGTGCGGCTGCTGGTCGCCGTGCCCGCGCTGGCCGTCCAGCCGCAGGGCGCGGGCGCGGTACGGCTGGTGGCCGTCTGGGGGCTGTCCGGGGTGCCCGCGCTGCTGGTCGGCGCGGCGCTGCTGCGGCACCGGCTGCGGGGCGCGCCCGGCGAGGCCCGGCCGCCCGTCGACCTCCGCGCGTACCTGCGGCGCGGCCACCTCGGGCAGCGGTTCGTGGTCGAGTTCGGCGTCGGCAACGCCACCAGCCAGCTCGCCGTGGTGGGCCTCGGGCTGTTCGCGGCGCCGCTCGCGGTGGGAGCGCTGCGCGGTGCGACGACCCTGTTCGGGCCGATGAACGTGCTGTTCAACTCGGCCACCGCGTTCGGGCCGCCGCTGCTGAACCGGGTGCGCGGCACCGACGACAAGGTGCGGGTGACGGCGGTGCTCGCCGTCGTCCTGGCCACTGTCGCCACCGCCTGGACGGTCGTGCTGATGCTGCTGCCCGCGCACGCCGGGCGGGCGCTGCTCGGGGACACCTGGGCGGCGTCGTCCGCGCTGCTGCCCGCCTCCGGCAGCCAGTACGCGTGCATCGCGCTGGGCACCTCCGCGCTGCTGACCCTGCGCGTGCTGCGCCCCCGGGCGACCCTGCCGATCCAGGTGGTCTTCTCCCTGGCGTCGGTCCTCTTCATGCTGGCCGGCTACCGCCTCGACGGCGTCCTCGGCGCCGCCTGGGGCCTGGCGCTCGGCTCCGCCCTCAAGGCGGTGGCGCTGTGGCTGCGGATCGCGGCGGAGCGCCGCGCGGTGAACGCGACGCCGTCGCCCGCGAGTTGAACGCGGACCCCGCCCGCGAACGCGCGCCCCGCGGCCACCTCCAGGGCAAGACCGTCCTCTCGACACCCGGGTCCCGCCCCGGGCCCCTAACGCCGGAGCCGTGCCGTCCGGCGGGCCGCGAATCGCTCCGCCGCACCCCGGCGGGGACCCGGCAGGGTTCCGGGACGTCCGCCGGTCGCGGCGACATCACCTCCGCTCGCCCTGCGCCCCATCGCCGGACCGATCCAACGCGGCCTCTACGCGGGAACGCACGCAGCCGGCGCGGCCGTCGGTGTAGCGGGCGAGGTGGGTCAGGGCCTCAGCCCAGTGCGCATGGGCCGTTTCGGGGTTCTTCGGGTGGATGGCTGCGGCCAGGTGGTCGAGTTCCACGGCAAGTTGCCAGGTGTCCCCGAGGTCGCGGTGTACCGCTGCGGCCTGGCGGTGGAAGGCGGCGGCTTCACTGTCGCGGTTCATCGCAGCATATGTCTGGCCGGTGCCGCGCCAGGCGAGGGCTTCGCGGCTGCGGTCGCCGAGGCGCCGGTGGAGCATGGCGGCGCGCTGGTAGGAGGTCAGGGCGTCGCCGTACTGGGCGGTGCTGCGTTGGATGTCACCTAGGGTGAGGAGCCAGAAGCCTTCGCGGCTGTGGTCGCGAAGCGCGAGGGCGATGTCGAGCGCCTCGTCGATGGATCGCCGGGCG
This sequence comes from Actinacidiphila sp. bgisy145, assembly GCF_057708125.1. Taxonomy (NCBI): domain Bacteria; kingdom Bacillati; phylum Actinomycetota; class Actinomycetes; order Kitasatosporales; family Streptomycetaceae; genus Actinacidiphila; species Actinacidiphila sp. bgisy145. Next base: position 30,364 of record NZ_JBYIRL010000059.1, read on the forward strand.
GCATCCGCGTCGCCCTCTTCGAGTCGCAGTGCGGCTGCGATCCGCAGGAGGTTGCCTTCACCTCCTCGATTGCCGAGGGCGCGGTGCGTGACCAGTGCCTCGTCGATGACGGGGGCGGCTTCGCGGAGGCGGCCCGCGCTCAAGCGGGTGCTGGCGATATTTGACAGTGCGGTGGCGGTTCGCTGGGTGGCGCCCAGGTCGCGGAAGATGGACATGGCGTGCATGAAGTGCGCCTCGGCCAGGTCGAGTTCGCGCCGCCGTAGATGGATGAGTCCGATGAGGTTGAGGGCCCGAGCCTCCTCGACCCGGCTGTCCTGACTGCGGGCCAAGGCGACGGCCTGTTCAAGTGCGTCCAGGCCCTCGGAGAAGTTGTTCAGGGCCCTGTGTGCGATCCCGGTGCTGATGAGCAGCCGGGTCTGCGCTGTTCGGTCGTCTTGTCGCGCGGCTGCATCGAGTCCGATGCGGCCCAGTTCCAGCCAGTCGCGCTCCGAGGAGGAGGGAGAACGTGCGAACCACAGGAGTGTGGCCAGCTGCCAGGCGGTTCGGTCCAGACCGTTCCGGGCGGCGTCGCTCACCGCGGGAAGGAAGTTGGCGTGCTCACGCTCGGACCAGTCGACGGCGGCGTTGTAGTCGGCGAAGACAAGCGGGGTGGTGCCCGGCAGGGGGTCTGGCAGCGGCAGGTGGTCCTCGGACGGATAGAGCCAGGTCTGCGCGGCGTCGGCGGCGTGGAGGTACCAGCTAAGGACGCGTTGGCGCGCTGCCTGCCGCTGGTCGGCCGGCTCCTCCGTCCGGACCAAATCGGTGGCGTACGCCCGCAGGAGGTCGTGGAACTGGAAGCGGTCCGGGGCGGTCTGCTCCAGCAGGTGAGCACCGACGAGATCGTCGAGCAACTGGCGTGTTCGGCTGGGGGGAAGTTCGCCGAGGGCCGCGGCGGCCGGGAGGCTGAACTCCCCGGTCGGGTGCAGACCGAGCAGCCGGAAGAGGCGTGCCGAGTGGGCGGGTAGCGCGCGGTAGGACCAGGTGAAGACCGAACGGATGGCTTCGGCCTCCTCATCGATACCCGTGCTCAATGCGTCCCAAAGGGCCGACTCGTCACGCAGGTCGCTGATGAGTTCGCCGAGCCGCATGTGCGGGTGGCTGGTGGCGCGTTCGGCTGCGATACGCAAGGCGAGCGGCAGACAGGCGCACAGATGGGCCAGTTCCGCGAGCTCGTCTGCGTCGTCCTCGGGCCGGCAACCCCGGGTGACCGCGCGTAGGAGAGCGACTGCCTCGGCTTCTGGGAGCGTGCCCAGCGTGATCCTGTGGGCACCGTCGCGTACGGACAGGCCCGCTAGACGGCTGCGACTGGTGATGATGACGAGACTGCCTCCCCCGCCGGGGAGCAGCGGCCGGACCTGGCTGACAGTGGCCGCGTTGTCCAGGAAGACGAGGACACGGCGGTCGGCGAGCAGCGAACGGTACATTCCCGCCGCGTCGTCCACCTCCGTGGGAACTTCGGCTGCGGCCACGCCCAGAGCCCGCAGGAAGCGATGGAGTGCCTGGGCAGCGGTGACGGGTTCTCCGGGGTCGTAACCGCGAAGGTCGACGAAGAGTTGGCCGTCAGGGAAGTATTCCTTGACCTGGTGGGCCCAGTGGAGGACCAGCGATGTCTTGCCCGCGCCCGCCGTCCCGGCCACCACGTGGACCGAGACGACGAGATGGCCGCCGTGTCGGTCGGCAAGTACCGCGTCCAGGAAGCCCAGTTCGGCCGAGCGGTTGACGAAGGTGTTGACGTCGGCCGGCAACTGGCGTGGTACAGGCCGGGTTGGTTCCGAGGCGGTGACCCGGTGGAAGTGGATGTCACCGGTGACACTCCCGGCCTGTACGACATCGCGCGATGACCCGGAGAGGTCGTTCTGCGAGTCTCCGGGGTGCCTGCTGTCGTCTGTCGGCACGCTGATCGGTGCTGTTCCGGTCAGGCCGCGGGCGGCGGCGGCAGGTCGGCCACGGCGCGGTCGAAGTACGCCTGGACGTCCTCGGCGGCCCCGTACAGCTCCGCCAGGTACTCCGCCCAGTTCCTCACCAGGTCCGGATCGGTGAAGCGGACCGCGCCGTCCGGTCGGCCCGCATCGGTGTACAGCACCTGGTACAGAACCCGGCCATCGAGAAGGTTGAGCTCCGGCAGCGGTGCGTCGGCCTCCGCCGCAGCCACCGCGGCAGCAGGCAGGACGCGGACGGAATGGCCGCACTCCGCGGTCAGCCGAAGCCAGTTCAGCTCCCACTGCACGTACGGCGTCAACGGCTCCTCGACCACACGGATGCGATGGAAGGCCGCACCCCGTGCCGCGTCGTCCCGGGCCCTTCGCACCAGCGTGTCGCGCTCGGCCTCGAACAAGCGCAGCACGCCGGGCCAGTCGCCCTGGCGGAGTGCTTCCCGGCTCTCGTCGTTCGTCTCCTCGAAGTGCTGCAACCGCTCGAGTTTCCAGGACTCCCCGTCGCGGATCGCTGCCCTCCGCTCCCGGAAGTCCCGCTTGTAGTCCTCGCGTGCGAGCGACTCACCCAGCTCGTCGGGGAGCCCAGGGGCCAGGAGATCAGGCATCGGGAATGTCCGCCTTCGCCGCGCTCAGCATGTCGCCCGGGATGACAACCAACCGCTCGTCCGGCCCCAGATTCACCCCGCCCGGAAGACGCTGCCGGTAGTGGGAGGTGAGATCGCGGCCGACCACCGCGATGTCGCCGTTGCTCAACTGCCAGATGTCCGGGCACTCCTCTTCGTCCTTGGAGTGGCCCAGTTCTGCCGCCGACTTGCCGAGGCGCCTGACGAATGTGGCCGACGGATCGGCTTCCCACGTGCGGGCCACGGCTGCCTCCAGTACTCGAAACGTGACTGACGGTGCTCCCGAGAATACTCCGCTGCAGGCGGAAGGGTGCGCGGGCCGCAGCCTCACGGCGTACCAGCCCTTACCCAGGCGCGACGTGGACCGCGCAGTTGGAGCGGCTGATCGAGGCGGCCCAGCAGCCGGACGTCGCCCTGCACGTGGTGCCGTTCGGGGCCGGGCCGCACCACATCCGCAGCTCGCTGGAGCTGGTGTACTTCCGTGACGGGCGCACCGTGGCCTACACGCAGGGCAGTTGGAGCGGTCATCTCACCGAGGACCCGGAGGAGGTCGAGCCGCTGCGCCTCGCGTACGACGTGCTGCGCGACACCTCGCTGGCCCCGGCGGAGTCGTTGGTCTTCCTGCGCGCCCTGCTGGACGAGCACACCGGGTCGCCGGAGGACGTGCAGCCCTGAGCGGCAGCTGCCCCCTTCCGTTGGCCGCTAGGCCGTGTCTGACAAATCCCGCCTGGCTGACGGGGTCTGGCACGCACGCTCGCTGCGTTGTCGGTCGTCGGCGCAGCCCGCTGCGCCCTCCTCCCTCCGCCTTGCGATCGCACGCACCAGACCCCGTCAGCCCCCGCCCTTCGGGCGGGACGACGCTATTTGTCAGACACGACCTAGCGCAGCGCCCGCCGCGGGTCCCTGCTGGTCGTCGCGACCAGCGCCACGCACAGCAGGAGGATGCCGATGCGGCCGGCGGCCTGGAGGAGGGGGCCGCGCAGGAGGATGAAGGAGTAGCCCGCGGCGAGGGGGGTGACCACGGCCGCGAGGGTGCCCGGGCGGGGGGACTCCAGGGTGCGGCGGGCGTAGCGCAGGTCGGCGCGGGAGGACGCGTACCCGATCAGGAGGAATCCCGCGGTCATGCCCAACGGGCCGAAGTCCAGCCAGAGTTCGGCCCACAACGGGGAGGAGAGGTTGGTGTTGGTCATGCCCATCCAGCGGCCGACCACCACCCCGGAGTCCAACGGCTTGCCGTGCCAGACCGAGCGCGGCACGAAGAAGAAGACGTCGGCGGCGAGGTGGCGTCCGTGCGTGTGCCCGGCGCCGGACTCCACGTAGCTGAGGGTGTTGGCGAACATGCCGACCTGGTCGTAGTCCTTGATGGTCAGCGGGTCGAGCACGGACGTGGACTGCACCGGGTGGTAGCCGCCCGCGTCGTAGCGGAAGCGGTCGAGGAACGGGAAGAGCAGCAGCGCCGCGACCACCCCGCCGACCAGCGCCGTACGGTACACCGCCGGGCTGCGCGGGAAGACGGTGAACAGGATCGCGAAGACCACCGTCAGGAACCAGTAACGCGGGTTGGAGATAGGGTTGTTGACGATGACGTTGATGACGGCCAGGCCGCACAGGGCGACCAGCGCGGGCAGGTTGCGCCGGGCCCGCCGGGAGGTGGCCATCCAGCGGATCAGGACCAGCAGTGCCAGCAGCGCCGGCACCGTGCCGAAGCCGCGGATGAACGCCGAGCCGACATGGCTCTCACCGCTCGCCCCGGTAAGCCCGCTGGCCTGCACGGTCTCGCTGATGTCCTGGCGGCTGGTGAAGAACACCGCGGGGCCGCCGAGCTTGGCGATGCACAGGGCGCTGCCGGCGTACGCCAGCAGCACCAGCAGCCACAGCCGGCGCCGGGCCACCTGTGCCGGGGGGCGGGGCGGCCGGGGGGAGTCGCGCGGCGGCTGGAGCCGTGCCGCGAACGCGCCCACGTCGTAGGCGACGCAGCCCAGCAGGGTGAGCGAGATCGCCAGCACCGTGTCGGAACGGGGCCCGACCACCGGGGTCGGCACCTGCCCGATCACTTCCTGGGCGAGCGGGGCCACGCCCATCGCCACGTAGCAGAAGAGCCAGAACGCGCCCTGGAGCAGGCGCCGCCGCCGGCCCAGCGCCATCGCGCACAGCCGCGCGCCCGCGTAGCAGGTCAGGGCCAGTTGCAGCCAGAAGCCCGCGTCCCGCTGGCCCGGACCCGGCTGGATCAGGACGTATCCGGGCAGGAGGGCGACCAGCGCGACCACCAGCGGTACGGCCAACGCCCGCGACAGTACGGCCCGAGACGACGCGGCTCGGGACGACGCGGCCGGTGCGGAAGCCGCCCGCGGCGCCCCCCGTGATGGCTCCGCCCCTAACGATGCCGCGCGAAGCGATGCCGCGCCGGACCGTACGCCCTGCGGAACCTGCGACACGTCGCCCGCCATGGCCCCCTCCCCCTCCCTGCCGCGAGTCTAGGCGGCAGGCCGCGGGCGAGGGGCCCGGTCGGCCCACTCCGGCCCGCCGCCGTCCCGGATCAGGCCCCGTCGAACGCCGCCTGGAGCGTCGCGATGTCCAGCTTGCGCATCTTCATCATCGCCGCCATCGCCCGGTCGGCCTTCGCCCGGTCGGAGGCGGTGAGCAGGGTCGGCATGATGTTCGGCACGACCTGCCAGGACACGCCGAACCGGTCCTTGAGCCAGCCGCACTGCCCCTCCTCCCCACCGCCCGAGGTCAGCCGCGACCAGTAGTAGTCCACCTCGGTCTGGTCGGCGCAGTCGATCTGGAAGGAGACCGCCTCGGTGAAGGGGAACTGCGGCCCGCCGTTGAGCCCCAGGAACCGCTGCCCGTTGAGCGTGAACTCCACCGTGAGCACCGTGCCCTCCTCGCCGGGGCTGGCGTCGGTGTGCCGCAGTGTGCTGCCGCGCGAGGAGTCCTCGAACACCGACAGGTAGAAGTCCGCGGCCTCCTCCGCCCTGCCGTCGAACCACAAGCACGTCGTGAGCCGTCCGCTCGTCATCGCGTCCTCCGTTGCCGTACGGGACCCGGCGCGGCGACCTCCGCCGCGCCCCTTCACCGTTTAAGACACCCCCCGCCCGCAAAAGTCATCGTCCCCGCCCCCGATCAACCCTTCCGGCGCAGCCTCCGCAACAGTCCGCCCAGCGGCGCGCGGTTCCCGCCCGCCGGGGCGGCCGTGTCCTGCGCGGGACGGGGCGGCGGCCCGACACGCAATGACAGGTCCTGGTGCGGCTTGGTCCAGTACGGCGCCACGACCCGCCCTTCGCCCTCCGGGTGCGGCAGTGCCGCCGGGGGTGCGACCAGTTCGGGCAGCCGCCGCCCGCCGAGGCGGGCCGACTTCGTCCATCCGAGCGCGGTGATCCGCACGTGGAAGTCCCACGCGCCGTCCGCGAGCGGCCGTCCCGAGGTGACGCGCCCCACGTCCACGGCCGCGACCCCGGTGACAGTCACGGTCTCGACCGCGGCGCCGCCGGTCCCGCTCCCGGCGCCGCCCGTCCCGCTCCCGGCGTCACCCTCCACGGCCGTCCGCCGCACCGTGCACCGCGTCTCCAGCGGGTACTGCGCACCCGTCGCCCGCTCGCGCAGCACCAGCGTCGCGGTGGCCCGCTCCGCGGTGGCCGCCCCCGCCAACTCCTGTGCCGCGAACGCCTCGCGCAGCCCCGCCGAGACCCCGCGCGGCGCGATCCTCTCCTGCCCGGTCAGCAGTTCCACCGGCTGCCCGTCCGCCGCGAGGGTCGCCGCGAACTCCACGGCCAGCGTGCCGTCCTCCCGCCAGGCCACCTCGCGCAGCGTCGGCAGGCACACCAACGCCTTCTCCCAGCGCAGCAGTTCGACGAGTTCCGCGCGGTGCTCGGCGCGCAGCAGTGCCAGCGCGAGCCGCCGGTGCGCCGGCAGACCCTCCGCGGCCGTCGCGGAGGCGTGGCCGTCGAGGGTGCGCCGGACCTCCGCCAGCAGCGCCTCCTGCCCGGCCTCGTCCGCGTCGAGCAGCCGGGGCCCGCCGATCCGGTCCAGCACCTCCACCCGCAGCCACCGCCGGTGCAGCCGGTCCCGGACCGCACCCGGCGAGGTGGCGGCGTCGGCCGCGGCCATCACCTCGCGCAGCCCCGCGTAGTACGCGTCCGGCGCGGGCTCGACCGCCTGCCGGGCGGGGGCGTACGTGCAGCAGGTGTACGACCCGAGCACGGCGGTGCGGCGCGCGTGCAGCAGCGCGGGCACGGTGAACGCCTGCTCGCCGAACGGGCCGGCCGCCGCGCCGAAGCGCAGGTCATACCGGCGCACCATGCGGGTGTCGAACAGCTTCTCCGCGGTCAGGCTGTCGGCGAGCGGGTCACGGGAGAACCGCGCGTCCGGCCGGTCGCGCGCGTACAGCTCCTTCGGCACGGGCCGCCCCTTCGCCCCCGCCAGCCTGCCCGCCACCACGTCGGCGTCGTGCTCCAAGCCGTAGGCGTACAGGCGGCGCAGCGCCTCCGGGGCGAGCTGATCGCCGGCCCGCAGGAAGAACAGGTACTCGCCGCGGGCCGCGGCCACCGCGGCGTTGCGCGGGTCGCCGGCGGTGCGCACCACCCGTACGCCGTCGGGCAGCTGCTCCGGCACGGCGTCCTCGGGGCCGGCGGCGACGAGGGTCTCGACGGTGCCGTCCGTCCAGTCCTGGGCGGCCACCGAAGCGAGGCTCACGGCCACCTGTTCGGCTTCGTCGCCGGCCCGTACGACGACGCTGACCCGGGTGCCGCCCGGCAGGGCGGGCTCCTTGCCCGGCTCCACCAGCAGGACGAGCCCGGCGCCGGTGTCCTCGTGCCCGGCGGGCGCGGCGCCGATCCGCATCCCCCCGACCGCGGCCGTCGGCACCGTCGGCCCGCCCGCGGTCGCCACCAGGTCCGTGGTGCGGTCGAGCCCGGGGCCCAGCACCCGGACCCGGACCTCCCACGTGCCCGCCTCCGGCGCGCCGCCGCCCGCCGCCGTACGCGGGTCGAGCGCCGCCGTCGCCCGGATCACCGGGCGCAGCCGCTCCACCCCGTCGGGCCCGGCCGGCAGTTCCTCCCAGACGATGTCCAGGTCGCGCGGCAGCATCCACGTCACGGCGGTGCCGCGGTGGCGCAGCAGCACGTCCACCCGGAAGCGTGCGAGATGGTCGGTGAGGTCCACCGGGTCCAGGTCCAGGCCGGAGGTCAGCCGCGGGTCCAGCAGCCAGCGGCCGTTGCGGCGCTCCACCACCAGCGGGGTCTGCTCCGGCCCGTAGGTGAAGGACGCGTCGAAGTCCAGGCGCAGCCGCTCCCGGTGGAAGCGGGCGCCGGTCAGCGTCGCCTCGCCGCGCATCGTGCCTGCCCGGCGGGCCAGCGTGAGCAGGTCGGCGGTGCGCCCGCCGCGCACCAGTTCGGCGCGGGAGCACTCCAGGCCCACGAGCCCGTCGTACACCCCGGGCGTCAGGTAGGTGTCCGCCACGGTCCGCAGCGCGGCCACCAGCCGGTCGCGGTAGTCGCCGTGGGGGTAGGCGGGGAAGATCGGCTCGCTCAGGTACTTGACCATGTCGGCACGCCAGAACCGGCGCAGCCACGTGTCGCGGACCGGGCCGGGCTCGGTCTCGGCCAGCAGTGCGTCGAAGATCTCGCGGAGGTTGCCGGAGTAGGAGTCCGGGTCCAGGGTGTCGGGCGTCGCGTGCCCGCCGTCCTCGCGTTCGAGGTAGTAGTAGCAGGGGTAGTCGCCGACGATCGACACGGACGCGGCGCGGAACACCGCCGGCACCATGAACAGCAGGTCCTCGCCGACGTAGTGGCCCACCGGGAAGCGGATGCCCTGCTCGCGCAGGAACTCGGTGCGGTACATCTTGTGCACGGTGAGGCTGTCGTGCAGCGGCGCCGTCCGATAGGTGACCGCCGCCCGGTTGCGGCTCATCAGCGCCTGCGGCGCCCCGCGCAGCTTGTGGGTGATGGTGACCTTGCCGATCACGATGTCCGCGGCGTCGCGGCGCCCCGCGGCGTACATCCGCTCCAGTGCCTCGGTGCCCAGGCTGTCGTCGTGGTCGACGAACTGGACGTACTCGCCCCGCGCCATGTCGACGGCGACGTTGCGCGGGTGGCCGGGCCAGCCGGTGTTCTCCAGCCGCACCACGCGGAAGAGCGGGTCGGCGGCGGCCAGCTCGTCCAGGCGGTCGGGGGTGGAGTCCGTCGAGCCGTCGTCGACGAAGAGCACCTCGAAGTCACTGGGCGCCATGGTCTGGCCCTTCAGCGCGGCGATGAGCGGCTCGATCAGCGCGCCCGTGTTGTAAGTGGGCACGATGACGGTGACGCGCAGTGACACGTGGCTCTCCAAGGGTGCGCTTTTCAGCTGAACACTCATGCTATCTACAGGTTGGTCGCGGCCCGGCGGGGCCGTGCGGAGGGAGGGCCCCCGGGCGGCTGTGGATGAACCGGTGTGACGGGGGTGCGACAGGGGTGCGAAATGCGGGGCGCGGTTTTTCCGGGGTGTTGACGAAAAAATCGGCGACTCCACATCCTGGCGGCACGCCCCGGGCGCGGCCGGCGCCATCCGTGCCCCGGCGCCTCCTGTCATGCCCCCGAACCCGCCAACCCCCCCACCGCTCAAGGGAGTCCACCGCATGAGCAGAACGCGTCCCCCCGCCGCGCGGACGTCCGCGCGGCCGTCCCTGCCGTACCGGCTGCGCCGCGCCCTCCTCGCGTGTTGCGCCGGCCTCGCCCTCGTCCTGGGCGCCCTGGCCGCCTCCCCCGTGCCCGCGCAGGCCGCCGGCTCCCGCCCGTGCGACATCTACGCCGCCGCGGGCACCCCCTGCGTGGCCGCGCACAGCACGGTGCGCGCGCTGTACTCCGGCTACGGCGGCAGCCTCTACCAGGTCACCCGCGCCTCCGACGGCGCCACCCGCGACATCGGGGTGCTGACCACCGGCGGATACGCCGACGCCGCCGCGCAGGACGCGTTCTGCGCGGCCACCTCCTGCGCGATCACGAAGATCTACGACCAGTCGCCGCGGCACAACGACCTCACCGTGGAGGGCGCGGGCACCCAGGGCCTGGCCGACCACGGCGCCCCGGCGAGCGCCCTGCCGGTGACCGTCGGCGGCCACCGCGCCTACGGCGTCCTGGTCACCCCCGGCACCGGCTACCGCCACACCGACGCCGCGGGCGTCGCCGTGAACGGCCAGGCCGAGTCGATGTACATGGTGGCCAGCGGCACCCACGTCAACGGCGGCTGCTGCTTCGACTACGGCAACGCCGAGCACACCGTCGACGACACCGGCAACGGCCACATGGACGCGGTCTACATCGGCGACCGCTGCCATGACGCGCCCTGCACCGGCAGCGGCCCGTGGGTCGCGGCGGACCTGGAGAACGGCCTCTACCAGGGCAGCGGCAACAACCCGGCCAACCTCGGCAACAGCAGTCCGTTCGTCACCGCGCTGCTGAAGAACGACGGCCAGACCACGTTCGCCCTCAAAGGCGGCAACTCCCAGTCAGGGGCCCTGTCCACCTGGTGGCACGGCGCGCTGCCCAGCGGCGGCTACACCCCGATGCAGCAGGAGGGCTCCATCGTCCTGGGCACCGGCGGCGACAACAGCAACCGCGCCGTCGGCTCCTTCTTCGAGGGCGTGATGACCTCCGGCTTCGCCACCGACGCCGCCGACAACGCCGTCCAGGCCGACATCGTGGCGGCCGGCTACACCGGCGACCCCGCCGGCAACCAGGGCGCCACCATCACCGGTCCCGGCAGCAAGTGCGTCGACGTGGCCGGCGACGACGTCGGTGTCGACCACGCGGCCGTCCAGCTGTGGGACTGCCAGTCCTACGCGGTCGACCAGCACTGGGTGCACAACCCCGACAACTCCCTGGAGACGCTGGGCCGTTGCCTGGACATCGCCGGGAACGGCACCGCCGACGGCACCAAGGTGCAGCTGTGGGACTGCAACGGCGTCGGCGGCCAGGTCTGGGTGCAGCAGTCCGACGGGTCGCTGCTCAACCCGCAGTCCGGCCGCTGCCTGGACTCGCCCAGCGGCGCCACCGCCAACGGCACCCGGCTCCAGATCTGGGACTGCAACGGCGCGAACGCGCAGAAGTTCCACCTGAACTGACCCGGTCCGGGCCGGGGGGGGGGGGGGGGGGGGGGGGGTGGGGGTGT
>NZ_JBYIRL010000060.1:0-40221 GCF_057708125.1 Actinacidiphila sp. bgisy145
GGTTCACCGGCCGATCCAAATCGGCCGCTTCCCGTTCCGCCGGGCATTCCGAAAGCGCACAGGCGGACGAACGCGGCAATGCGCGTTCGACTCGATTGGTTGCTGCGGAATGGTCGCCCGGGGACCGACCGGAGTCGGCGCTCACGTCGGGCAACCCGGAGAACATTACGCACCGCCCCACCCGATGTCAACCCGCCCGGGTACCGGCCGGACAAGCCCCTCCCGCGGTACAGTCCTGTGCATGACCTCGCGTACGTACAGCTCCCAGTGGTGGGCCGCCTAGGGCGGCCCGGACTGACGTACGCATCCAACGGCCGCCGCCTCGGCGGCCGTTTCGCGTTGTGCTCCCCGGCCGCTTCACCGGGCGGCGGTCTCCATCTGTCACACGACACAGGACACAGGAGACGACGGACATGACGGTGACGACGCAGGGCGCGCGGGTCTTCAGCGGGATCAAACCCACCGGGCACCTCACGCTCGGGAACTACCTCGGCGCCATGCGGCGGTGGGCGGAGGAGGACCAGCACCGCACGGAGTCGCTCTTCTGCGTGGTGGACCTGCACGCGCTGACCGTGGAGCACGACCCGGCGCGGGTGCGGCGGCTGAGCCGGCAGACGGCGGGGCTGCTGCTGGCGGCGGGGCTGGACCCCGCGGTGTGCACGGTGTTCGCGCAGAGCCACGTGGACGAGCACACCCGGCTGATGTACCTGCTGGAGTGCGTGGCCACCGACGGCGAGATGCGCCGGATGATCCAGTACAAGGAGAAGTCGGCGCGGGCCCGGACCTCCGGGCAGAGCGTACGGCTGTCCCTGCTGACGTATCCGGCGCTGATGGCGGCGGACATCCTGGCGTACGGGGCGACGGACGTGCCGGTGGGCGAGGACCAGGCCCAGCACGTGGAGCTGACCCGGGACATCGCGGTGCGGTTCAACCAGCGGTACGGCCATACGTTCGTGGTGCCGCGGGCGACCGTGCCGGCGGTGGCGGCGCGGGTGATGGACCTCCAGGACCCGGCGGCGAAGATGGGCAAGTCCCACGCGTCGACGGCCGGGATCGTCTACCTGCTGGACGAGCCGGAGGCCGTCGCCAAGAAGGTGCGGCGGGCGGTGACGGACAGCGAGCCCGGGGTGTCGTACGACCGGCAGGCGCGGCCGGGGGTGGCGAACCTGCTGGAGGTGCTGGCGGCGTGTACCGGTGCGGAGCCGGGAGCGCTGGCGGAGCGGTACGACGGGATCGGGGCGCTGAAGGCGGACACGGCGGACGCGGTGGTGGAGTTGCTGCGGCCGCTGCGGGCGCGGCACGCCGAGATCAGTGCCGACCCGTCGTACGTCGACGGGGTGCTGCGGGAGGGCGCGGCGCGGGCCAGGGCGCTGGCGCGGCCGACGGTGGACGCGGCGTACGAGGCGATGGGGCTGCTGCGGCCGGCCTGAGGGGTGACCGCGGTACGGGTACGGGTGCGGCGCGTGCCGGGCCCGTACCCTCTTCCGCCGCCGAAGGGTCACGCGCCCGCGGCCAGTTCGCGGCTGCGGTCGCGGGCGGCCTCCAGGGCGGCGATCAGGGCGGCGCGCACCCCGTGGTTCTCCAGTTCGCGGATGGCGCTGATGGTGGTGCCGGCCGGGGAGGTGACGGCTTCGCGGAGCTTGACGGGGTGCTCGCCGCTGTCGCGCAGCATGACGGCGGCGCCGATCGCGGACTGGACGATGAGGTCGTGGGCCTGGGCGCGGGGCAGGCCGAGCAGGATGCCGGCGTCGGTCATCGCCTCGACCAGGTAGTAGAAGTAGGCGGGGCCGGAGCCGGAGAGCGCGGTGGCCGCGTCCTGCTGCTTCTCGGGGACGCGCAGGGTCTTGCCGACCGGCTGGAAGATCGCCTCGGTGCGGGCGAGGTGCTGCTCGTCGGCGTGCCGTCCGGCGGAGATGACGGACATGCCCTCGTCCACGAGCACGGGGGTGTTGGGCATGACCCGGACGACGGCGGTGCCTTCGGTGAGGCGGTCCTCGACGGAGGCGGTGGTGATGCCGGCGGCGGCGCTGATCACGAGCTTGTCGGCGCCGACGTGCGGGGCGAGTTCGGTGAGCAGGGCGCCCATGTCCTGGGGCTTGACGGCGAGGATGAGGGTGTCGGCGGTCTTGGCGGCGTGCGCGTTGTCGACGGCCTGGACGCCGTAGCGGGTGCGCAGTTCGTCGGCGCGTTCGGCGCGGCGGGCGGTGACCAGCAGGTTGGCGGGGGCCCAGCCGGCCCTGATCATCCCGGAGAGCAGCGCCTCGCCGATCTTGCCGGCGCCGAGGACGGCGACGGTCTGGGTCGGGGCGGGGGTGGCGGTCATGCGGTTCACCTCAAGCGGTACGGGGCTCCCTGTGGGGTCATCCTCCCAGGGGGCGGGGGTGGGGTGAGGGACGCGTCCACTCCTCGGGCGGGCGTGCGGGCAGGCGGGGGGCCGGCCGGCGCCGGGGGTGCGGTAGGGGCGGGTCAGGGTCATCCCCTATGGCGTGCCGCCGGTCCCGGGGGGACCGTAGCGGTATGAGTCGTTCATCCCGTGAGATCTCTGTGTCGGGCGCGGAGAAGCGGCAGTTGGCCGTTGCTTCGGTGACCCTCGGACCCTGGCGGCCGGCCGCCGTCGTGGGCGCGCTGGGCGGCGGTGTGTCGCTGGCCCTGCACCTCGTGCACGGGCACTTCGGGCTCGGTGTCCTGACCGGTGCGCTGTCGGTGGCCGCGCTGCTGTTCTTCTGCGTGGGCGGGGCCGGTTCGGTGCTCGGCTACTCCGCGCGGGGGCGCGGGCGGGACCACCGGATCAGGCGCTGGGCGCGCTCGCACCCGTGGCAGGTGGCGAGTGTGCCGGCCGCGATGATGTTCCTGACCGACCTGGTGCTGCGGCAGGTGCTCACCAGCCAGGGGTTCTTCGGGTCGGTGTGGACGGGGCTGTGGCACGGCGCCGTGGTGGGGGCCGTCGTCGGCCTCGCCGGCACCTTCGGCCGCTCCCGCGCCTGAGCGGGCGGTTCGGCCGCCCCCGCGCCTGACCGCGTCCGGCGGCATCCTGGACCGGCCGCCCCGCGCCGGCCGCCCGGTCAGCGCGCGGCCTTCACCACCAGCGCCGCCAGCTCCCGCCCCACCGCCTCGTCCAGGGGTGCGTGGTCGAGCAGCAGCCGGTACCACAGCACGCCGTAGACCACGTCGATGAGCAGTTCCAGGTCCGTTTCCGGCGCGATCTCGCCGCGGACCGCCGCCCGTTCGAGGATCTGCCGGAGCACCGCGCGCCGCCCGAAGAGGAAGCGGTCACGGAAGTCCGTGGCGAAGGCCGGGTCGAGCAGGGCCTGCGCCATGAGGCCGACCAGCACCGGCCGCTGCCCGTGCTGGCGGAAGGTGGCGGCGAGGAAGGCCGTCAGGTCGTCGGACAGCGTGCCCTCGTCCGGTACGGCGACCGTCGTCTGCGACAGGTCGAGCAGGGCCGTCAGCACGACGTCTGCCTTCGAGGACCACCAGCGGTAGATCGTCTGCTTGCCGACGCCGGCCCGCGCGGCGATGCCCTCCACCGTCAGCGCGCCGTATCCGCGCTCCTTCAGCTCGTCGATGGCCGCGCCCAGGATCGCCTGGCGCGCGGCCTCGCTGCGTGGCCTCCCCGGCCGCCGGTCACCCGTCATCCGCTCACCCTACTTTACAAGACGTGCCGTCTCGATATAAAAACGAGACGGAACGTATCGAATAGTCGAGGGGGCATGGGCATGCGTGTGGTGATCATGGGCGGCACGTCCGGCATCGGGTTGGCGACGGCTCGCGCGCTGCGGGCGGACGGCGCCGAGGTGGTCGTGACCGGCCGCGACCAGGAGCGGCTGGCGGCGGCCGCCGCCGAGGGACTGACCGCCGAGTGCGTCGACGGGACCGACGAGAAGGCGGTCACCGCGTTCTTCGAGCGGTTCGGCGCCTTCGAGCACCTGGTGCTCGCCTTCAGCTCCGGGCACGTCGGCCTGGGCCCGGTCCGGCAGATCGGGCTGGACGCCGTCCGGGCCGCGTTCGAGGGGAAGCTCTTCGGCTACCTGCTCGCGGTGCAGCGGGCGCAGGTCACCGGTTCGGTGACGCTCGTCTCGGCGGCGTCGGCGCGCGCCGGGCTGCCGGGGTCGGTGGGGCTCGCGGCGGTGAACGGCGCCATCGAGCGGATCGTCTCCCCGCTCGCCGCGGACCTCGCCCCGGTGCGGGTGAACGCGGTCTCGCCGGGCGTCATCGACACCGGCTGGTGGTCCTTCATGCCGCCGGAGCAGCGGGCGGCGCAGTTCGACGCCGCCGCGCAGTCGGTGCCCTCGGGCCGGGTCGGCACCGCCGAGGACGTCGCCGGCGCGATCCGGTACGTGATCGGCGCCGACTACGTGACGGGCTCGATCCTGCCGGTGGACGGCGGGTTCACCGTGGCGTGACCGCGGCCCCGGGCCGGGGGCGGGTCAGCGGTCGGGCAGCGGGTGGCAAAGGTCGTGGATTCGCGACCGGGAACACACGGCGGGTGGGGTTAGCATCGGCGGGTCGGTCCCGAGGAACGGAGACTTCACCCGTGCGCCACCCTCGTGTAGGTGTTGCGATTCTGACGATGGGTACCCGGCCCGCGGAACTCCTGGCGCTGCTGGACTCCGTGGCGGCGCAGGAGACCCCGGCGACGCGGGTCGTGGTGGTGGGCAACGGCTCGCCGCTGCCCGATCTCCCCAAGGAGGTCGCCACGATCGAGCTGAGCGAGAACCTCGGGATTCCCGGCGGCCGCAACGTGGCGATCGAGGCGCTGCGGGAGTTCGGCGACGTGGACGTCCTGGTCGACCTGGACGACGACGGGCTGCTGGTGGGCACCGACGTCTTCACCCGGCTGTGCGCGCTGTACGAGGCGGACGAGCGGCTGGGTGTGGTCGGGTTCCGGATCGCGGACGAGCGCGGGCGCACCGCGCGCCGGCACGTGCCGCGGCTGCGGGCGTCGGACCCGATGCGCGGCGGGCTGGTCACCACGTTCCTGGGCGGCGGGCACGGCCTGTCGATGCGGATGCTCGACGAGATCGGCGGCTGGCCGGACCCGTTCTTCTACGCGCACGAGGAGACCGACCTCGCCTGGCGGGCGCTGGACGCGGGCTGGAACGTCCGGTACGCGCCGGAGCTGGTGCTGCGGCACCCGTGGACCTCGCCGACCCGGCACGCGGTGTACTACCGCAATCTGGCCCGCAACCGGGTCTGGCTGGCCAAGCGGCGGCTGCCGGTGCTGCTGGTGCCCGCGTACCTGGGGGTGTGGACGGCGCTGACCGTGGCGCGCACCCGGTCGGGGGCGGGGCTCAAGGCGTGGTGCGCGGGGTTCGTGGAGGGGGTGCGGACGCCGTGTCCGCCGCGCCGGCCGATGCGGTGGTCGACCGCGTGGCGGATGACCAGACTCGGCCGGCCCCCGCTGATCTGACCGCGCGGGGTGCGCGGCATGCCGGATCTGCGGGGGCCGGACGGAAGCTCTGGGCCGGACGGAGCCGCGGGCCCTCAGCCCTCCAGCTTGCTGATGTCGCGGACGGCGCCCTTGTCCGCGCTGGTCGCCATCGCCGCGTAGGCGCGCAGCGCGGTGGAGACGTGGCGGGTGCGGGCGCGCGGCGCGTACACGCCGTTGCGGGCCTCCCGGCGGGCGGCCAGTTCCTCGTCGGAGACGAGCAGTTCCATGCTGCGGCCGGGGATGTCGATCCTGATCCGGTCGCCGTCCTCGACGAGCGCGATGGTGCCGCCGGAGGCCGCCTCGGGTGAGGCGTGGCCGATGGACAGGCCCGAGGTGCCGCCGGAGAAGCGGCCGTCGGTGACCAGCGCGCAGACCTTGCCCAGGCCGCGGCCCTTGAGGAAGGACGTCGGGTAGAGCATCTCCTGCATGCCGGGGCCGCCGCGCGGGCCCTCGTAGCGGATGACCACCACGTCGCCGGGCTTGACCTGCTTGGCGAGGATCTTCTCGACGGCCTCCTCCTGCGACTCGCAGACGACGGCCGGGCCCTCGAAGGTCCAGATCGACTCGTCGACGCCCGCGGTCTTCACCACGGCGCCGTCCACGGCGAGGTTGCCGCGCAGCACCGCGAGGCCGCCGTCCTTGGAGTAGGCGTGCTCGACGTCGCGGATGCAGCCGCCGGCCGCGTCGGTGTCCAGGCTGTCCCAGCGCTCGGACTGGGAGAACGCCTCGGCGGAGCGGACGCAGCCGGGGGCGGCGTGCCACAGTTCGACGGCCTCGTCGGACGGGGAGCCGCCGCGCACGTCCCAGGTGTCCAGCCACTGCTTGATCGAGGGCGAGTGCACGGTGTGCACGTCCTCGTTGAGCAGCCCGCCGCGGTACAGCTCGCCGAGGATGGCGGGGATGCCGCCGGCGCGGTGCACGTCCTCCATGTAGTACGTGCCGCCGGGTGCCACGTTCGGCGCGACCTTGGCCAGGCACGGCACGCGGCGGGAGACCTCGTCCATCTCGCTGAGGCCGTAGGCGACCTCGGCCTCCTGGGCCGCGGCCAGCAGGTGCAGGATCGTGTTGGTGGAGCCGCCCATCGAGATGTCCAGCGCCATCGCGTTCTCGAAGGCGGCCGGGGTGGCGATGGCGCGCGGCAGCACCGACGCGTCGTCCTGCTCGTAGTACCGCTTGGCCAGCTCCACCACGGTGGTGCCGGCCCGCTCGTACAGCGCGCGGCGGGCGGTGTGGGTGGCGAGCACCGAGCCGTTGCCGGGCAGCGCCAGGCCGATCGCCTCGGTGAGGCAGTTCATCGAGTTGGCGGTGAACATCCCGGAGCACGAGCCGCAGGTCGGGCAGGCGTTCTCCTCGATGCGGAGGATGTCCTCGTCGGAGACCTGCTCGTTGACGGCGTCCGAGATCGCGTTGATCAGGTCGAGCTTGCGGACGGTGCCGTCGACGAGGGTGGCGCGGCCGGCCTCCATGGGCCCGCCGGAGACGAAGACGGTGGGGATGTTCAGGCGCAGCGCGGCCATCAGCATGCCCGGGGTGATCTTGTCGCAGTTGGAGATGCAGATCAGGGCGTCCGCGCAGTGCGCCTCGACCATGTACTCCACGGAGTCGGCGATCAGGTCGCGGGAGGGCAGCGAGTAGAGCATGCCGCCGTGGCCCATGGCGATGCCGTCGTCCACGGCGATCGTGTTGAACTCGCGCGGCACCGCGCCCGCCGCCTTGATCGCCTCGGAGACGATCCGGCCGACGGGCTGGAGGTGGGTGTGGCCCGGTACGAACTCGGTGAAGCTGTTGGCGACCGCGACGATCGGCTTGCCGATGTCGGAGTTGGCGACGCCGGACGCGCGCATCAGCGCGCGTGCGCCGGCCATGTTGCGGCCGTGGGTGACCGTACGTGACCTCAGCTCGGGCACGGTTTCCCCTCCTTCTTGGGCCTGGCGTCTCGGCCTGCGGCCCACTTCGCTCGTACGAGTCTGCGCTGCCGGGACTCGCTGCTGCCTGGGAGTCGAGCCTACGCCGGTCGCCCAGGATTCGGACGCCGCGTCCGCATGGTGACCCGTGCGGGGGGCGGGCGGCTCAGCGCACGCGGACGCCCGCGAGGTGCAGGCGGGTGAAGGCCAGCGCCTCGGCGAGGTCCTCCTCGCGTTCGGCCGAGGACATCGCCCGGCGGGTGTTCACCTCGACCACCACGTGGCCGCCGAAGCCGCCGGCGGCCAGCGCGCCCAGCAGCTCGGCGCAGGGCTGGGTGCCGCGCCCGGGCACCAGGTGCTCGTCCTTCGCGGAGCCGTTGCCGTCGCCCATGTGCACGTGGGCGAGGCGGTCGCCCATCCGCGCGGCCATGTCCAGCACCTCGCTGCGGGAGGTGGCCGCGTGCGAGAGGTCCACCGTGAAGTGGCGGTAGTCGTCGTTGGTCACGTCCCAGTCGGGCGCGTACGCCAGCAGCTCGCGGTCGCGGTAGCGCCAGGGGTACATGTTCTCCACGGCGAAGCGGACGTCCGTCTCGTCGGCCATCCGCCACACCCCGCGGACGAAGTCGCGGGCGTAGCCGCGCTGCCAGCGGAAGGGCGGGTGCACCACGACGGTGGAGGCGCCGAGCCGCTCGGCGGCGGCGCGGGCCTTCTGGAGCTTCGTCCACGGGTCGGTGGACCACACCCGCTGGGTGATCAGCAGGCAGGGCGCGTGCACCGCGAGGATCGGCACCCGGTGGTAGTCCGACAGCCGGCGCAGCGCCTCGATGTCCTGGCTGACCGGGTCGGTCCACACCATGACCTCGACGCCGTCGTAGCCGAGCCGTGCGGCGATCTCGAACGCGGTCGCGGTGGACTCGGGGTAGACCGAGGCGGTGGACAGCGCCACCTTCGCCCCGGCAGAGCCTCGCATTCCGGAGATACCGGACACATCGGAGGCGCGGACCCGGGGGGCGTCGCACGCCTGGGGTCGGTCCGCTCGCTGAGGCACGCCTGCCAGCGTACGGCCGCCGGCGCCGCGCAGGGCACCGCCGGCCCGCGCGCCGCCCGGCGCGGCCGCGGGTCTCAGGCGCCGTGCGGGGCCCGCCGCTCCTCCACCGCCTGGTCGCGGGCGGTGGAGGCCAGCTCGCCCACCATCACGTCGAGCTTGCGCAGGATCACACCCTCGCGCAGCGCCCACGGGCAGATCTCCAGCTCGTCGATCTCGAAGAGGTCCATCGCGCCCTCGGCGACCAGCGCGCCCGCCAGCAGCTGCCGCGCGCGGCCCTCGGAGACGCCCGGCAGCGCGGCGCGCTTGGCGGCGCTCATCGCCGCCAGCCGCGGCACCCACTCCTCCAGCACCTCCCGGCGCAGCGTGCGCTGCATGTACAGGCCGTCCGCGCTGCGGGCGGCGCCGCTGATCCGGGCGAGCTGGCGGAAGGTCTTGGAGGTGCCCACGGCGTGGTCGGGGCGGCCGTGCCGGGCGAACTCCGGCACCGCGCGCGCTATCTCGGCCCGCACGTGGCGGCGCAGGGCGCGCACGTCGTCGGCGTCGGGCGGATCGGCGGGCAGCCGCGCGGCGGTCAGCCGGCCGGCGCCGAGCGGCAGGGAGACCGCCGCGTCCGGGTACTCGTCCATGCCGAAGGCGACCTCCAGCGAGCCGCCGCCGATGTCCAGCACCAGCAGCCGGCCCGCGGACCAGCCGAACCAGCGGCGTACCGCGAGGAAGGTCAGCCGGGCCTCGTCGGCGCCGGACAGGACCGTCAGCCGCACCCCGGTCTCGCGCTCGACCCGGGCCAGCACCTGCTCGCCGTTGACCGCCTCGCGGACCGCGGAGGTGGCGAACGCCAGGACGTCCTCGACGCCCTTGTCCTCCGCCACCCGCATCGCGTCCGCCACGGTGCCCACCAGCCGGTCGACCCCGGCCCGGCCGATCGCGCCGTGCTCGTCGAGCAGTTCGGCGAGCCGCAACTCCGCCTTGTGCGAGTAGGCCGGCAGCGGGCGCGCGCCCGGGTGCGCGTCCACCACCAACAGGTGAACGGTGTTGGACCCCACGTCGAGCACTCCCAGTCGCATGGGCAGCACTGTAGTCAGCGGCGATCGCCCGCCGCGCGGGTCCGACCAGGCGGTACGGCCCGGACTCCACTTCGGCGGGCACGGTCCCGCGTGACCGTATTCGGCGCATTACGGTCTTACTCTTGGGCGCGTGGCCAAGGTGAAGCCCCGCAAGGGCACGAAGAAGAGCGCCGGTACGACCGCCGCGACCGACGAGGCCGGGCTGGACTTCCCCCGCGCCTGGGTGGAGTTCGTCGACCCCGCGGACGAGGAACAGGTCTTCCGGTGCGACCTGACCTGGCTCACCTCCCGCTGGACCTGCGTCTTCGGCAGCGGCTGCCAGGGCATCGTGGCGGGCCGCGCCGACGACGGCTGCTGCTCGCTCGGCGCGCACTTCTCGGACGACGACGACGAGAAGCGCGTCGCGAAGTACGTGACACGGCTCACCGCGGACGACTGGCAGTTCCACGCGCTGGGCACCGGGCGGGACGGCTTCTGGGCCGAGGAGAACGAGGACGGCGAGCGGCAGACGCGGGTGGTGGACGGCGCCTGCATCTTCTCCAACCGGCGCGGCTTCGCCGGGGGCCAGGGCTGCGCCCTGCACGCGCTCGCGCTGCGCGACGGCCGCGAGCCGCTGGAGACCAAGCCCGACGTCTGCTGGCAGCTGCCGATCCGCCGCACCTTCGACTGGGTGGACCGGCCCGACGACAGCCGGGTGCTGGTGGTGTCGATCGGCGAGTACGACCGGCGCGGCTGGGGGCCCGGCGGCCACGATCTGCACTGGTGGTGCACCTCGGCGACCTCCGCCCACGGCGGGGGCGAGCCGGTGTACCTGTCCTACCGGCCCGAGCTCACCGAGCTGATGGGCGAGGCCGGGTACGCGGAGCTGGCGCGGATGTGCGAGGCGCGGCTGGCGTCAGCGCTGCCCCTGGTGGCGCCGCACCCGGCGGACCCGGCCGGCCCGGGGCGGTAGCGGCCCCGGGCCGGACGGGTCTGCGGGTCGACCGGCCCAGCCCGGCCGGCCCGGTCAGCCGGACGGCGTCTGCGACGGCGTGGCGCTGTCGGTCGGGGCGGGCGAGTTCGTCGGAGGGGAGCTGCTCGGCGGGGGCCCGGATGGCGCGGTCGGCGCGGACGAGGTCGGCGGCGGAGTGCTGGTCTCGGTGCTCCCCCCGGTCGGCCGCGCGGAGGTCGGGGGCACCGAACGCCGGGAGGAGCCTTGCAGGGTGACCGTGGCGTCGCCCGGGGAGAACCGGATCTGCGCCGACCACGAGCCCGACGGCTCCAGGGAGTGGTCCACCCGGATCACCAGCGTGAGCGTCTCGCCCGGTTTCAGGGTGCCCGAGCGTGCGGAGAAGTCCAGCCAGTACGCGGAGGTGGCCGCCGCCCACCTCACCGGCGCGGCGCCCCCGCCGGTGAGCGTGACGTATGTGGCGCCGTCACCCGGCCGCGCCGACACCTCCAGCCACCCCGCGCCCGCCGGCACCGACGACGCCGGGGGCGCCGTACCGCCCGTGACCGCCACGGTGGTGTCCTGCGGCGAGTGGGGGGCGGACGACGCGGTGCCCGAACCGGTCGGCGCGGAGGGTGCGCTCGGCGACGGACCGGCGTGCCCCGCCTGCTCGTACGGCACCCCGTCGATCCCGTCGGACGCGGACGCGCGGTGCCCGTGCGAGCCCTCGCCCAGCGGAGTGGCCCGGTAGGCGGCCCACACCGCGAGCACCGGCGCGGCCACGACCGCCGCGACCACCGTGGTGGTCACCGCGCGGTGCCGCAGCACCGCCCGGCGGGCCGCCCTGTCCCCCAGGTCGACGGGGAAGCCGCGCCGGTCGAAGCGCGGGGTGGACTCCCGGGCCCGCCCGAACCCGGTGTCCATGGCGTGCAGCAGCGCCGCGTACGCCGCCGAGCGCGGCGCCTCCACCAGCGGCAGCACCGCCGCGGCGTCGGCCGCGCCCGGCCACGGCCCGTCGGCGACGACCCGCTCGGCGGTGCGCCGGCACACCGGGCAGTCGTCGACGTGCCGGACCAGCTCGGTGCGCAGTGTGGCGCCGAGCAGCACCCGCTTGTCCCCGGCGAGTTGGGACACCTCCGGGCACCGGCCGGTGTCGACGACGGCCAGCGCCGTACGGGTCCGCTCCACCTCGCAGGCGGCCCGCGCGAGCCGGGTCCTGGCCGCGTCCGCGTCGAGCCCCACCACCAGGGCCACTTCGCGCGGCGCGAGCTGGTGGCGGACCGCCAGCTCCAGCGCCTCGCGCTGCTCGGGGGTGGTGCCGGCCGACTCCGGCCAGGTCAGCGAGGCGAGTTGGGCCCGCCGCTGCTCGGCCACCGCCTCCGAGGTGTGCGGCGCGGCCGGCCGGCCCGCCGCGAGCCGGCGCAGGCACACCCACCGGGCGAGCGCGTACAGCCACGGCCGGCGCAGCCCCGGGTCGCGCAGCCGCACCCGCTGCCGCTCGGCCAGCGCCAGCACCTCGCCCAGCGCGCCGGCCGCCGCGTCGTGCTCGCACAGGATGGACAGGCAGTACGTGAACAGGCCGTCCAGATACGGCTCGTAGTGCGCGGGCGGCTGTATGGGCAGCGTGCCCTGCGGCCGCCGGGCCCGGCCCTCACGTCGGGCCGCGTGCCCCCGGCCGGCCCGCTCCGGCTCCGCGTCGGCACACTGCCGTCCGGACGGAACACGGTGTTTGCGGTGCGCTCCGGTGCTCTGCGTCGAGTTGGGGGATTGCCTGCTCATCACCGGGCGACGGTAGGCCCGCGCGCGCCCCCGGTTCACCACTACCGGCCCTCTTTAACCCGTACGGGTAATGATCCACCACAAAATGGTGAAGTCGCGGCCACACGTACGAGTGACCGCGGCTGTCGGTCCGGCCCGCTACGGTGAACGGCATGGCCACCCGCAAACCCGCGTCCAAGGACCGCCCCTCGTACCGCTGCACCGAGTGCGGCTGGACCACGGTGAAGTGGCTCGGCCGCTGCGGCGAGTGCCAGGCGTGGGGCACCGTCGAGGAGTTCGGCGGCGCCCCCGCGGTCCGCACCACCGCGCCGGGCCGGGTGACGGCGGCCGCCCGCCCGATCGCCCAGGTCGACGGCACCCAGGCCACCGCCCGCTCCACCGGCGTGCCCGAGCTGGACCGGGTGCTCGGCGGCGGCCTGGTGCCCGGCGCCGTCGTCCTGCTGGCCGGTGAGCCCGGCGTCGGCAAGTCCACGCTGCTGCTGGACGTGGCGGCCAAGGCGTCCGGCCCGCAGTCCCCCACGCTCTACGTGACCGGTGAGGAGTCCGCCTCCCAGGTGCGGCTGCGCGCCGACCGCATCGGCGCCCTCGCCGACCACCTCTACCTCGCCGCCGAGACCGATCTGTCCGCGGTCCTCGGGCACCTCGACGACGTCAAGCCCGGCCTGCTCGTCCTCGACTCCGTGCAGACCGTCGCCTCCCCGGAGATCGACGGCGCGCCCGGCGGCATGGCCCAGGTCCGCGAGGTCGCCGGCGCGCTGATCCGCGCGTCCAAGGAGCGCGGCATGGCCACGCTCCTGGTCGGCCACGTCACGAAGGACGGCGCGATCGCCGGGCCCCGGCTGCTGGAGCACCTGGTCGACGTCGTCCTCAGCTTCGAGGGCGACCGGCACGCCCGGCTGCGGCTGATCCGCGGGGTGAAGAACCGCTTCGGGGCCACCGACGAAGTCGGCTGCTTCGAGCTCCACGACGAGGGCATCACCGGTCTCGCCGACCCCTCCGGGCTCTTCCTCACCCGCCGCGACGAACCTGTGCCCGGCACCTGCCTCACGGTCACCCTCGAAGGGCGCCGGCCGCTGGTCGCCGAGGTGCAGGCGCTCACCGTGGACACCCAGATCCCCTCGCCCCGGCGCACCACCTCCGGCCTGGAGAACTCCCGCGTGTCCATGATGCTCGCGGTCCTCGAACAGCGCGGCCGGATCAAGTCCATCGGCAAGCAGGACATCTACACCGCCACCGTCGGCGGCGTGAAGCTCACCGAGCCCGCGGCCGACCTGGCGGTGGCGCTGGCGCTGGCCAGTGCCGCGATCGACACGCCCCTGCCGAAGAACCTCGTCGCCGTCGGCGAGGTCGGGCTGGCCGGCGAGGTGCGCCGCGTCACCGGCGTCGGGCGGCGCCTCACCGAAGCCCACCGGCTCGGCTTCACCCACGCCCTCGTCCCGCCCGACCCCGGCAAGATCCCCGCGGGCATGCGCGTCACCGAAGTGGCCGACATCTCCGACGCCCTGCGCACCCTCCCCCGCCGCTGACCCCCGCCGGGGGCTGAGCGGACCCTCCGGGCTGCCCCGTCCTGTCGGTTCCGGGACCACCCGCCGGTGGAGGGCTGGTCGCGCAGTTCCCCGCGCCCCTTTGGGGCGCCGGCTTCTTTCGCCGGAAGGGCCGAGCACATTCAGGGGCGCGGGGAACTGCGCGACAAGCCAACGACCGCCCTGCGACCGGCAACAGACCGAACGACCAGCGGCGCATCCCCGCACCCTCCCCCGATCACTCCTCAAGGTCCCTCGACTGCCCCCTGCGCACCCGCCTACGGCGGGTCCGCCCGAGCCCCCCGCAGGGAGTCGTAAGCTTGGCGAAACGCAGCGACCGTGAGGAGCAGAGTGGCAGCCAACGACCGGGCAGGGGGCTCCGCCCCGGCTCGTAGGGCAGCGGGCGACTCCTCCGGGCGCGCCGGCGCAGCCCTGAGCGACGGCGGTCTGATGCACGCGTCGCTGAGCGCGGTCGCCCCGGGTACGGCGCTGCGCGACGGCTTGGAGCGGATCGTCCGGGGCAACACCGGCGGCCTGATCGTGCTCGGCATGGACAAGACCGTCGAATCGCTGTGCACCGGCGGTTTCGTGCTGGACGTGGAGTTCACCGCGACCCGGCTGCGCGAGCTGTGCAAGCTGGACGGCGCGCTGATCCTCGACAAGGACATCACCAAGATCCTGCGGGCGGGCGTGCAGCTCGTACCGGACCCCACGATCCCCACCGAGGAGACCGGCACCCGGCACCGCACCGCGGACCGGGTCAGCCGCCAGGTCAACTTCCCCGTGGTGTCGGTCAGCCAGTCGATGCGGCTGATCGCGCTGTACGTCGACGGGCAGCGCCGCGTGCTGGAGGACTCCGCGGCGATCCTGTCCCGCGCGAACCAGGCCCTGGCGACGCTGGAGCGCTACAAGCTGCGGCTGGACGAGGTGGCCGGCACCCTGTCCGCGCTGGAGATCGAGGACCTGGTGACGGTGCGGGACGTCACCGCCGTCGCCCAGCGGTTGGAGATGGTGCGCCGGATCGCCACCGAGATCGCCGAGTATGTCGTGGAGTTGGGCACCGACGGGCGCCTGCTCGCCCTCCAGCTCGACGAGTTGATCGCCGGGGTGGAGCCGGAGCGCGAACTCGTCGCGCGCGACTACGTCCCCGAGCCGACCGCCAAGCGCAGCCGTACCGTGGCCGAGGCGCTCGCCGAGCTGGACGCGCTGCCGCAGAGCGAGCTGATCGAACTGACCACGGTGGCCCGCGCGTTGGGCTACACCGGGTCACCCGAGTCGCTCGACTCCGCGGTCTCGCCGCGCGGTTACCGGCTGCTGGCGAAGGTGCCGCGGCTGCCGAACACCGTCATCGAGCGGCTGGTCGAGCACTTCGGCGGGCTGCAGAAGCTGCTCGCCGCCAGCGTGGACGACCTCCAGGCCGTCGAGGGCGTCGGCGAGGCAAGGGCCCGCTCGGTCCGTGAGGGCCTGTCCCGGCTGGCCGAGTCCTCGATCCTCGAACGGTACGTGTAGCCGCACCGCCCGGCCCGCGCCCGCGCCCGCGCAACCGGGACCGGGACCGGGACCGCAACCGCGCGGCCGTACCGCCCGGGCCGCCGCCGTCAGTCGTCGGTGAGCTGGAAGGACGTCTGCTTGCTGCCGTACCCCGACATCCGGAGCTGGACCAGGTAGGTGCCGCTGCCGGCCTGCTGGCCCTTGGGCTTCGCGCACTGCGGCGAGCTGGTCTGCCCGTTCCAGATCAGCGTGTACGACATCGAGGAGCGCGCGGGCACCTGGAGCAGGTGGGAGCCGGTGGCCGGGCAGTCGTCCGACGCCCAGACGTGGCTGCCGCCCGGCGCGCTGGTGACCGTGAACACCGCGCTCTTCGGGCCGACGTCGATCTTGCACGCGGCCGCACCGGAGTTGGCCGCCACGAGGCGGAACTGCGGGTGCTGGCCGGGCTGGTAGGTGTTGCGCACCGGGCTGACCGAGAGCGTGACCGTGCCGGGGGTGCAGGTCGGCAGCGAGGAGCCGGCCGGCACCTCCTGGCCGGCCGGGGGCACCGAGCCGGTACCGCCGCTGCCAGAGCCGCCCGAGGTGGCCGAGGGCGCCGACGCGGTGGCGCCGCCGGTGTCGGCTCCGCTCGAAGTGCCGCTGTCCGTACCGCCGTTGTCGTCGCCGCCGCTGCCGGAGGAGCCGCTGGGCGCGGTGGGCTGTCCGCCGGGCTCGCTGCCGTCGTGCGGGCCGGACGGTGTCGGGCCCGGGGTGATGGTCGCCGCCGGGGTGTGCGAATCGGCGGGCGCGCTCGCGCCGTTGCCTCCCCCGCCGCCGCGACTGGTGACCACCCACAGGACGATGGCCGCGACCAGCGCGAGCAGGCACAGCAGAACTGCCCGCCGCCGCCAGTAGATGGACGATGGCAGAGGACCGACGGGATTGCGCATGGAGCCCACAGACGCACTCTAGGGGAGATCGGTACCGCGGCGCCGCACCACCCGCCGCCATACGTCCGGTCTTTGCCGATCATCACGTTTACATCGCCCCGAAGTCCCCTCTTTCCGCGCGCTGTTCCGCGCGCCGGTTCCGCGCTCCGTGTACCACCCGGAGTGCATCGTCACGCATCCCCGCGCTCCGGTTACCGTCCGCATGCGATGTCATTGGCATGTGCGAGGATCAACCCGCGATGAGCAATGACCTCTCCCCCACCCAGTCCCCCACCCAGCTTCCGGGGGCCCACGCCCCGGCCGGCGGCGCCCTCGGCGTCTCCCCCCGGCCCACCGCCGGGACCGCGCCCCGGCCCGCACCGGCGCCCGGGACCGGGACACCGTCCGCGGACCCGGTGCCCGTCGACCTCCCCGCCCACGGGGCGCTGCACAGCGCGGTGATCGACTGGTTCGACGACCACGCCCGGGACCTGCCCTGGCGGCGGGCCGACGCGGGCGCCTGGTCGGTGATGGTGAGCGAGTTCATGCTCCAGCAGACCCCGGTCAGCCGGGTGCTGCCGGTGCACGCGGAGTGGATGGCGCGGTGGCCGCGCCCGGCCGACCTCGCCGCCGAGCCCGCGGGGGAGGCGGTGCGGGCCTGGGGCCGGCTCGGCTATCCGCGGCGCGCGCTGCGGCTGCACGCCGCCGCGACGGCCATAGCGCAGCAGCACGGCGGCGAAGTCCCGCGCAACCACGCGGAGTTGCTGGCCCTGCCGGGGATCGGGGAGTACACCGCGGCGGCGGTGGCGTCCTTCGCGTACGGCCGGCGGCACATCGTGCTCGACACGAACGTACGGCGGGTCTTCGCCCGCGCGGTCACCGGCGTGGAGTACCCGCCGAACGCCACGACCGCCGCCGAACGCCGCCTCGCGACCGCGCTGCTGCCCGAGGACGAGGGCACCGCGGCGCGCTGGGCCGCGGCCACCATGGAACTGGGCGCCCTGGTCTGCGCGGCACGCTCGCCGCAGTGCGGGAGCTGCCCGGTGGCCGACCGGTGCGCGTGGCGGCTGGCCGGCTCGCCCCCGCACGACGGCCCGCCCCGGCGCGGCCAGACGTACGCGGGCACCGACCGGCAGGTGCGCGGCCGGCTGCTGGCGATCCTCCGGGCCAGCCGCACCCCGGTCCCCCGCGCCGTGCTGGACACCGCCTGGCAGGAGCCCGTCCAACGCGCCCGCGCCCTCGACGGCCTCCTCACCGACGGCCTCGTCGAACGCCTCCCCGACGACCACTACCGCCTCCCCGCCTGACCCGCGTTCCGCGGGACCAGCACCCGAAGCCCGGCGCCCACCCCCCGCCAGGCGCCGGCGCCGCCCCGGTGCCCACGGGCGGGGCAGGGGCGCCGTCCGCCCGCCCCCGGGCATCCGGCCCGACACCGTTCCACCCCCACACCGCGACCGCCACCGCCACGACCGCCACCGACACCCGCCGAGCTCGCAGCCCGGCCCGCCCCCGGCCCGACTCCGGCCGCGTGCCCGCCGGGCGCCGGCCCGTTACGGGGGCTGTTACACAACCGATGGGTTGCTGTGCGCTCGCTGTGCGGCGGTGGTCGCGAAAGCCCAACATCCGGTTCGTAGCGTCGGACCAGGCCGTGGGAGACGTTCTCGTCGGCCCGTGGACGGCAGGCGTGATCGGCGGGGTGGAGGCGACACAGATGGCGGCGAGCAGCGGCGTTCTGGAGTTCGAGGAGTACGTACGGACCCGGCAGGATGCCCTGCTGCGCAGCGCGCGCCGGCTGGTGCCGGACCCGGTGGACGCGCAGGACCTGGTGCAGACCGCCCTGGTGCGTACGTACCCGCGCTGGGACGGCATCGCCGACAAGCGGCTCGCGGACGCGTACATGCGCCGCGTGATGATCAACACCCGCACCGAGTGGTGGCGCAGCCGGCGCCTGGAGGAGGTGCCCACCGGCGACCTCCCGGAGGCCAGCGTCGACGACGGTGCGGAGCAGCACGCCGACCGGGAGATGCTGCGCGACGTGATGCGGGTGCTGGCGCCGCAGCAGCGCCAGGTGGTGCTGATGCGGCACTACGGCCAGCTGAGCACCGAGGAGACGGCCCGTGCGCTGGGTATGTCGGCGGGTACCGTGAAGAGCACGCTGCACCGGGCGCTGGCCCGGCTGCGGCACGAGCTGGAGCACGGCAGGTACGGGTACACGCGGAAGGAGAGCCAGTGCGCCGCATAGCGCTGACCGCCGCGGTGGGCGCGTTCGCCTGCGTGACGGCGACCGGCTGCGGCAGCACGGTGACCGGCGCCCGCCAGGAGGGCCCGGCGCCGACGGCGACGGTGAAGACACCCGACACCGCCGCCCCCGCGCTCGCCTCCGACCCGGCCGCGCTGGCCCGGATGGTCCGCCGGGACACCAGCGTCAGCGCGGAGGTGCGGGAGGACCTGGAGCCGTGCACCGCCGCCGGCTCCGACGACCCGGACGGCGACAGCGACAGCGACGACACCGCCGGCATCGGCTCCGACGCGGCCTACCCGCTGGACACCGACTCCGGCGACCTCACCTCCGGCGACGGCCCCGACCTGGTGGTCAATGTCACCACCTGCGGCGACGGCCTCGGCATCGCCGCGTACGTGTACCGGATGACCGGCACGAAGTACCGCTGTGTCTTCGCCGACGAGCACTCCCCGGTCTACGGCAGTGTGATCAACGGGCGGCTCCAGGTGGTCCACGAGGTCTACCGGACCGACGACGCGGTGGCGTACCCGACCGGTGAGGAAACGGTCACCTACGCCTGGCGCGGCTCCAGCTTCCGCGAGGTCTCGCGCTCCTACTTCGACTTCGGCGCGAAGACGCCGACCGCCGAGCCCGAGCCGACCTCCACCGACCCCGTGCCGCTGCCCAACTCCGAACTGCTCGACCCGGAGCTGCCCTCGACCGCCTCGCCCTCGCCCTCCTCGCCCTCGACCGCCTCGCCCTCGCCCTCCTCCCCGTCGCCCACCGCGACCGGTGGGGGGCGGTAGCGCATGGCCCCCACCCACGTGCTGTTCGTCGAGGACGACGACGTGATCCGCGAGGCGACCACGCTCGCCCTGGAGCGCGACGGCTTCCGCGTCACGGCCGCGCCCGACGGCGTCACTGGTCTGGACTCCTTCCGGGCCGAGCGGCCGGACCTGGCGCTGCTGGACGTGATGGTGCCGGGCATCGACGGGGTGAGCCTGTGCCGCCGTATCCGCGACGAGTCCACGGTCCCGGTGATCATGGTCTCGGCGCGGGCCGACGCGATCGACGTGGTGCTCGGGCTGGAGGCCGGCGCCGACGACTACGTCACCAAGCCGTTCGACGGCGCGGTGCTGGTGGCCCGCATCCGCGCGGTGCTGCGCCGCTTCCGCGCCGCCTCGCCGGGAGAGGCGGCCGACGAGGGCGCGGTGCTGTCGTTCGGCGACATCGAGATCGACCCCGAGGGCCTGGAGGTCACCCGGGCCGGGCAGCGGCTGGCGCTGACGCCGACGGAGATGCGGCTGCTGCTGGAGTTCGCCCGCGCCCCGGGCACGGTGCTCTCCCGCGACCACCTGCTGGCGCGGGTGTGGGACTACGCGTGGGGTGGCGACACCCGCGTGGTGGACGTCCATGTGCAGCGGCTGCGGACGAAGATCGGCCAGGACCGGCTGGAGACCGTCCGCGGCTTCGGCTACAAGCTGAGGGCCTGAGGTGGACGCGGACATGGAGGTGGA
Organism: Actinacidiphila sp. bgisy145; assembly: GCF_057708125.1. Taxonomy (NCBI): domain Bacteria; kingdom Bacillati; phylum Actinomycetota; class Actinomycetes; order Kitasatosporales; family Streptomycetaceae; genus Actinacidiphila; species Actinacidiphila sp. bgisy145. The sequence goes on from NZ_JBYIRL010000060.1 coordinate 19,815, forward strand.
CGCGGACGTGGTGGACGGTCCGCCCGGCTCCTCGGCCGGCTCTGCGGCCCCTGCCGAGCCGCCCGGCCCCGTCCGGGCCCCGGACGAGCGCCCCGACGGCAACAGCCGCGACGGCGTCGGCCCCGACGCGGCCCCCGGTCCGTCCCGACGGCGCCGGTCCGCCCGGCTGACCCGGCTCTCCGCCCGCCTGGCCCGGCGGGCCCGCCGCGCCCTGCGGCACCGCCCGCTGCTGCGCCGCCTGATCCTGCGCCGCGGCCTGCGCTGGAAGATCAGCGCGGCCATCGCCGCGGTCTCCGCCCTGGTCGTCCTCGCGCTCAGCCTCGTGGTGCACAACGCCGCCCGGGTGAGCATGATCAACTCCACCCGGGACGTCCAGGACGAGCGCGTCCAGTCCGCGCTGCGGATCTACGAGGCCACCGGCCGGCTGGTCTTCTACGCCCGGCTCGACGACCCCGGCCTGCCGCCTGCCCTGAAGGTGTACGCCGAACGCGGCCAGCGCGCCACGTACGTCGCGGCCGGCCGCGGCGACGACCCCACCGTGTGGGCCGAGACCCCCGCCGGGAACGGCCACGTGCTGTCGCTGAAGAGCGCGTTCAGCGACCGCTACTCGGTGCTGGTCGACCTCGACCAGGCACTCGTCGCCGGCTCGCTCGCGGTGGTGGTCGGCGGCACCGCGATCGGCGTGCTGATCGGCGGGCGGATGTCGCGGCGGCTGCGCAAGGCCGCGGTCGCCGCCCGCAAGGTCGCCGACGGCGACACCCAGGTGCGGGTGCGCGAGGCGATCGGGGGCCGCCGGGTCCGCGACGAGACCGACGAGCTGGCCCGGGCGGTCGACGGCATGGCCGACGCGCTCCAGCTGCGGCTGGAGGCCGAGCGCCGGGTCACCGCCGACATCGCGCACGAGCTGCGCACCCCCGTCACCGGCCTGGTCACCGCCGCCGAACTGCTGCCGCCCGGCCGCCCGGCCGAACTCGTCCGGGACCGGGTGCACGCGCTGCGCACCCTCGTGGAGGACGTCCTCGAAGTGGCCCGGCTGGACGGCGCCGCCGAGCACCCCGAGCTCCAGGACATCGCGCTGGGCGACTTCGTACGGCGCCGGGTGCCCGTGCTCGCGCCCGGCGCCACCGTGACCGTCGCCGAGGACGCCGTGGTGCCGACCGACCCGCGCCGCCTGGAGCGGGTCCTCGGCAACCTGCTGGCCAACGCGCTGCGGCACGGCGCGGCCCCGATCGAGGTCCTGGTCGACGGCGCCTTCGTACGGGTCCGCGACCACGGCCCGGGCTTCCCCGCGGACCTGCTGCGGGAGGGGCCCAGCCGCTTCCGCACCGGCCGCACCGACCGCGCGGGCGGCGGCCACGGGCTGGGCCTGACCATCGCGGTCGGCCAGACCCGCGTCCTCGGCGCTCGTCTGACCTTCCGCAACGCCCCGGCGGCCGACGGCGGCGGCGCCGTCGCCCAGCTGATGCTCCCCCGCGGCTGAGCGTCCGACGGCGTTCCGGGCCCTCAGACCGCGTCGACCGGCTCCGGCGCCCCGTCCGCGGGGACCTCCTCCTTGGGGCCCGCACCCCGCAGCGGCGTCTCGACGACGAAGAGCGCGGCGACGAACCCGATCACGCTGACCACGGTGCCCCACAGGAACACCTGGTGGGTGCCGGCGGACACCGCGTGGAAGTAGCCGTCCTTCACGGTGGCGGACAGGCGGGCGACCGCCTTGGGATCGAGTTGGGCACCGCCGCCGAGCGCCGCCGCGCCCTTGCCGCCAAGCCGCGAGGCCATGACGTCCTGCACCCGGTGCGAGAACAGCGCGCCGAAGAGCGAGACGCCGAAGGAGCCGCCGATGGTGCGGAAGAGCGTCGCGGACGAGGAGCCGACGCCCATGTCCCGCATGTCCACGCTGTTCTGCGCCACCAGCATGGTGATCTGCATGATGCAGCCCATCCCGGCGCCGAGCACGGCCATGTACACGCCGGAGACGGTGCGGGAGGTGTCGACGCCCATCGTGGACAGCAGGTAGAGCCCGATGGTGATCAGCACCCCGCCGACGATCGGGAAGACCTTGTAGCGGCCGGTGCTGGTGGTCAGCCGCCCGGCGACCATCGACACCGCCATCATCGCCAGCAGCATCGGCAGCAGGAGCAGGCCGGAGTTGGTGGCCGAGGCGCCCTGCACGGTCTGCTGGTAGAGCGGCAGGAAGGTCATCGCGCCGAACATGGTGAAGCCGACGAGGAAGCCGATCACCGAGATCAGGGTGAAGTTGCGGCTGCGGAAGATGCGCAGCGGCAGCACCGGCTCGGCGGCGCGGGTCTCGGTGTAGAGGAAGCCGGCCAGGGTGACCACGCCGAGCACCAGCAGGCCGAGGATCTGCCCGGAGCCCCAGGCGTACTGGGTGCCGCCCCAGGTGGTCAGCAGCACCAGCGAGGTGATCGCCACGGTGAGCAGGGCGGCGCCGAGGTAGTCGATCCGGGCGGCGCCGGGCTTCCGCTTCGGCAGGTGCAGCACGACGGTGACCACGGCGAGGGCGACCGCGCCGATCGGCAGGTTGATGTAGAAGCTCCATCGCCAGCCCCAGTTGTCGGTGATCGAGCCGCCGACCAGCGGACCGCCGATCATCGCCACGGCCATCACGCCGGCGATCATGCCCTGGTACTTGCCGCGCTCGCGGGGCGGGATCAGGTCGCCCATGATCGCCATCACGCCGACCATCAAGCCGCCCGCGCCCAGGCCCTGGACCGCGCGGAAGGCGATGAGCTGGTCCATGGACTGCGACATCCCGGACAGCGCCGAGCCGATCAGGAACAGCACGATCGAGGTGAGGAAGATCCCCTTGCGGCCGTACAGGTCGCCGAGCTTGCCCCAGATCGGGGTCGAGGCGGCGGTGGCCAGCGTGTAGGCGGTGACCACCCACGACAGGTGGTTCAGGCCGCCGAGCTCGCCGACGATCGTGGGCATCGCGGTGCCGACGATCATGTTGTCGAGCATCGCGAGCAGCATGGCGATCAGCAGGCCCGCCATCACCACCCGCACACTGCGCTCGCGGGGTGCCGCGGCCGCGGGCGGCTGCTTGCTGAGCGGCGCTTCGGTCTGGGTCATGACCGGCGTCCCTTCCTCCGGGAGGAGGGCGGAGTCGTTCGCTGGAACTTACTTGCCGCCCGGCTAGTTCTGGTCGAAAAGCAAGGTAGGGGCTAACTAGCCGGGCGTCAAGTAAGTGCGTAAGGTCGTGGTGGGGCCGTACCGTGAGGAGGCCCGTCACGCAGTGGCCGCACCAGGCCACGCGCAGTGCAGCAGGAGAGCGACCGCCATGGCCACACCGCACCAGACCCGGCGCAGCGACACACGCCACCGCATCCAGGACGTCGCCCTGAAGCTCTTCGCCGAGCAGGGGTACGAGAAGACGTCGCTGCGGGAGATCGCCGAGCGGCTGAACGTCACCAAGGCGGCGCTCTACTACCACTTCAAGACCAAGGAAGACATCCTGATCAGCATCTCGGCGGACCTCACGGCCCCGATCGACGACCTGATCACCTGGGCGCAGGGCCAGCCGCACACGCTGGAGACGAAGCAGGAGCTGCTGCGCCGCTACTGCGACGCGCTGTGGAGCGCCGGCGACCTCTTCCGCTTCCTCCAGGAGAACCAGGCCACCGTCCGCGACCTGGCGATCGGGGAGTCCCTCAAGATCCGGATAAAGGCGCTCAGCGAGCTGCTCACCGAGCCGAGCTCGCCGATGACCGCGCAGATCCGCTCGCTGACGGCGCTGTTCTCGATGCACGCGGGGATGCACGTGATGCAGAGCGTCGAGGGCGACGACGAGGAGAAGCGCGGGGCGATCCTCGCGGTGGCGCTCGACCTGGTCGCGCAGGCCGAGCACGACCTCGCGCGGACCTGACCGCGCCCGCGCGGGCGGGAGCGCGCGAGGACCCGGGCACCATGGGTGCCCGGGTCCTCATTTCGTGGGTTCCGCCCGCCTTACGGGTTGACGCCGTGGGCGCGCAGGAAGTGCAGCGGCTCGACGGAGGAGCCGTAGTACGGCGTGGTCCGGACCTCGAAGTGCAGGTGCGGGCCGGTGGAGTTGCCGGTGGAGCCGGACAGGCCGATGGTCTGCGCGGTGTTCACGTGCTCGCCGACGTGCACGCCGATCTTCGACAGGTGGCCGTACTGCGTGTACAGGTGCGAGCCGTGCTTGATCACGATGTTGTTGCCGTAGGCGCCGCCCCAGCCGGCGGTCACCACGGTGCCGCTGTGCGCGGCGCGCACGGTGGTGCCGCTGTTGACGACGAAGTCCTGGCCGGAGTGGGTGTGCGCCCAGTGCTTGCCCACCTGGGCGTAGCCCGCACCGAGGGTGTAGCCGGTGACCGGGGTCACCCAGGACGCCTGGAGCTTCTTGGCCGCGGCGGCCTTCTTCGCCTTGGCGTCGGCCTTCGCCTTGGCCGCGGTCTGGGCCGCGGTCTTCGCGGCGGTGGTCTTCGCGGCAGCGGTCTTCGCCTGCACGGCGTCGGAGACGTTCGCGACCGTGGCCGCGTTCATGAAGCCCGAGGAGGCCTCGGAGGAGGAGTGCGACGTGGCGGCGAAGGCCGCCGTAGAGCCCAAGGCGAGTGCCGCCACCAGGCCGCCGCCCACTACGGCGACCCGGCCGCGGGTAACGGTCTTCGGGGTGCGGTTCTGCGTCGTGGAGTTCTTGCGCATGAAGAAATGACCTCACTGGATGGGGGAGCGACGAATCCGGCAGCGGCCCGTCGCGAATCCTTGGTAACCCGGCATTCCGGACATGGGCAAGGACCCCCCTTACTACGGACATTCGTAGGAGAAAAGATGCGTTATGTCCGCATTGCCGCCTGTGCGTTCCCTGTGGGTTCCGCGCTGCGCACCCGGCACTATTTCCGTTAGTAAGTGGTCCGCGTCACGTGGGACACCTCACCGGCACTACCGTGGGAACGGCTGTTTTCCGGGGACCAGAGGGGGGACCGACCATGACCACACCGAACGAATCCGCGCCGGCCGTGACCGGCATGGAACTGGCCGACGCCGTCGAGGCCGTACGTGCCGGGCTGATGGAGGGCGCGGTGCGCGGCGCCGGCGCGGAGGTGCGCTTCGAGGTCGGCGAGATCCGCATGGAGTTCACCGTGGAGCTCCAGCGCACCAGGACCGGCCGCGGCGGCGTCAAGGCCTGGATCGTCGAAGCCGGCGCCGAGGGCTCCCGCACCTCCGGCAGCACCCACACCGTCGCCCTGACCCTGCACCCGAAGTCCGCGACCGGCGGCCACCTCCTGATCGGCGCCCCGCGCGGCGACGCGTCGAGCGTGCGGTACGAGAGCTGACCGCGTCGTGGCCGCGCACCCGACGCCGCGCCCGGTCCGCCCACCCGCCCCCTACCGCCTCGCGGTCCTCCAGTCCGGCACCGTCCAGGGCAGCGGCTACCTGCTCACGCCCACCCTGGTGCTGACCGCCGCCCATGTCGTCGCCGGCGATGCCCCCGTGCTGCTCACCGCGCCCGGCGGCCCGGACGGCGCCGCGGGCCGGCGGGCCGGCGCCTGGTACGACCCGGGGCGCGGCATCGACGTGGCCCTGGTCACCACCGAGCAGCCGCTCGCCCCCGCCGCCGCCTTCCGCACCGCCGACCGCTGGGCGAACACCGCCTCCCTCGACCCCGTCGCCGGGTGCGAGGCGATCGGCTTCCCCTACGTGCAGCGCGCCGACGGCGACCGGCTGGACACCGAACAGGTCGTCGGCACCTACAAGCCCGGCTCCAACCTCTTCAGCGAGTACGGCGTCCTCGTGGTGGACGGCGCCCCGCCCCCCACCCCCGCCGACGGCCCGTCCCCGTGGGCGGGCCTGTCCGGTGCGGCCGTCCTGACCGGCGGCGCCCTGCTCGGCGTGGTCGTCGCCCAGCAGAACGGCTGGCAGCAGAGCCGGATCGCCTTCACCCCGCTCGCCCGGCTGCTCGGCGACGAGTCCTTCGCCGCCGCCCTGACCGGCCACGGCTACCGCATGCCCCGCCTGGTCGGCCCGCCCCGCCGCCCCACCGACTTCGAGTCCCGCTACGCCGACCACCTGGCCCGGCACCACGGCACCCTGCGGATCTTCGGCATCGACTTCTCCGCCCGCTCCCGCGTCACCTGGCCGCTGGACAGCGCGTACTACGGGCTGGAGGTCACCGCCGACCGCGGCGCCGGCGCCGCGCGATGGGCCGCCGGCCGGCCGGACCCGGACGCGGTCGGCGGCGCCGCCGGCGGCGGCGCGCCGCGCACCGGGCCGCTCCCGGCCGAGCAGGCGCTCGCCGGGCAGGACCTGGTGCTGCTGCGCGGGGTGGCCGGCTCCGGCAAGAGCACCCTGGTGCAGTGGCTCGCGGTCGGCGCCGCGCGGCAGGACCTCGGCGAGCACCTGCGCCACCTGCACGGCCTGGTGCCGTACGTCCTGCCGCTGCGGACCGTCGCCCGCCAGGAGCGGCTGCCGATGCCCGCGGACTTCCTGACCGCGGTGGGCACCCCGCTCACCGCTCCCCCGGGCTGGACCGAGCAAGTCCTCACCGACCGGCGCGCCCTGGTACTGGTGGACGGCCTGGATGAGGTGGACGAGCGCACCCGGGAGCGGGTCGGCGACTGGCTGCGGCTGCTGCTCGGCACCTATCCGGGCAACCGCTGGCTGGTCACCTCCCGCCCGTCCGCCGTCGAGGACGCCTGGCTCGCCGACGAGGGGTTCACCGAGCTGACCCTCGCCCCGATGAGCCGCGCCGACGTCCGCGCCTTCACCGCCCGTTGGCACGACGCGGCCCGCGCCACCGTGCCCGGCGACACCGCGGAACTCGCCCGCCTAGACGGCTTCGAGCACACCCTGCAACAGGCCCTAGGCCGCAAGCAGGACCTCGCCCGGCTCGCCACCAACCCCCTCATGTGCAGCCTCATCTGCGCCCTGCACCGCGACCGCAACGGCTACCTGCCCACCGGCCGCAAGGAGCTCTACGACGCCGCGCTGTCGATGCTGCTCAACCGGCGCGACCGCGAGCGCGACCTCGAACCGCTGCTCACCGAGGCCCCGCAGATCCAGCTGCTCCAGAAACTGGCGTACTGGCTGGTGAAGAACGGCCAGGCGGAGATGGACCGGGCCGACGCGGTCGACCTGGTCGCGGCCGCCCTGCCCGCGATGCCCGCGGTCCGGGACGCGCTGGGCGGCGCGGAGGACGTCTACCGCCACCTGCTGGACCGCAGCGGCCTGATCCGCGAGCCGGTCTCCGGGGCCACCGTGGACTTCGTCCACCGCACCTTCCAGGACTACCTGGCCGCGAAGGCCGCGATCGAGGAGCGCGACTTCGACCTGATGGCCCGCAACGCCCACCAGGACCAGTGGGCCGACGTGATCCGGATGGCCGTCGCCCACGCCCGGCCCGACGAACGCGCCCGCCTGCTGCGCAAGATCCTCACCCGCGGCGACCGCACGAAAACCCACCGCAGCCGCCTCCACCTGCTCGCCCTGGCCTGCCTGGAGCACGCCACCGAGCTGGACCCGGCGATCCGGGAGGAGGTCGAGAAGCGCGGCGCGGCCCTGATCCCGCCGCGCAGCTTCGGGGCGGCGATGGAGCTCGCCGACGTGGGCCCGCTGGTCCTGGAGCTGCTGCCGGGCCCGGACGGGCTGACCGACGAGGAAGCGGAGGCGGTGGTGAGCACCGCCTGGCAGATCGGCGGCGACGCGGCGGTCCCCGTGCTGGCCCGTTTCACCGACCACGAGGTGGCCGACGTGCGGGCGCTCCTGGCCCAGTTCCCGCCCGACACCGACCGGCAGCACTTCGCCGCCGAGGTGCTGGACCGCCTGCCCAGGGACGACACGTTCTACGGGGTCCGCACCGTCGACGAACTGCGCGCCGTCCTCGCGCTGGGCGGGGTCGAGCACGTCGCCGCCCATGCGACACTCGGCGGGGGCTTCGACGACGTCCTGCACGCCCCGGAGCTGACCACCCTGACGTGGACGGACGCGGTCGACGACGCGATGCTGGCCCGGCTGTGCCGCCGACTGCCCCGGCTGCGGGAGCTCGACCTCTACAACTGCCGCGAGCTCACCGGCCTCTCACCGCTGGCGGACCTGCCGCTGCGCAAGCTGCACCTGTCCGACCTGACCGGGGACATCGGTCTCCGCGTGCTCGGGGATCTCCCGCATCTGACGTCCCTGGCCCTGAACAGCTACGCCGACACCTGGCCGGGGATGGCCCTGCTGCCCGGCGGCCTGCCGCTCACCCGCCTCTACACCACCTACGGCCCCCGGGGACTGGAGGGCATCGAGCGGCTGACCGCATTGCAGCACCTGGGCTGCCACTCGCCGCAGCCGGACCGTTTCGCCCGCGCCGACTGGGATCGGCTCGGCGCCCTGCCCGCGCTGGCCTCGCTGTCGGTCAGCGACGGGATCGCAGCGCTTTTCGAGCCGGACTTCCCGCCCCTGCCGAACATCCGCGTCCTGTCCACCCGGCTGGTGCGGGACCAGCCGCCGCACCACCAGGTGCTCCGGCACTTCCCCAGCGTGGAGGAGCTGGAGATCCGGCCGGGAGTGGGGCGCGGCGCCGTGCCCCGGTCGGTCGACCTCGCACCGTTCGCAGAGCTGCCCCGGTTGCGCCGGATCACTTTGCGCGGCACCAGCCCGGCAGCCGTCCACAACGCGGACGCGCTCCCGGACGTCACGGTCGAGTTCTAGACCTGTTCTGGACTTCCCCAGGCCCGGCACCCGAAAAGGGCCCGGCCCCGGGCTCCCCTTGCGGGGTGCCGGGGCCGGGCCCTTTCGATGCGGTCACCGCATGCGCAGCGTCACTCCTTGGAGAGGTTCGGCGCGCCGCCGGCCGTCTCCACGGGCGGGGCGTCGGCCACGGTGACCTTCTCCTCGCCGCGGAAGGTGAACTTCGCCGACTCGCCTTCACCCTCGACATCCACGACCACGATGTGACCGGGGCGCAGCTCGCCGAAGAGGATCTTCTCCGAGAGGGTGTCCTCGATCTCGCGCTGGATGGTCCGGCGCAGCGGCCGGGCGCCGAGCACCGGGTCGTAGCCGCGCTTGGAGAGCAGCTCCTTGGCCTCCAGGCTCAGCTCGATGCCCATGTCGCGGTCGCGCAGCCGCTCGTCGACCGCGCTGATCATCAGGTCGACGATCTGGAGGATGTCCTCCTGGCTGAGCTGCGGGAAGACGATCACGTCGTCCACCCGGTTGAGGAACTCGGGGCGGAAGTGCTGCTTGAGCTCGTCGCTGACCTTGTTCTTCATCCGCTCGTACCCGGACTTGGTGTCGCCCTGGGCGGCGAAGCCCAGGTTGAAGCCCTTGGAGATGTCCCGGGTGCCGAGGTTGGTGGTCATGATGATGACGGTGTTCTTGAAGTCGACCACCCGGCCCTGGGAGTCGGTCAGCCGACCGTCCTCCAGGATCTGCAACAGGCTGTTGAAGATGTCCGGGTGCGCCTTCTCGACCTCGTCGAAGAGCACGACCGAGAACGGCTTGCGGCGCACCTTCTCGGTGAGCTGCCCGCCCTCTTCGTATCCCACGTATCCGGGCGGGGAGCCGAAGAGCCGCGAGACGGTGTGCTTCTCGCTGAACTCGGACATGTCGAGCGAGATCAGCGCGTCCTCGTCGCCGAAGAGGAACTCCGCGAGCGCCTTGGACAGCTCGGTCTTACCGACGCCGGACGGGCCGGCGAAGATGAACGAGCCGCCGGGACGCTTGGGGTCCTTCAGACCGGCACGGGTACGGCGGATCGCCTTGGAGAGCGCCTTGACCGCGTCGACCTGCCCGATGATGCGCTTGTGGAGCTCGTCCTCCATGTGCAGCAGCCGGGTGGACTCCTCCTCGGTCAGCTTGAAGACCGGGATGCCGGTGGCGGTGGCCAGGACCTCGGCGATCAGCTCGCCGTCGACCTCCGCGACGACGTCCATGTCGCCGGCCTTCCACTCCTTCTCCCGCTTGGACTTCGCGGCGAGGAGCTGCTTCTCGTTGTCCCGCAGGGAGGCGGCCTTCTCGAAGTCCTGCGAGTCGATCGCGGACTCCTTCTCCCGGCGCACCTCGGCGATCTTCTCGTCGAACTCGCGCAGGTCCGGCGGCGCGGTCATCCTGCGGATGCGCATCCGCGAGCCCGCCTCGTCGATCAGGTCGATCGCCTTGTCCGGCAGGAACCGGTCCGAGATGTAGCGGTCGGCGAGCGTGGCCGCCTGCACGAGCGCCTCGTCGGTGATGGAGACGCGGTGGTGGGCTTCGTACCGGTCCCGCAGGCCCTTGAGGATCTCGATGGTGTGCGGCAGCGACGGCTCCGCGACCTGGATCGGCTGGAAGCGGCGCTCGAGCGCGGCGTCCTTCTCCAGGTACTTGCGGTACTCGTCGAGCGTGGTGGCACCGATGGTCTGGAGTTCACCGCGGGCCAGCATCGGCTTCAGGATCGAGGCCGCGTCGATCGCGCCCTCGGCCGCGCCGGCGCCCACCAGGGTGTGCAGCTCGTCGATGAACAGGATGATGTCGCCGCGGGTGCGGATCTCCTTGAGCACCTTCTTCAGGCGCTCCTCGAAGTCACCGCGGTACCGCGAGCCGGCCACCAGGGCGCCGAGGTCGAGCGTGTAGAGCTGCTTGTCCTTGAGCGTCTCGGGCACCTCGCCCTTGACGATCGCCTGGGCCAGGCCCTCCACGACGGCGGTCTTGCCGACGCCGGGCTCGCCGATGAGCACCGGGTTGTTCTTGGTGCGGCGGGACAGCACCTGCATGACCCGCTCGATCTCCTTCTCGCGCCCGATCACCGGGTCGAGCTTGGTCTCCCGAGCGGCCTGGGTGAGGTTGCGGCCGAACTGGTCCAGCACGAGCGAGGTCGAGGGGGTGCCCTCGGCCGGCCCGCCGGCCGTGGCCGACTCCTTCCCGCCGGAGTAGCCGGACAGCAGCTGGATGACCTGCTGCCTGACCCGGTTGAGATCGGCGCCCAGCTTCACCAGGACCTGGGCGGCGACGCCCTCGCCCTCGCGGATCAGGCCGAGCAGGATGTGCTCGGTGCCGATGTAGTTGTGGCCGAGCTGAAGGGCCTCGCGGAGCGACAGCTCCAGCACCTTCTTGGCACGGGGGGTGAAGGGGATGTGGCCGGACGGGGCCTGCTGCCCCTGGCCGATGATCTCCTCCACCTGCTGGCGGACCGCCTCAAGAGAAATCCCGAGGCTCTCCAGGGCCTTAGCGGCGACACCCTCACCCTCGTGGATCAGGCCCAGGAGGATGTGCTCGGTGCCGATGTAGTTGTGGTTGAGCATCCGGGCTTCTTCCTGAGCCAGGACGACAACCCGCCGCGCGCGGTCGGTGAACCTCTCGAACATCGTTAATCGCTCCTCAGAGCGGTCGGGCAGTGAGGGGTCGGTCCCCTCCCTGTCCTTCCGCATGCTAGTCCCGCACAGCGGCGCCGCTCGCGAATCACCCCCGCTCTCGCGGGGAAAGCCGCGCAACCGGCTGACGTCACTCCCACAACCTCGATGGTGCGAGACGATGTTCCCGCAGGCCAGGCGAATACCCTCTCAATCAGTACGCCCGTGGCGAACGCCCGCCCCGCCTGCTCGAACACCAGCCCTTCCCACTAGGTAGTTCTTACCCTCGGTCGCCGACAATCCACACCGCGCGGGCACTCCGCTCTGCGCTAAGGGCGAACACCGCGCGCCGGTTTCCGGCCATCGCGGGGCCCGCTCCGGGCGGCGCCCAGGCCACCGGCATCACCAGGTGTGTTCGATGCCGGACGGTACGTAACCGCCGCCTCGGTGCGGCAGTTGACACGGCATGGGCTGGTACGAGCACGAGCTGGGATGGCCGGTCGTCGACGGCCCGCCTCCGGCACTGGTCACGGGCGTGCGGTTCGACGCGCTCGACGTGCCGGCGGAGGCGGGCTTCGCGATGCTGAGCCGGTTCTCCCGTCCGGGCCTGCTCGGGCCGGTGGCGCTGGACGGCCACCGAGTGCGGCTGCTGGTCGCCGCGGGGACGGCCGAAGAGCTGCCCGGACTGCTGGAGTGGCTGGAGTGGGGGGGCATCGAGCTGGACCTGGCGGCCCTGGGCGCAGGGCGGACCCTGCGGGCTCCAGCGCACCCCGAGTGGGGCCGCAGGGAGGCCGCGTACGACCGGTCGGCACCGGTGTGGCTGCGGCCTCCTCGGCCGGGGTTCGACGTGGAGTCGACCGTGCCCGCGCTGCGCGTGGCCCGCGAAGCCGACGAAACGGGGGTTCCCGTCGGACTCACCGCACTGGTGGCCGCACTGGCGACCGCCTGCCACCGCGTCGCACTGCGAGCGCGCTGCCCTGATCAGCCGTGGGCCTTCTCGTACGCCTCACGGATGGTCGCGGGGACGCGACCGCGGTCGTTGACGTCGTAGCCCTTCTCCTTGGCCCACGCACGGATCTTCGCGGTGTCCTGGCTGGAGCTGCTGCCACCGCGCACGGCCTTGGTGCGGCCCCGCCCGGCACGGCCACCGGTGCGGCGGCCACTGTCCGTGTACGGGTTGAGCAACCCGCGCAGCTTGTCGGCATTCTCCGTGGTGAGGTCGATCTCGTACGTCACGCCGTCGAGCGCGAACGTCACGGTCTCGTCGGCCTCGCCGCCGTCGAGGTCGTCCACAAGAAGGACCTGAACCTTCTGTGCCACCGGCTTCCCTTTCATCGAAAACGGATTAACGGTAAAAGCAAAGCGCCTTTCACCGAAAAACACAAACCCCTTGCGCGAAGTGGCCCACCTGTGCGCCCGCGCGATCCGGACATACCGGTCTCAGAGTTGCAGCAGCATCCGGCTGTTACCCAAGGTGTTGGGTTTCACTCGCTCCAGGTCCAGGAACTCTGCGACACCCTCGTCATTGGAACGCAGCAGCTCGCCGAAGACATCGCCGTCCACCGGGGTCTCGCCGATCTCGACGAAGCCGTGCCGGGCGAAGAAGTCGACTTCGAAGGTGAGGCAGAAAATACGCCTGACGCCCAGCCAGCGTGCAGTGTGCAGCAACTTGGCCAGCACCTGGTGGCCCACGCCGGCCCCGCGCAGCGAGGGGTGCACGGCGAGCGTCCTGACCTCGGCCAGGTCCTCCCACATCACGTGCAGCGCGCCGCAGCCGACCACCTCGGCGTCCTCGTCGCGTTCGGCCACCCAGAACTCCTGGAGGTCCTCATAAAGGGTCACCGTGGCCTTGTCGAGCAGGATGCCGTCCCTGGCATAGGAGTCCAGCAGCCGCCGCAGAGCGGGGACATCGCCGGTACGGGCCCGGCGGATGGTCACGTCATTCGACATCAGGGGCATGGGCGGACGCTATCGCCCTTCGGGTTCCGCCGGGCCGGAGGGGTCCACGGACTGGATGATGCGCAATGCGTCCCGCACGGCTTCGCGCTGTTCCGGGGACATCATGCCGAAGAAGTGGACGAGGGCCTCGGCCGGGTTGTCGCTCGCCGCCCAGGCTTCGTTCATCAGTGCGGCCGAGTACGCCGCACGCGTCGATACCGCCTCATAGCGATATGCGCGGCCTTCCGCCTCCCGGCGCAGCCAGCCCTTCTGCCGGAGGTTGTCCATTACGGTCATCACCGTTGTGTAGGCGATGGAACGATCCCGTGAGAGGTCTTCGAGTACCTCACGAACCGTGACCGCGCGGTTCCACTCCCACACCCGGGTCATCACGGCGTCTTCGAGTTCTCCGAGTGGTCGGGGCACACCGGAAATACTACGGGCGAAACGCGACGAATGTCGTAATTACCGCTCTTCGCGGCGCACCGGGCGGCGGTGCGCCGCGGCCCGGTCAGGAGCGCTCGGGTGGGTCAGCGCTCGTCGGGGGTGGCGGTCCGGGCGGCCTGCGCGGCCTCGGCGGCGGCCAGCGCGGCGTCCACGGCGGCGTCCTCCTTGGCCTTGTTGGCGCCGCCCTGGTTCTTGACGATGGTCACGATCAGCGCGGTGAAGAGCACCGCCATCACCAGCGGCGGCACGATGGCCGAGACATAGTTCATGGCGCCCAGCGTAGCCACCCCCGTTCGCGCTAGGCGGAGCGGGCCTCGTCCGGTTTCCGGTCCGTGCGGCGGGGCGGCCAGATCTCCGCCGGAGTGGGGGTGCGGCGGCCCGGATCGCGGGGTTCGGCCGGCGGCGGGGCGGCCGGCTTCGGCTTGGCGCCGGGCGCCGGCACCGGGCGCGGCTTGGGCTGGTCGGCGTCCCCGGCCGCGCGGGGGGCGGGAGCGGGGACGGCGGCCGGCAGGGGCAGGGACAGCAGGCGGCGCGGGGCGGGCATGTGGGCCTCCAGACGCTGGCGTACGTCGTTCTCCGCAAGGGTTTCGCAGCGGTGCAGCAGGGCGGTACGGCGGCGGTGCTCCCCGGTCGCGGTGGGCAGGGCGCGCAGCCGGCGCAGTGCGGCGAGATCGTCGGGTCCGGGCAGGTAGCCGCTGTCGAGGGCGGTGACCAGGCGGTCGAGGTAGCCGCTCGCCGCGCCGGGCAGCGCCAGGCGGTAGCGGTGCAGCTCGGCCAGGTGGAAGGCGCGCATCCGGCCCGCCTCCCGTACGGCGTCGTCCAGGCCGCCGGCGAGCCGCAGGCAGTCCTGTACGTACTCCGCGGGGCGCGGGGCGACCACCACGGCGGCGGTCCCGGCGGTCGCGTGCGGGCCCAGCACCTCCGCGAGCGCGCGCCGGAGCACGCGCACCTCGTCCGCGCTGAACGCCATTCCCCCTCGGTTTCCATGTGGCGTTGGCATGCATGGACATTAATCGTTAAGCGGACAAACCTCACGTAACGCCGCGCGGCTCGGCGGGAAGCCGCGCGGCGCCCGGCCGTCCGCGGGGCCGCGCCGGGGGGAGGCGCCCGGCGGCGCTACGCGGTGGCCGGGGCGTTGCGGGCGTAGACCAGGCGCAGCCCGATCAGGGTGAGCCACGGCTCGTGCGCGTCGATCAGGGACGCCTCGCCCAGCACCAGGGGCGCCAGGCCGCCGGTGGCGATCACGGTGACGTCGTCCGGGTCGTCGGCCAGCTCCCGCGCCATCCGCTCGGCGATGCCGTCGGCCTGTCCGGCGAAGCCGTAGAGGATGCCGGACTGCATGGCCTCGATGGTGTTCTTGCCGATGACGCTGCGCGGACGGGCCAGCTCGATCTTGCGCAGCTGGGCGCCGCGCATGCCGAGCGCGTCGACGGAGATCTCGATGCCCGGGGCGATCGCGCCGCCCACGTACTCACCGCGGGCGGTGACCGCGTCGAAGGTGGTGGCGGTGCCGAAGTCGACCACGATGCACGGGCCGCCGTACAGGTGTACGGCGGCCAGCGAGTTGATGATCCGGTCCGAGCCGACCTCCTTGGGGTGGTCGACCAGGATCGGCACGCCGGTCTTGACGCCCGGCTCGACGAGGACCGCCGGCACGTCGCCGTAGTACCGCCGGGTCACCTCGCGCAGCTCGTGCAGCACCGACGGGACCGTGGAGCAGATCGCGATGCCGTCGATGCCGTCACCGAGGTCGCCCAGCAGCGGGTGCATGCCCATCAGGCCCTGGAGCAGCACCGCCAGTTCGTCGGCGGTGCGGCGCGGATCGGTGGAGATCCGCCAGTGCTCCACGATCTCCTCGCCGTCGAAGAGCCCGAGCACGGTGTGGGTGTTGCCGACGTCGATGGTGAGCAGCATCCGCCTCTACGCTTCCGCTCGCAGGTCGAGGCCGATGTCGAGGATCGGGGAGGAGTGGGTGAGCGCCCCCACCGCCAGGAAGTCCACCCCGGTGTCGGCGTAGGCGCGGGCGTTGTCCAGCGTGAGCCGGCCGGAGGACTCCAGCAGGGCGCGGCCGCCGACGATCGCGACCGCCTCCTCGGTCTCGGCGGGCGTGAAGTTGTCCAGCAGGATCAGGTCGGCCCCGGCGTCCACCACCTCGCGGACCTGGTGCAGGGTGTCCACCTCGACCTCGATCGGCACCTCGGGGAACTCCTCGCGGACCAGCTTGAAGGCGGCCGCGACACCGCCCGCGGCGACCACGTGGTTGTCCTTGACCAGGGCCGCGTCCGACAGCGACATCCGGTGGTTGGTGCCGCCGCCGCAGCGCACCGCGTACTTCTCCAGCGCGCGCAGGCCCGGTGTGGTCTTGCGGGTGTCGCGCACCTGCGCCTTGCTGCCCTCCAGGGCGTCGGCCCAGGCGCGGGTGGCGGTGGCGATGCCCGACAGCCGGCACAGCAGGTTCAGCGCACTGCGCTCGGCGGTGAGCAGGTCGCGGGTGCGGGTGCGCACGGTCAGCAGCTTCTGCCCGGCGGCGACCCGGTCGCCGTCCTCGACGTGCCGCTCCACCTCGAACTCGTCGGTGCACACCACCGACAGCACCGCCTCGGCGACCCGCAGCCCCGCCACGGTGCCGTTCTCGCGCGCGGTGAAGTCCCCGGTGGAGAAGGCGTCCTCGGGCACGGTCGCCACCGTGGTGACGTCCACGCCCTGGTCGAGGTCCTCCTCGATCGCCATGTGCGCGATGTCCTCGACCTGGACGGGGTCCAGGCCGGCGTCCACGATCAGCGCGGCGAGGTCCGGGTCCAGGCCGCACTCCAGCGGGTCCAGGTCGTACGGGTCGTGGGCGTCGCCGCAGCCGCAGCCGTCGCCGCAGCCGCCGCCCGCGGACTCGGCGGGCGGGCCGAACGTCGGCAGCGGAAGAGCGACGGGCTGGGGCCGGTCAGGGCCGTCGGAGGATGTCACGGAAGCTCCTTCGTGTGCTGCGTGCCTTGCCGCGTACGTTGCGTCGTCCACTGCTGGTGCGGGCCGCGGTCCGCCGGGGCCGCGGTGCGCTGCCGCGGGCCGGGGCCCGGACCGCCGGTCACGGCTGTGCCCGCCGCGGTGCGGCGGCGGCCCCATCATCCCCGATCCCGGCGGACGGGGTGACCGCCGGGACCGGACCGGGGCGGGTGGCCGGCAGGCCCGGTCCCTCGGTGGTGGCCACGTCCAGGGTGTGGTGCGGGGTGAGCCGCACCACCAGGTGCCGGCGCCACTGCCGGTCGTCCCGGTCGGGCCGGTCCTCGCGCCAGTGGCATCCGCGGGTCTCCTCGCGGCGCCGGGCGGCGGCCACCAGCACCCGGGCCACCAGGCCCAGGTTGGTCGCCTCCCACGTCTCCACGCACGGCTCGGCCGTCTTGCCGTCCCGCTCGTACGCCTCCACGGCCGCGGTGTGCAGCCGCTCCAGCGCGCCCGCGGCCGCGGCCAGGCTCTCCGCGCTGCGCAGCACCCCGGCGCCCGCGGTCATGATCCGCTGCACCTCGTAGCGCGCCTCGGAGGCCAGCAGCGGGGTGCGCGCCGGGGCGGGCGCCACCGGCTCGCCCGGCAGCGGACCGGTGCCCGCCACCACGTCGGCGGCGATCCGCTCGGCGAAGACCAGCCCCTCCAGCAGGGAGTTCGAGGCGAGCCGGTTCGCGCCGTGCACGCCGGTGCAGGCCACCTCCCCGCAGGCGTACAGGCCCGGCACGGTGGTGCGCCCGCGCAGGTCGGTCCGCACCCCGCCGGAGGCGTAGTGCGCGGCGGGCGCGACCGGGATCGGCCCGGTCACCGGGTCGATGCCGTGGGCGCGGCAGGCGGCCAGGATCGTCGGGAACCGCTCGGCCCACATCCGCGCGCCGAAGTGCCGCGCGTCCAGGTACATGTGCGCGGCGCCGGTCTCCTGCATCCGCCGCATGATGCCCTTGGCGACGATGTCGCGCGGCGCCAGCTCGGCGAGTTCGTGCTGCCCGACCATGAAGCGCACGCCGTCCGCGTCGACCAGGTGCGCGCCCTCGCCGCGGACCGCCTCGGACACCAGCGGCTGCTGGCCCTCGGCGTCCGGGCCCAGCCACAGCACGGTCGGGTGGAACTGCACGAACTCCAGGTCGCTGACCTCGGCCCCGGCGCGCAGCGCGAGCGCCACGCCGTCGCCGGTGGACACCGCCGGGTTGGTGGTCGCGGAGAAGACCTGCCCCATGCCGCCGGTGGCCAGCACCACGGCGCGGGCGCGTACCGACCCCACTCCGTCGCGGGCGCCCTCGCCCATCACGTGCAGGGTGACGCCCGCGGTGCGGCCCTCGGCGTCGGTGAGCAGGTCGAGCACCAGGGCGTTCTCGACGAACTCGATGTCCGGGTTGCCGACCACCGCGGCGATCAGGGCGCGGGAGACCTCGGCGCCGGTCGCGTCACCACCCGCGTGGGCGATGCGGCTGCGGTGGTGGCCGCCCTCACGGGTGAGCAGGATCGAGCCGGAGTCGTCGGTGTCGAAGCGGGCGCCGGTGGAGATCAGCCGCCGTACCGCGTCCGGGCCCTCGGTGACCAGGAGCCGCACCGCGTCCTCGTCGCACAGGCCCGCGCCCGCGACCAGGGTGTCGTCCAGGTGCTGCGCCGGGGTGTCGCCCTCGCCGAGCGCGGCGGCGATCCCGCCCTGCGCCCAGCGGGTGGAGCCGTCGTCCAGGTGTGCCTTGGTCACCACGACGACCTTGGCGCCGGCCGCGGCGCAGCGCAGCGCCACGGTCAGCCCGGCCACGCCGGAGCCGACCACGACCACGTCGGCGCCCAGCGACCAGCCGGGAGCGGGGGCGGACAGGCGTATGCCGGCGGGGTCGGCGGCAGCGGAGGAGGTCATTCGGGGGCTCCGAACTCCAGGGGGATGTTGTCGATCAGCCGGGTGCCGCCGACCTTGGCGGCGACGGCGAGCACGGCCGGACCGGTGTGGTCCGGTGCGGCCTCGGTGAAGGTGGCGGGGTCGACGAGCGCGAGGTAGTCCAGGCCCACCGGGGGCTGCTCGCGGGCGGCGGCGTCCAGCACGGCGCGGGCCGCGGCCACGGCCGCCCGCGGGCCGCTCCCGGCGGCGTCGCGCCCGGCGAACAGCGCCCGGGACAGCGCCCTGGCCGCGACCCGCTCCTGCTGCGACAGGTAGCGGTTGCGGCTGGAGAGCGCGACACCGTCGTCCTCGCGGACCGTCGGCACGGAGACGATGTCGACGGGGAAGTTCAGGTCGGTGGCCATCCGCCGGACCAGGGCGAGCTGCTGGGCGTCCTTCTGCCCGAAGAACGCGGCCGTGCGGGGTGTCCCGGCGGCGGGGGCGAGCGGGTTGGTCAGGTGCAGCAGCTTGGCGACCACGGTGAGCATCCCGTCGAAGTGGCCCGGCCGGGACGCGCCTTCGAACCCCTCCCCCATCGGGCCCGCGGTGATCCGCACCTGCGGCGGGCCGCCCGGGTACACCTCGCCGGTGTCCGGTGCGAAGACGAAGTCGGCGCCCGCCGCCTCGGCGAGCTTCACGTCCGCCTCCAGGGTGCGCGGGTAGCGGTCCAGGTCCTCGTTCGGCCCGAACTGGAGCGGGTTGACGAAGACGGTGACGGTGACCACGCCGTCCCCCGCGTGCGCGCGGGCGGCGCGGATCAGGGCGGCGTGTCCGTCGTGGAGCGCGCCCATCGTCATGACCACGGCCGAGGCGGGGGCCAGGTCGCGGGCGTGGTGGACGAGTCGGGTCATAGGGTCCCCCCGTCGGCGAGGGCGCCGAGCAGCGCCTCCGCGTATTCGGCCTTGAGCATTCCGTTGGCGAGCGCGCGGTCCGCGGTGGCGCGGGCCATCGCCACGTACGACGCGACGTTCTCCGGTGCGCGGGCGCGCAGTTCGGCCAGGTGCGCGGCGACCGTGCCCGCGTCGCCGCGGGCCACCGGGCCGGTCAGGGCGGCGTCGCCGGAGCGCAGCGCGTTGTCCAGCGCGGCGCCCAGCAGCGGGCCGAGCATCCGGCCCGGCTCCTGCACGCCTGCCTGCCGCAGCAGGTCCATCGCCTGCGCGACCAGCGTGACCAGGTGGTTGGCGCCGATCGCGAGGGCCGCGTGGTAGAGCGGGCGGGCGGACTCCTCGATCCACTCGGGCTCGCCGCCCATCTCGATCACCAGCGCCTCCGCGGCCGTGCGCAGCTCGCCCGGCGCGGTGACGCCGAAGCAGCAGCCGGCCAGGCGCTGGACGTCCACCGGGGTGCCGGTGAACGTCATCGCCGGGTGCAGCGCGAGCGGCAGCGCGCCCGCCCGCAGCGCGGGGTCCAGCACGGAGGTGCCGTAGCGGCCCGACGCATGGACCAGCAGCTGGCCCGGGCGTACGGCGCCGGTCTCCGCCAGGCCGCGCACCAGTGCGGGCAGGGCGTCGTCCGGCACCGTCAGCAGCACCAGGTCCGCGCGGGCCAGCACCTCGGCCGGCTCCACCAGCGGGACGCCCGGCAGCAGGGTCTCCGCGCGGCGGCGGGACGCCTCCGACACGCCGCTCGCGGCCACCGGGCGGTGGCCCGACAGTGCCAGCGCCGCCGCCAGGACCGGGCCGACCCGGCCCGCGCCCACCACGCCCACCGTGAGCCTCGCGGGTTTCTGCTCCACCACGCCTCCCAGCCTCAGCGACCCTTCTCGTCAACCTTACGCGAACGTCGCTCCCCGGACCCCCCGGGTGCCCCCATCCCCGGGTTCCGGGACCACCTGCCGGTCGCCTGCTGCGCGGGGGGGGGT
>NZ_JBYIRL010000061.1:0-39244 GCF_057708125.1 Actinacidiphila sp. bgisy145
GGGCGAGTACGGCTCCGGCTCGTCCGCCACGGCGGCGGCAGCGACGGTAGCCGGGTGGATGTTCCGGGAGGCCAGGATCCTGGCCATCCGGTCCAGGGTTCCGGCACCGGCGAGGGTCTGCGGTTCGCGGGTTCGGGTGCGCATCACAGCTCCTCGGCGTAGGCGGTGGCGGCGTCGACCGGGTTGGTCCACGCGGTGTGAGCGGGCACGTTAGGCCGGAATCCCGGACGGGCCAAACCGGCCCCCGTCCCGCCGGGGGCGTTCATGGCGTCGTTGACCAGGCTCGGCAGCCGGGAGGGGTGGCCCTGGATCTCCCCGAAGCGCCGCAGCCCGGCTCGTACGTGCTCCACCGCGATGCCCTCGGCGAGGAGCTTCTTGGCGATGCCGCCGAGGTGGCCGATCACGTCACCGGGCGGGCGCTCCCGGCACGAGGCGACGTACTCGCCGACCAGTTCCTTCGCCGAGACGTTGCCCGCGTCGGGCGCACCGCGCCCCGTAGGGAAGAAAGATCCAGGATCCAAGATCCTAGATCCAGACCCCGAGGGTTCCCCGAGGCTTCGGGGAGCCTTCCGGGAGGGTTCGGCGAATGCATCCTGACCTGCGGTTTCATCGGCCGACTCGAGGCGGGCGCTGACGCCGGTACCGGCCGTGTCGGCGGTGTCCGGGGCGGGCGCGGGGGCGCCCCGGGCGGGCGCGGGAGCGGTCGGCGTGGGCTGCGCGGGCAGTTCCGGGGTTCCCGGAGGGTTCTCCGAACCCTCCGGGAGGTCTCCGGGAGCCTTCGGGGAGTCCTCGCGGCGCTCGGTGCAGGGTCCCTTGCAGACCCCGCACCGCTGCGGCTCGCACTTCGGGCACGCCGGGAGACGGGACTGGGACGGGGTGTCGATCTTCTGGTGCTTGAACCAGGTCGGGTAGTGGAAGTAGCGCCGCCCGTCGCAGCCGGTGTACCGGCAGATCGCCCCGGCGTTCTCGAGCTGCGTAAGGTCGTCCTCGACCTGGACCGCGCCGTGCTCGGCGCGCAGCGGCCAGATGATGCCGAAGATGATGGCCGCGTTGTCGCGGTGCCGCCCCCAGTCGTCGGCCATGTTGGTCATCGCCAGAAAGGTCACCATGGCGGGGATGCTGACCTCGGCAAGCGTCTCGGACGTCCAGGTCTCGGGCTTGATCGATCGGATGCGCGGCACGTCAGCGACCCCGGCCTGCGGCGACCAGGTCGCTGCGGGTGAGCGTGGCGGTGGCCAGGTCGAAGGTGTGGGGGCGGGTCCAGTCGGCTTCCGGCCAGACCCGCAGGACCCAGCGCGCCGCGGTCTTCGCAGCCGTCCGGCTCAGCTCGACCCGTGCCCCGTCCGCGTCCTTGGCGACGGCATGCGGGTGGGGCCAGGTCTGCGTGGGGTCGGTGAGGCTGACGCGCAGGGTGGTCGCGCCGGGGATCATGTCGGCGAGTTGGGCCGCGAGACGCTGCTGCCGGGCTGTATCCGGGCAGGCCGAACTTCCGCCGTCGGCGGTGTGCATGCGATACTCCGTTGTTCGTAGGAGCGCGGTGCGGCGGTTCTCGTGCAGAGAAGGCGCTGCCGCCCGCGAGATGTGAATCGGTGTCCTTCGGGATGCCGGCCCGGCGTTCGGGAGTTGGTAGCTCCCGGGCGCCGGTCGCGTTTGCACCCCGGTCACGGTTCTCCCGTACGCATCTCCCCCTCCCGTCCGGCGTGCCACCGGCTCTTGATCCGCTTGCGCGGAGACCAGAACCATAGGGCGAGCCTTCGCCACAAGTCCAGGGCCTTCACGCACCATCCCACCAGGCATGCAACACTGGGCTGGTCGGATATCGAGAGAACCGTACATCGCATTTGCGTCCACTCGTCAACTACGATGTCGCCAGCAGAGACGGAATGCGGCGCAAGCGCAAGCAGAGTGGATGGCTTTCGGGCCCGCCACCGGAGGAGCAACGATGACCGAGCAGCAGCAGCCCCGCAGCGTGGCGGACCTGCTCGACCGCCTGTTCCGGGAGGTGCATCCCGCGGGGCGCGGCCCGTACACGTACGCGGAGGTCGCCGAGGGCGTACGGGAGTCGACGGGGTTCTCCCTCACCGCGAGCGCCATCCAACAGCTGCGGACCGGGAAGAACGAGAACCCGAAGATGGCCACGATTCGCGCGCTGGCCGCCTTCTTCGGCGTGCCCCCCAGCTACTTCTTCGAGGAAGAGGTGGCGGCACGGACGCTGGCCGAGATCGACGTGGTCACGGCGATGCGCGACGCGGACGTCCGCAGAGTCGCCCTGCGCGCCAACGGCCTGAGCGTCGGCAGCCTGCAGATGGTGGCCGCCGTGATCGACCAGGCCCGCCGACTGGAGGGAATCCCCGACGACCCCGCCGACTCCGACCTGCTCGACGAGAACTGACCACGGCCAAGCCGCACGGCCCTGGCTCGTACGCGTCTCCACGCTTACACGCGGCGCAACGAGCACGTCAGAGTCGGTGTCCCAGCCGGACCAGACAGGCACTGACCAGCCAACCGGTGCGACTCCATTGCCCGGTGTCGCGGCGGGACTCGAGCGCGACCGCCTCGGCCTTCATCCCCCCCGCTCCACACGCCGACGTGCTGTCACCGACCACCGTAGAGAGATTCAAGCCTTGGACAGCCCATTCCGCACCGACACACCAGCCTGCATCAAGGCCGCACCGGGCAGCCTTGCGTACTGTCGGCGGGCCGCAGGAGTCCCGCGGCCCGCCTGTGTTGCTTCTACGCGATGTCGAAGTCGGCGGCGCCGGACCGGACCAGGTCGATGAACGACGACCAGGCATCCGGCGTCACGAGCAGCGCCGGCCCCTGCTTGTCCTTGGAGTCGCGGACTCCGACGGCTTGCGCAAGAGCAGCGATCTCCACACACGCGTTGCCCTCCGCACCACTGTAGGAGGACTTGTACCAGGCGGTCTCGGGAGCTATGTCAGTGGACTTCACTGGAGTGTTGATGGTCCTGTCCTTCGCTGTAGTGCTTCCAGGAACTGCGGCGTCTCGTGGGGTGCGAGCGCCGATGCCCGCAATGCTTCGAACCTTCGGGAGAACCGTCCCACGTCGGGCTTCTTGTCGGTCACCCAGGCTTGGCCGTTGACATGGTCGGCCTGGACCATGCGGCCCAACGGCTCGTCCAAGTCAAGGATGATGAAGTTCTGGCTCGCGCGGTACCCAGCAGATGTCGCGGGCAAAACCTGAACGGTGACGTGGTCAAGGCGGCTGAGCCGCGCGATCTCCTCGTACTGGCGCCACATCACCTCCGGCCCACCGATGGTGGCCCGCAACGCGTCCTCAGCCATGATGACCCACAGGGGCCTGGGCTCTGTCTCGGTAATGATCCTCTTCCGGAACATGCGTAGGTCGACGTTGGAGTCGATGAACTCCGTCGTGATCTCGTCCGCCGCCTTAGCGCTCTCAAGCAGGGCGCGGGCGTACTCCTCCGTCTGGAGCAGCCCGAAAACGAGGTTGGGCTGCCACGCGTTGATGCTGACCGCGTCGGTCTCCATGCCGACGTAGTCGCGCATCCCCTTCTGGAAGTGGGGGTTGTAGGGCACCCACCAGCCCGCTTGCAGCGACTCGCGATGGATCGTCAGCAGGCTGTCGATCGTCTCGTCGTCCTGTTGGTAATACTCCAGCAGGGACGTCAGATCCTTCGGGTTCGGCAGGCTGGTCCGACCACTCTCGACGCGCCACAGCTTCTCCTTCGAGAACCCGAGCGCAGAGGCGACCTCGGCCGTGCTGAGGCCGCGATCCTCCCTCATCTTCTCCAGCACCTTGCCGAGATGCACTCGGCGACTCGTGGGTCCCTTCGGCGCTGCCACGTTGTGTCGTCCCTCCTTCGAGTCGGGCGCCAGGGCACCCGAGTCCGGTCCGGTCGCCACCGAGTCCGGTCTCACCGTACCCGGGCGGCGGGTGGTATTCCCCGAGCTCTTTCCGGATTTCACGAGCTCGTGCAACTGCATATACCAATCCACATCTGAATTGCACGGCAAGTTGCACAACAACTCTCGCATGCATCACGCTGTTTGGGCCGGAGCTTCCGACGAACAGCTCAGCCGCTCAACGCTTCCGCCCCGGCTTCCCCTGTCCGCACCGCGAAGGGCACCGCCATGTCCAGAACCGCCCAGCGCAAAAGCACTTGCCGCGCCGCTCCTCGCGACGCAGCGAGCAGTCCTGTGAGCATGTCTGATGTGCTCACGGTGACGCTCGGCTGGACCGCGCCTCGCAACTCGACCGCAACCGGCGAGCTCGGAGCGCGACAGGTCGGTTTGATGCGCCGCCTCGCGTGCGCCGCACTGGACCAGTGGGGCCTTCAGGCCGTTGCTGAAGACCTCGCTCTGGTGATCAGCGAGCTGGTCACGAATGCGCTGCGCCACGGTGGCGGCTGCACCAGCGTCTGCCTCGCCCACGGCGCCGCCGGCACCATCCACCTTGAGGTCCGTCAGAAGGCCCGCTGCCTTCCCCAGGTACTGCCGACCAGCGCCGAAGACGAGTCCGGCCGTGGGCTGCTGATCGTCTCCTCGCTTTCGGACAGTTGGGGCGTGGGCGAGTCGGGCGACTCGGTGTGGTGCACGCTCGCCCCCAAGGCAGGTGCGACATCGTGATCTGTCCGGGACGGAATGCACCCCGTTCGCCCGCGGCGCTACGCGGCCATCTCGCGCTTCATCTGGTCGAGCGCCTGTTGAGTCGTGGCGTGAATGTCCGGCAGCCGCCGCTCGGCCATCCTCGCAACGCGCTGGAGCTGGTGCGGCAGTCGCTGAACTATGGCCTCATTGACTGCCGCGGCCAGTGTCGTCGAGGCGCCTCGGATATCCGCCGCGGTCAAGCGGACATGGGCCGTCGTGATCATCTCGATCACCTTCCACTGCGGCGCCACAGCGGTCGCCGGCCTCGGAACGTCGTCCGCGAGCCGTATCGCATCCGCGCTTCGGCCGGTCGCCACCAGACCCCGGAGCCGTACCTCGTGCAGGGAGTACGGGTTGAAGAGGCTGGTAGGGGCCACCTGTCCCAGCGTGAAGTCGGCCTCCTTCATCACGCGATCGAACAGGGCAGTGTTGCCCAGAGCTCCCGCGGCGCGAGCAAGCAGTGGGAGAACGGCAGCTCGTGCGTCCGCATCCGGCGCCAACGCCGCCGCTTGCAGCAGGCGTTCAACCGCTGCGCCGTGAAGTCCCGTCTTGCGCAGCTCGTTTCCGTGCATGCGCAGTGCGAAGGACGCTGTGCGCGGGTCGTCGATGAACCGGGTGATATCCAGCGATTTCGCTGTCCAGTGCGCCGCGGTGCTCAGCCGTTCTTCCGGAAGCACGTTGCCCAGTGCGACTCCGAGACCGACTCGGGCCCGCGCCAGCAGGTGCAGAAGCGCGCGCTCCGCGTGTCCGTCGGCAACGCGGGCTTCCAGTCGGGCCACGAACGGCCACAGTTCGGCCACCGCAGCGGTGGCCTGCCCGGACTGGCGCGCGATCTCCGCCAGCCGCACGGTCGACTCGCCGAGCTGAAGTACAAGCCGGTGATCGGTGTCCGCGGAAGTGGTGATGCCCAGCACGTGGGGTGGCAGTCCCAACCGCTGACACACTCGCTCGATCGAGCCGATATCGGTCAGGTGGCGCCGACCGGTCTCCAACAAGCTGACATACGTCTTGTCGTACCCGAGCAGCGCGCCGAGCTGAGTCTGGTTGAGGTTGTTCGCAGCTCGGTAGAAGCGAAGGATCGCTCCCAAATCTCGTTTTTCGAGGATGACTTGCGCGGCCGTGGTGGCCCAGTGCCACTGGCGAGCCGCCGGACGAAGTCCGGAGTCGTGGGCTGTCACGGCTTACCGCCGGTCGTACCAGGCCCGGATGGACGCCTTGTAGCCCGCGGGCATGTCGAGGCCGTCCACCTCATCCCTCGTGAACAGTCCGACTTGCTTGTGTTCGTGGCTGGCGACAGGTGCAACCTTCGTATCAAGCGCCACCGCGCCGTACGTGACGATCAGCACCCGACGCCCCGGCAGCGGCTCGTAGATCCACACGCCGCCCTCGATCAACGGCCCCACCTCGACCTGCCAGCCGGTCTCCTCCACGACCTCGCGTGCGACCGCCGCCTCGGGCGTCGGATCGGCCGCCTCCCCGGTCTTCTGGTCGACGATCTCCAACCGTCCGCCAGGCAGTTCCCACTCGTCACGCTCGTTGTGCAGCAGCAGGACACGTCCGTGGTCGTCGAGGACCACTGCCTTCACCGACACCGGCCACACCGGCGGCTTGTACGACGACACCATGCTCCTCCCGTAGCCGCGGAGCTTCGGACCGTAGCACGCGGCTCACTCAAAAGAACCGCGCCAACCGGTGAGCCGGCGTCGACAATCTGTCGCTTTACCGCATCCGGAACACGTGCCGACAGTGAACTCATCGAGCTGTCACGGCAAAGGAGTTCGGAAATGGCCAACGAAGCTCTTCTACCTAGGCTGTTCGCCGCGCACTACGTCGACATACGAGGCGCTGACGCGCCGACGGAGATCACGGCGCAGCTTCGAGGCACCGGTCTCGTGACCATGAACGGGTTGCAGTCCCGCGAAGCGGTCGTCGATGCTGCGTCCGCGCTCTTGCACATCGTTCCGCACCGCGACAGCGAGCCCGACGGACTCACTGTCGTCCGAGACACCGGCCGCCACTCCGGACTATCCGGATTCGCCGGACTGTCCAACGTCGCCTTGGCCGCACACACCGAGGGGTCCGGGATCTCAATGCCGCCGCGCTTGATGATGCTGGTGTGTGCCACGCCGGCAGCGGCCGGGGGCGAGTGCATGCTCGTCGACGGGCAAGCCATCTACGACGACCTCCTGGAACGCGAGCCAACGGCTGTCGAGGCGCTCTCGGATGAGCGAGCCGGGCTCTTCGGCGGTCAGAGCGGCGTTCTCGGTCCCGTCTTCCAGCATCACCAGCCGGATCGGGTCGCTCTGCGCCTGCGGCTCGACGACCTGGTGCGGTGGAATCCTCTCGCCCAGCGCTTCGTGCCCGCGCTCGTCGACTCCATCGCGCGAAACAGCCAGGGCTTCGACCTCGCCCCCGGGAATGCCTACCTGATCGACAACCACCGTTGGCTGCACGGTCGCACCGCCTTCGCCGGAAACCGCTTGCTCTACCGGGTTCTGGGCAACCCTCGCGTGTCCATGTCCAAGGGCTTTCCGATCAGTGCGAGAGGGCGGTTGCCGCTCGTCTCGGAGCCGACCGGATGACGTACCAGCCTCGCATTCCGACGAGTCCAGTGAGTCCGGTGAGGGCAGTCGCGGCGTCGGCCAGCCTGGCAGAACACAAAGCTCTGCGCCACCAGCACGCCTTGGTGCCGTCGTATCCGCCACATGCCGGTCTCACACGGGCGCCCAAGCCGCCGTAGCCACCTCGATCTCCGCTCCAGCGGTATGCCCGCAGGCGTCACCCACGCCGCCGAACGCACCCCCGTCGCCGTGCGTGCGGCAGCGGGCGCCCCTGCCGCCGGAGCGGGCTGTTCCCCGCTCCGGCCACGCCGAGTCAAGCAGGCATCCACGCCCCGAACTCCCCGCGGGGCGTGACGGACTCATGGCACCCCGCCCGTGGCCGGAGCGGGCCGCACACCACCCCTGTACGCAGCGTTCCGACGAAGGAGTCGATCCGGATGTCCAGCCGTCACCCTCCCGGCTTCACCTGCGGCCGGCGCACCTTCGTACCGCCCCGCCTCGTCACCGCGGCGCTGGGCTTGGCCAACAGCGTGCCCCCGGCCTGGGACGGCCTGGTGTACAGCTCCGCCGACGCCGGCAAGCTGCTGACCTGCACGCTCCAGGCCCACCGCGGGCCAGTCCACCACGGCGTGGTGCTGAACCTGCGCGGCCCGGACGCCGGCACCATCTGGGCCGCCTGGCGCGACCACACGGCCCCCTACCTGGCCATCCTGCTCCCCGACTGCCCCGTCACCACCGCCGACGGCGACGAGGCGTGCAGCGAGTTCGCCGGGCACCCTGGCGCCCACAGCTGGGACCTGGCCGACCCGGTCCTGCCGTCCGCTCTCCTCGCGGCCTTCGGTCCGCTCCTCGCCGACAGTGCCCGGCCGCCCGACGGACGCCTGCTCGACGCCGCCACCCGATTCCACCGCCCCACCACGAACAGGAACCCCGCACGATGAATCCCGCGGTCCCCTCGACCCCGCCGCCCCCGTTACTCGCCACCGAGACGGACGGCACCGGCCGCCCGGTGCGGCAGTGGACGATCACCACGACCACCGGCGAGCAGACCACCGGCTACCTGCCGCCCTGGGCCACCGAGGACCCCAGCGAACACGGCGTGCTCCCGGAGGAGTTGGCGGCGCGGCTGGCCGACGTCTGCCACTCCACCGAGTTCCCGGGGCAGGTCCTGCGCGCGTACTCGCCCGGCAACGTGACGGACGCGCCGGAGGAGGTGGAGATCCTGGGCAGCAGCATCACCTGCGCGCCCTACGCCCCGACCCCCGAGTTGGCCATCCCGGTGGCCACGGTGTGCGTCGCCGACGGGTACTGGATCACCGACCTCGACCCGACGGGCCTGGCCGAGCTGATCGCAGGGCTACGCGCGGTGGCCGACCGACTCGACGACGTCGTCATCCCCCAGCTCAACGACATCCGAGCCGAGTGGACCGCCCACCACACTTCCGGCACGGGGGCCCGCCCGTGAGCAGAGACGACACCACGCCGGCCGCGGACTCCGAGAACACCGGTGCCCCTCAACTCGCCTGCGTGAGCGCTTCGTTCGCTGCCGGCGAGGTGAGCGCACGGGTCCTGTACGCCCTCCACCTGGCGTTCCTCCGCGAGAAGTCCGGCCTGTCCCTCCAGGGCTTGGCTGACCAGTGCCACTACGAACAGTCCTACCTCCACCGCCTGGAGACCGGCGGCCGTATCGGCACCCTCGCCGTCGCCGAAGCCCTCGACCGCTTCTACGACACCGGAAACCTCCTCGCCGGACTGTGGCGCCTGGCCAAACGCGAAGCCAAACGCCGAGCAGACGCAAGCATCACCGCCCTGGAAGCCGCTGCCACCAGCATCCAGGAATACGCCCTCACCACTGTGCCCGCCCTCCTCCAGACCCCCGCCTACGCCGAAGAGCAACTCGCCACCACCAGTCCGCAGTCACCGGAGGTCCTGGCCGCGCAGCTCGACGCGCTCCGCGAACGGCAGGCTCGCCTCACCGAGAGCACGCCTCATCCGGTCCGCTACCGCGCCATCCTCGACGAGCTCGTCCTCCGGCGCGGCGCCCACAGCCAGGCGACCTGGGACGGCCAACTCGACCGCCTCATCACCGCCGCCCACGACCCCAACGTCACCCTCCAACTCCTCCCCCTTCACGCCAGCCCCCATGACCTGCGCGGTCCGGTGCAGCTGCTGTCCTTCCGCACCCGCGGCCCTCTCGCCTACACGCACGGAACCCTCATCGACCACATCACCGACGACCCCGACGACATCGACGAACTCCACCGCCAGTACGACCACCTCCGCGACCTCGCCCTCACCCCCGCCCAGACCATCGAACACCTCCACACCCTCCGCACCACCACTCGCTGACCAACCAACACCCCGCTCCAAGGAGCTGTCGCCCATGAGCCCCACGACCCTGCTTCCCAAACCCACCACGCCACCCCCCGAACGCGAATCGACCATGACGCCGCAACCGCCGCAGCACGCACCGGGCACCTGGACGATCAGCACCACCGAGGGCATCACCCTCACCGGCCACCAGCCCGACTGGTCCATGGACAACCCCAGCCGGACCGGCATCACGCTGGACCAGGCCGTGGGCCACCTGCGCGAACACGCCCACTACGCCATGCTGCCCGTCGACCCGGTCCTGCCGCCCGCCACCCTCGACCTCGAGATCAACGGCACCCGCTACCGCGAGTCCACCAACCTGATGTTCGCCTCCCAGATCGCCTGCCACCCCTACGCCGAGAACCCCCACCAGCGGGTCCCCACCGCCAGTCTCACCATCGTCGAGGAGTGGGACTTCGAGGGCCTCGCCCCTACCGACCTCGCCCGCTTCGCCACCCAGATCCGCACCCAGGCCGACTACTTCGAAACCACCGTCCTCCCCGCCCTGACCACCGCCCGCGAGGACTGGACCGCCCACCTCCCCACGTCCCCCGCCGACAACGAGAACAAGGCCGAGCTGCCGTGATCCGCCACTGGAAACTCGCCCTCATCGCCGGCTGGACCGGCATCGCACTGATCGCCGCCCTCGCCCTGAGCAT
The DNA here is from genome assembly GCF_057708125.1 of Actinacidiphila sp. bgisy145. Classification (NCBI taxonomy): domain Bacteria; kingdom Bacillati; phylum Actinomycetota; class Actinomycetes; order Kitasatosporales; family Streptomycetaceae; genus Actinacidiphila; species Actinacidiphila sp. bgisy145. Next base: position 10,225 of record NZ_JBYIRL010000061.1, read on the forward strand.
CGGACTCGTCCTCGGCCTGGCCATCGCCAGCCAGCCCACCCCCTGATGCAGTGCCGTACGCCAAACCGCCGATGTGTGTTCCGCGATCGAACAGCTTGGGAGCAGAGATGCCGTCACGAGCCCGGGCTCGGCCCAGAAGGCTCTGCCAGGAACCAAAGGCCGTCACGTGGGCCCGCGAAAGGGAGGGACTGACCAAGCGGGCCCTGGCCACCCGGGTCGGCATCTCCGAGCAGCTCATGGGAGACATCGAGTCAGGCCGGCGCAATGCCACACCCGCCAATCTGATCAAGATTGCCGAGGCGCTGAACTGCCCATTCGTGGTCCTGGAGCGCAAGCGCGGGTTCAACGCTGACGACTGACGGCTTTAGCCGCCTCTCGGTCGCGAGGCGCCCCGCTGCCACTCGGCGGCGCAGCAACTGGCCGAAGGTCAAGGCCGAGTCTTCCGCCCTCGACCGCCGTGCCATCCCCCCGGCACAGTTGACCGGACTCCTCCATGCGCTCGACCAGGCACATACCGAACTTGCCCGAACCGCACGAAACAACCGGTAGGCGCTCACCGAGCAGAATCCACTTCCACGAGCGGTCGGTGCGCCAAACCAAGCAGCTTCAGGAGGTCGGAGGTCACGACCCGGTAGGCGTTTCCGAAGCGCAGCACCTTGACCGGGTACGCGCCCTGCTTCGCAAGTCCGTAACCCGTCGAGCGGCCGATCAGCAGCGCCCGGTTCGCTGTCTCCAGGTCTGTGACCGCCGGAAGGGCAAGCAGTTCATCGCTCTTCAGTCCCCGCACCTGGCGGGAGGCTTCTGGTGTCATCATGGTGCACTCCTTGCGTCTGAAGGCATCACAGTGCGGGAATATGTGTATCACGGAGTTGCAGATGCGCATTATCGGACAATAAAGTGTTGCCATGACACCAACTCAATGGCCTGCGGCGCTCACCGCTCGGATCGCGCATGGACTGCGCGAAGCCCGCAAGGCGGCCGGCCTCACCATGGGAGACGTCGCGCGGGGCTGCGCCGAGCGGGGGCTGGCGGAGATCACCGAGCACTCCCTGAAGAACCTTGAGACCGGCAGGAAGTCGAGCCTCGCCATCGCCGACTTCCTCGTGCTCGCCGATGTCCTCGGTGTCCCTCCCGTCACCCTGTTGTTCCCCCTCGGTACGTCCGCCGCCGTGGAGGTCCTGCCTGGACGGCAGGTCTCCACCTGGGACGCGCTCGCCTGGTTCACCGGCGAGGCACCCACCAGCCAACCGGCTCCCGAGGGCACCGCCCAGAACCTCCTCGACACCTTCCGCACCCACGGCGAGCTGGTGGCTGCCGCAACGGCCTCGACCACGCTGGCGAAGCAACGGAGACGTGCGGCAAGCACCACCCTGGATCGCGCTCGCCGGGCCGCCCTCCTGGAACGGGCGGCTGGCTACGAGGAGAACGCCTTCGAGGACTGCGCGGACCTACGCGCCTTCCGCGACCGAATGCGTGGGAGTGGCCTCGTGCCGCCTGCCCTTTCTGGCGAGTTGGCCTTCGTCGACGAATCCGAAGGACCTGACCGAGGTTCTGCCATGGCGTGAGGAGGCCAGGACCTTCGTCGCACCAGGACGACCGCATGGCGGCGCCATCAAGAAATGGGGGGACAGATGAAGGGCTCCACGTTCCGGCGGTGTGCCTGCCGGAACCCGGAGACGGGAAAGCAGTACGGGCAGTCCTGCCCGAAGTTCAAGCAGAAGCGACACGGCGTGTGGAACCTGCGCCAGGAGCTACCGCCTCGTGGGGACGGCACCAGGCGCATCTTCCGGCGTGGCGGATACGAGTCCGCCACCGATGCCCAGGAGGACTTGGACAAGGTCCGCGGCCTGCTGGCGATCCCGGAGAAGGAGGACGCCGAGCGGCGCCGGGCCGTGGCTGATCTGCTGGAGCAAGTAGCCGCCGAGAAGCTGCCCATTCCATCGGCCGAGGAGATCCGCCGGAAGCTGAACGGTGGGATCGACCTGCGTTCGGACGTCACGCTGGGCGATTTCCTGGACTCGTGGGTGGACTCGAAGAAGACGCGCACCACAACGACGAACGGCTACCGATCCCACATCAAGGTGCACCTGAAACCCCGCCTCGGGCACATCCGCGTGGACCGCCTCACTGTCGGCCACGTCCAAGCCGCGTTCGACGGCATCAAGGACGACAACGAAGTGATCACGGCGGAGAACGCGGCCCGCCGTGAACAGGAAGCGCGTTGCCGGTGGTCACATCCGGGCCGGCCACCGGTCGCCGAACGTGCCCGCCTCGCCGCCGAACGCGCGAAGCTCGCCAAGATGAAGCCCTACCGGAAGATCACGGCCGCAGCGAGCCGCCAGCGCATACGCTCCACGCTCCGAGCAGCCCTGAATGCGGCCATCGCGCAGCAGCTCATCACCTTCAACGCCGCCGAGTACGTCGAGTTGGACTCCGGGAAACGTCCGAAGGCGGTGCTGTGGACTGATGAGCACGTAGCCCACTGGCAGAAGACCGGGGAAAAGCCCTCCGCAGTCATGGTGTGGACGCCCCCGCAGTTGGGGCGGTTCCTGGACCAAGCCGAGGGGCACCGCCTGTACGCGCTCTTCCATCTGATCGCATTCCGCGGGCTGCGCCGCGGCGAAGGGGTCGGCCAGGACTGGGCATACGTCAACCTGGACGCCGCAGAGCTGACGCCGGCCAAGGAGATTGTGCAGGACGGCTGGGCACCGTACGAGTCCGAGCCGAAGACGGACGACAGCGCAGCAGCCATACACCTGGACAGCGTGACCGTCTCCGTTCTGCGAGCACATCGCGCCCGACAGAACAAGGAGCGGCTGGAGTGGGGCGACGCCTGGACGGACACCGGCAAGGTGTTCACCCAGGAAGACGGCTCTTGGCTGCACCCGCAGACCGTCTCCGACGCGTTCCGAGGCATCGCGGAAAGCGCCGGCCTCCCCCCGATCAACCTTCGTGACTTGCGCCACGTCGCGGCGACTCTGGTTCACGCGGCTGGAGGAGATCTCCACACGATCAAGGAGGTTCTGCGCCATTCCACCATCGCGCTGACCTCTGACACGTACACAAGTCTCTTGCCTGACCTGGACCGAGAGATCGCGGAGAAGGCTGCCACCCTCGTTCCGAGGGCGCGGAAGAACGCGGCTGACGGAACCGCCGGGCTCACTGCGGGCTCACCGGCAACCGGGAAGCCCTCCGGCGCGAAGGTTTTCAAGATCGAAAAGAAGGCGTTGCCCCAGGTCAGCGGCACTGTGGCCGCTGACCTGAGCGGTAGGCCGCGTGGGACTCGAACCCACAACCAATGGATTAAAAGTCCACTGCTCTGCCAATTGAGCTAGCGGCCCGCACCGACAGCATAACGGGGCCGGGCCCGGCGGGCGCGCACGTATCGGCGGTGGGACGCGGACAGCGACGGGCCCGGGCGCCTGCGGTGGTACGCAGGGCCCGGGCCCGGGGGAAACGCCCTAGCGGAAGCCGGGGTCAGCCGTTGCGCTTCCAGCGGGGCTTGCGGTCGCCGTAGGAGGAGGACGGCGCGTTGTCGCGGCTGTAGGAGGGGCGGGAGTCGCGGCGGTCCCGGTCACCGTAGGAGGGACGGGAGTCGCGGCGGTCGCGGTCGTTGCGGTTGAACGGCCGGTCGTCGCGCCGCTCGTACGACGGACGGCGGTCGTCGCGGCTGTACGAGGGACGGGAGTCACGGCGGTCCCGGTCACCGTAGGAGGGACGCGAGTCGCGGCGCTCGTCACGGCTGTACGAGGGGCGCGTGTCGCGGCGGTCCCGGTCACCGTAGGACGGGCGGGAGTCGCGGCGGTCGCGGTCATTGCGGTTGAACGGCCGGTCGTCGCGCCGCTCGTACGACGGACGGCGGTCGTCGCGGCTGTACGAGGGACGGGACTCACGGCGGTCGTCACGGCGGTCACCGCGCTCGCCCCGGTACGACGACGGACGGCTGTCGCGCCGCTCGAAGTTCCCGCGGTCGTCGCGCCGCTGGTACGAGGAGCGCTCCTCGCGCTGCTCGGGCACGGCCGCAGCCGCGGCTGCGGCCGCCGCGGCCTCCGCCGCCAGTTCCGCGGCCTTCGCCGCCACCGCCTCCTCCGGGTCCTCGCCGCGCTCGCGGGCGGACCGCGCGGTCAACCGGTCGGCCTCCTCGCGCAGTTCGTTCGCCCGCCGCTGCACCCGCTCCAACTGCTTGGTCAGCTCGGCGACTTCGCGCTCGGCCTGGGCGGCCGCGTTCTGCACCGCGTCGGCCTGCACGTCGGTGAGGGAGCGGGCGCCGGTGATCCGGGCCACGTCCTCGTCGAACACGCCCGCACCGCCGATGACATGGCGCGAGGCGTCGACCCCGGCGTCCTCCATCAGCCGGAAGATCTGCTTGCGCTGGTGCGGCAGGGCCAGCGAGACGACCGTGCCGGACTGGCCGGCGCGCGCGGTGCGGCCCGAGCGGTGCAGGTAGTCCTTGTGGTCGCCGGCCGGGTCGACGTTGAGCACCAGGTCGATGCCGTCGACGTGGATGCCGCGGGCGGCGACGTCGGTGGCGACCAGCACGTTGACGTGCCCGCCCTTGAAGTCCTCCAGGGTGCGGGTGCGCGCGCCCTGCGTCATGCCGCCGTGCAGCGCGTCGGCGCGCACCCCGGCCTCGATCAGCTGCTCGGCGACGCGGTCGGCGCCCATCTGGGTGCGGACGAAGATGATGGTGCGGCCCTTGCGGGCGGCGATGGCGGCGGTGACCGGCGCCTTGTCCTTCGGCTTCACGACGAGCACGTGGTGGCTCATGGTGGTCACCGCGCCCTGGGCGGCGTCCACTTCGTGGGTGACCGGGTCGACCAGGTAGCGGCGCACAAGGGTGTCGATCTCGTTCTCCAGCGTGGCGGAGAACAGCAGCCGCTGGCCGCCGACCGGGACCAGGTCGAGGATCTCGGTGACCTCGGGCAGGAAGCCCATGTCGGCCATCTGGTCGGCCTCGTCCAGGACCGCGATCTGCACCTGGTCGAGCGAGGCGGCGCCGCGGTTGATCAGGTCGCGCAGCCGGCCCGGGGTGGCGACCAGCACGTCCACGCCGCGCTCCAGGGCGTAGATCTGGTTCTGCATGGAGGTGCCGCCGCAGACGACCTTCATCTTCAGGCCGAGGACGTCGCCGTACGGCTGGAGGGCGTCGGCGACCTGCATCGCCAGCTCGCGGGTCGGGGTGAGGATCACACCGCGGGGGCGCTTGCGCTCGGTGTGGCCGCCGGAGAGCAGGGTGAGCAGCGGCAGCCCGAAGGAGAGGGTCTTGCCGGAGCCGGTGCGGCCGCGCCCGAGGATGTCCCGGCCGGCCAGCGCGTCCGGGATGGTGGCGGCCTGGATCGGGAAGGGGGTCACGACCTGGTTGTTGGTGAGCTTGCGGACGATCGCCTCGGGCAGGCCCAGGTCGGCGAAGGTCACCGTCGGCTCGGACGGCTCGGACGCCTCGGACGCCTCGGTGGGCTCGCCGGATTCGCCGGCGGACGCGGCCGCGTCGGTCAGGTCATCGGGGCGGGGGTCGGTGGTGTCGGTGGTGTCCGCGCTGTCGGCCGAGGTCACGGCGTCGAGGACGTCGTTCTCAGGCATGGCGGAACGGTCGGCACTGTCATTGGACATGCTGAAGCAAACCCTCTCGGAGACTTACGGCACGCGCCAGCTCCGCAGGTTGCTTACAACCGCCTCAATGCGGTCAGCCACAGGAGATTAGGAACGCGCCACGGGGCGCGTATCAATCAGGCGCCAGGCAGGTGGGATCAAACGATCTACCAGCATACGCATCCGGCGCCGCTTTCGCGAATCACCTGCGCAGCGTACGTGCGGACCGGCGCTGGACGGTCCCGGAGCCGGCGTCCGCACCGCCCGTACCCGTGCCCCCGGCGCCCGCGGTGGAGCCGGTCCCGCCCGCCGCGCCGCCGCCTCCGCCGGTGCCGGTGGAGTCGCCGCCGCCGGCCGTCGGGTCGGTCGGGCCGGTGGGGGCCGCGGAGGTGCTGGGCGGGGCGGTCCCGGTCGGCCGGCCCGGGTCCGTGGCGGTCGGGGCCGCGGTCGGCGAGCCCTGGACGGTCGGGGCGGGCCGCCCCGCGCCCGGTGTGTCATCGCTCACATCCGTCGCACCGCCCGCCGGGGTCGCACTGCCGCTCGGCGCGGCCGAACCGTCGCGCCCGGCCTGCGACGCGCGCCCGGCGTACGCCCCGGGGCGGTGCGAGCCGTACGGTCCCGCCCCGCTCCTGGCGTCCGCGCCCGCCGCCGCACCGGACACCGCCGGGCTGGACGGCTTCCCGTCCGGCGACGCGCTGCCCGCGCTGACGCAGGCGGCCACACCCGCGGCGACGAGGGCCACGAGCGCGGCGGCGCGGACACCCGCGCGTACGGAGGGGGGCCGCACCGGCGGTACGTGCTCCACCTCCACGGCGGCGGGTACGGGTACGGGTACGGCGGCGGGCCCGTACCCGGCGGCCGGAACGCGGGCAGGGGTCGTGGGGGCGGCAGCGGCTGGCGGCACGGTCGGCACCTCGGGTGGGGGTTCGGAACGGGACGCGGGCCGTACGGCTGCCCCGGGCAGCCCTTCGCCCGGCCGCGCGCCTGGGGGTGTCGCCGTGCCCAACGCCGCCGCGGCCCGCCAGGACACGCCCCGCGCGCGCCCGCCGGTACGCGCCGTACGCCCGTACGCCCCGTACGTCCCGTCCGCCCCGTCCGCCGGGGGCGCTCAGCCGTAGCCCAGCGCGTGCAGCCGCTCGTCGTCGATACCGAAGTGGTGCGCGATCTCGTGGACGACCGTGGTCTCCGTCTCGGCCACGGCCTCCTCCCGGGTGGCGCACATCCGCAGGGTCGGGCCGCGGTAGACGATGATCCGGTCCGGCAGCACCCCCGCGTACCACTCGCCGCGCTCGGTCAGCGGGGTGCCCTCGTAGAGCCCCAGCAACTCCTCGTCGCCCGGCGCCGGTTCGTCCTCGACGAAGACCGCCACGTTGTCCATCAGGCGGGTCAGCTCGGCGGGGACCCGGTCCAGCGCCTCGCCGACCAGTTCCTCGAACTCCTCACGGCTCATCTCCAGCACGCCCCCATTCTCCCCGCCCCGCCCCCCGCGAACCCCTTCCGCCGCCCCGCGCGTACCCCCTGCGCCGCCCCGGCGCACCGCCGTACCCCGCCTGCGGCGGACCGCCGCGCCGCACCGCCAAACCGTTTTGCCGTTCCCCCGGCCGATCCCCTATGCTTCCCGGGTCCCCGAAGTGCGCCGCGAGGCCGCGTCGGCAGGCCCTCAGCCCTCATCGTCTAGTGGCCCAGGACGCCGCCCTTTCAAGGCGGTAGCACGGGTTCGAATCCCGTTGGGGGCACTCAAAGGATGTCCTCTGACCTGTGAAAGCAGAGCGACCCGGTCGCGCTGATCGAACAGCACTTCGGCGCCCATCCGTACTTCGCCCCCCGGGGCAGCCGCAGACTGCTCCTCCGGCCCCCACCGTGAGGAACTGTGGGGCGGCGATCCGCGCGCCCTCGCACGACGCCCCGACGGCACCACCCCGCTCCTCTGTGCGCTATGACGTACGCCATGAAAACGATGAGCGTCACCGAACTGCGCGCCAACATCGCCGACGCCCTCGACGCGGTGGAGGACGACGCCGAGGAACTGGTCATCACCCGCGCAGGCCGCGAGCCGATGGTCGTCGTCTCGCTCGCCGAGTACGAGGCTCTCAAGGAGACCGACTACCTGCTGCGGTCACCCGCGATGGCCGAGCGTCTGCGCAGGTCCATTGAGCAGGACCGGCGAACGACCGCAAGCTGCTGAAACGGATCAACCAACTGATCGCCGACATCGGTCGGAACGGCCATGAGGGGATCGGCAAGCCCGCACCACTGGGGAACGACCTTTCCGGCCACTGGTCGCGGCGCATCAACTCCGGGCACCGACTCGCGCCCCGCATCCGGAGTTCGCCGTCACCCGCGGCTCGAAGGTCTGCCCGCGACAGCGGGGGTGTTCCGCCGGGCGCGGGCGTCGCGGACGTGATCGCAACGTCCGGCCAATCGGCAAGAGGCGGGAGGGGGTTCGCGGAAGGTTGGACGCCGGGCGCTTCCTGGCGGGCGAGTTGACGGCGGACCGGCACGGCCCCGTCGGGGACGCGGGCCGGCGCCGAGCCGAGGACTTCGACCGCGACCAGCACCGGCCGGCCGGGGCAACCGCCGGCGCACCGCGATCCCGAGGGCGAACGCCAGCCGTACAGCGAAGCGCACCTGCCTGGTCCACGCCGCCGGCGCGGCGCCTCAGCCGCCGTCGACGGGGTCGGGCTGCCCGCGAAGCCCCCGGAACGTGCCCGCCGCGGTGAACGCGTCGGTGATCGGCGCGATGAGCGAGGCGAAGCGGCGGGCGCCCGCGGCGCCGATGGGCGCCCACAGGGCGGCGCAGTGCTCGTCCGTCTCCGTTTCGACGCGCTCGCGGGCCGCGCGGCCGGTGTCGGTGATCTCGGCGTCGGGGCCGAGCCAGCCGCGTGCGACGAGGCGGGCCGTCGCCGCGCTCCACTCCTTGTCGTCCCACTGGCGGGTCGCTCGCGCAAGAGCCGTCGGGAGGCGGCCGGTCGCGGTGTGCAGGACGAGGCAGTCGCACGGCCCGAGGCCGTTGTCGGCGAGGACGACGAGATGGGCGTCGCCGCGCCACTCGCGGGCCACCGTGATCTGCTGCCAGAGCGCGACGAGGGGGTCGGGGGGAAGCGCGACCGCGGCGTTCGCGGCGGCGAGCACCTTGCCCGCGTGGTCGGCGCCGGCGACGACCGGGTCGATCAGCGAGCGCGCCTCGGCGAGTTGGGCGTCCGTGAGGTCGACGCCGACGCGCCGCATCGCCCGGCCGGCGGCCCGGAAGCGGGCGGCCTGCCAGCGCGCGGGCGGTGCGGCCTGCCACACGCCCGTCATGGCCCGCACGGCCCGCGGGCTGAAGTTGTAGAAGGCCGCGGCCACGACCTGCCACGGGACCTCGCCCATCGCGGCCGAACGGAAGGCCAGGTAGGCCGGCCCGCGGTCGGTGACGCCGAACGCGGCCGCTTCCTCGGCGGTTTCGGGGACGAGGTAGGTGAACAGGTGGGCGTCGGTGACGGCGTTGCTGACGTGGCGTACGGCGTCGAGGTGCATGGCGGAGGTGTCTCCAGGTGGGGCCGGAACGCGGCCGGTCGGGGCCTGCCGGGGTCAGGCGGGACCGGTCGGGGTCAGGCGGGGCCAGAACGGGGCCGGTTCGGGGTCAGGCGGGTGTCTCGGCGGTGGCGGTCAGCACGGCGCGCCCGAGGGTGTGGCCGGCCATGGTGAAGCCGAGGACGGCCGGGGTGGCGTCGGCCGGGACGCCCACCGCGGGGATGTCGAGGGCGTGCACCACGACGAGGTAGCGGTGCGCGCCGTGTCCGGCCGGCGGGGCGGCGCCGATGTAGCGGGCCGCGCGGGCGTCGTTGGGCAACTGCCAGGCGCCTGCGGGCAGTCCTGAGCCGGTGTCGTCGCCCGCGCCCTCGGGGAGCTCGGTGGCGGTGGCGGGGATGTCGGCGACCGCCCAGTGCCAGAACCCGGACCCGGTGGGGGCGTCGGGGTCGTAGACGGTGACGGCGTAGCTCCGGGTGCCGTCGGGGGCGCCGCTCCAGGACAGCTGCGGGGAGCGGTCCTTGCCGCCGGGCAGGCCGGCGGAGTGCTGCTCGGGCGGCCAGGGGGCGCCGTCGGCGACGGTGGTGCTGGTGACGGTGAACGAGGCCGCCCGGGGGAGGCGGGCGAAGGGGTCGTGGGCAGACACAGCGGTCGTTCCTTTCCGGACGAGGGATGCGCCCTCGCCCATCAATGAATCGACGATAACACGAATAATCGACTATTCAGTCGATCGTCTAGGATGGGCCCATGACTCAGCCCGCGCGCTCCTCGACCCCGCTGCCGGGGAAGCAGATGCTTTCCGAGCAGGTCTACGCACACCTGCGGGACGCGATCATGCGCGGGGACCACGCCCCGGGCGCACCCCTCAAGCCGCAGGACCTCGCCAAGGAGCAGGGCGTGAGCCTGGCCGTGGTGCGCGAGGCGCTGGTGCGGGTGGTCGGCGAGGGGCTCGCCGACCGGCTGCCCAACCGCGGTTTCGCGGTCCCGTCCTTCTCCGACCGCCGCTGGCAGGAGATCGTGGAGGCGCGCCGGACCATCGAGCCGGCCGTGCTGCGCATGTCCGTCGAGCGCGGCGACGTGGACTGGGAGGCCCGGGTGCGGGCCGCCCACCACCGCCTGGCGCGCACTGCGCCGTACGCGCCGGAGGAGGGCGAGTACTACACCGCCGCCTGGGCCGAGGCGCACCGGGCCTTCCACCGCACACTGCTGGAAGGGTGCGGCAACCATGCGCTGCTGGAGACCTTCGACCGGTTGTGGACCGCGAGCGAGCTGGCCCGCCGCTGGTCGGCGCACCGCAACCCGGGCCGGGACGGCATCGAGGAGCACCGGAGGCTGGAAGAGGCGGTGCTGGCCCGCGACGCCGACACCGCGGCCGCGGTCCTGGTCCGCCACCTCACCCTGACCGCCGCCGCGCTGACCGAGGACCGGGGCCCGGCCGCGTAGGAGGCTCAGGCTCGGCCGCGCAAGAGGCCCGAGGCCGCGGAGGAGGCTCAGGTGTCGAGCAGGTCCGGTACGAAGACGTCCTCGCAGGTCAGCCGGCGCCGCGAGAGGCCCTGTTCGTGGTGGTAGCGCAGGAAGGTGTCCAGGGCGGTGCGGTTGGCGGTGATGCCGTAGGGCCACCAGTCCTCGCCGAGCAGGCGGCGGTTCGCCTCGAACAGCGAGCTGAACCACGGGGTGATGACGCCCATGTGCTGCTTGGCGGCGCCCTCGCGGTAGGCGCGGGCGGTGAGTTCCTTGGCCTGGGCGAAGGCGTCGTACACCGCTCGGGCCAAGCCCGGCCGGGCGGCGAGGTCGCGGCGGATCGCGAGGACGTGCATCGGCGGGAAGATCCCGGTGCGGCGGTAGTAGGCGCGCTCCACGATCTCGTGGTCGGGGAAGAGGCGCGCGACGTCCGGCGAGCCGTCGAGCAGCGCCTGCGGCACGTCGACGGAGATCAGGGCGTCGATCTCGCCGGTCGCGAGCATGGCGCCCAGGGTCCGGCCGTCCTCGGCGTGGCGCACGTCGACGCCGTCCGGGACCGGCTGCGGAATCCAGTCGAACGACGGTACGGGGTGGTTGGTGCCGCCGACGACCCAGCGGCACAGGTCGGGGGTCACGCCGTACTCGTCGGCGAGGATGCCCTTCATCCACACGCCCGGGTCGTGGCCGTAGAGCGCGAACTCGCCGACGGTGCGGCCGGCCAGGTCCTGCGGCTGCTCGATGCCGCTGCCGGGGTGCACGAAGACCGCGGAGTGGCGGAAGTTGCGGTTGGGCAGGACCGGCAGCGCCAGGAAGGGCGGGTCGTCGAGGTCGAGGGTGCGCAGGTAGTAGGTGAGGCCGAGTTCGGCCACGTCGTAGCGCCCCTCGAGGGCGCGGCGGAAGACGTCCGACACCAGGGGTGCGGTCTCGAAGGTCGTGTCCACCCCGTCGATCGTGACGCGGCCGTCGAGCAGGGCGGCGGTGTGCTCGTACGGGTAGAGGCCGATGTTCAGCTTCGCGGCCATCAGGGGGCCTCCCCTCTCGGGAGCTGGTCAGGGGGTCATGAGGAAGTCGATACGGGGGGTCTGTGGATGCCGGACCCTTCCGTGAATGAACGTTCGCTTTAATGGTGGTCCCGGCACAGCCCGGGCGTCAAGGTGAATGACCATTTACGTTGAGAGCTGAGAGTGAGAGGGGTCGCCATGCCGCGCCTCACCGCCGAGCACCGCGCGGCCAAGCGCGCCGAGATCGTCGCGGCGGCCCGCCGCTGCTTCTCCCGCGAGGGCTTCCACCAGACCTCGATGCCGGACATCGCCGCGGCGGCGGGCGTCTCGGCGGGCGCGCCCTACCGGTACTTCGCGAGCAAGGAGGAGATCATCCTCGCCATCGCGGGCGACGCGTTCCGGCTGATCTTCGAACCGGTCGAGCGGCTGGCCGAGGGCGCCGACGCCCCCACCCTCGGCGAACTGGTCGCCGCCGCGCTGGAGACGGTCAGCGCCGACACGGTCCAGGACGCCGCCGGGCAGCCGGTCGACGTCGGCGAACTGCTGCGCTGCGCCGTGCAGACCTGGTCGGAGGCGCTGCGCAGCGACGACGTGCGCGGCCCGGCCGCCGACGGCTTCGAACGGGTCCGGGCCGGCATCGCGCGGGCGCTGGACCGCGGCCGCGCCGCGGGCACGGTGCCCGCCACCCTCGACCCGGACCGCGGCGCCCGTGTGGTGATGGGACTGCTGCACGGCTTCCTGCTCCAGCGCGTGGCCTTCGGCCTCACGGACACGGCCGGGTTGGCCGCCGACCTGCACGCCGGCCTGATCATCTGACCGCCGCGTGGCCGGACACCGCCCGGCCACGCCTCAGGGGTACGCCTAGGCCGTACGCTCACTGGTACGCCTCAGTGGTACGCCTCGTCGTAGAAGTAGAGGAACGCCCCCAGCCCGTGGAAGTCGTTGGTGGCCTGGGTCCGCCCGACGTAGTACGCGTAGTCGCCGACGTTCGTGCCGACGGAGATGTTGGTCAGGTACGTCAGGCCGTCGTCGTGCAGGGAGATCCGCGCCAGTTCGCCGCGCTTCCCGGCGTCGACGACCGGCTGGTAGGCGGCGGCGGAGACGTAGCCGCGCTTGATCGCGGTGTCGATGGTCTGCGTGAACATCGCCGAGCAGGACGTCTCGGTCCAGTTGCCCGCGCTGCCGCCCTTGTCCACCACCTGGAACCACCGGCCGCTGGCCGGGTCCTGGTAGGCGGCCATGCCGCGCACCAGGTTCTGGACGATGGTGACCAGTTGGGCCCGGCGCGGCTGGTCGGCGGGGATCAGGTCGAGCACCTCGGTGGCGGCGATGCCGTACCAGCCGACGGCCCGGCACCAGTACTCCGGTGCGAGCCCGGTGGCCGGGTCCGCCCAGGACGCCGCCTTGGACGCGTCGTAGGCGTGCTTCATCAGGCCGTTCGCCTGCTGGAGGTGGCTCGCGTAGACCACGAGCTGCTTGGTCGCGATGTCGAACGACTGGGTGCTGTCGCCGATGTACGCGCCGTACTGCGCCATGAACGGGTCGGCCATGAAGGTGCCGTCGGCCCAGAGCTGGTCGGCGCGGTCGGCGCTGGTGGCGTGCCAGAACCCGCCGTCGCTGGTGGTCGGATAGCCGCCCGCGGGCAGCAGCCGGTCGTGGATCTGCTTGGCGGCCAGGCCGTACCGGGTCTCGCCGGTCTCCCGGTACAGGGCGATCATGACCTGGCCCGGCATCATGCTGTCCAGGCTGGTGAAGCTGTTGGAGATGTGCCCGGAGGAGTCGACGAAGCGGTCCGCCCACGCCTTGACGTACGCGATCAGGGCGGCCCGGCGGGCGGGATCGGTGGTGTGCTGGGCGAGTTGGTACTGCCCCATCATGTAGAGGGCGACCGGGTAGCTCCAGCCGCCGACCGTCGCCGGGGTGTAGCGGTGCATCGTCGAGTCGGCCACGGCGTCCGCCCACTGGGTGCCCGCGGTGTCGGCGACGGTGAGCGAGTCGAGGTCGGGCAGGCCGCCGACGGTGGTGCCCGTGACCCGGACCAGGTTGGTGCCCGCCCGCAGGGTCACCGGGATGCGGGAGACGGCCCAGGTGTTCCAGTCCGTGGTCGGGTCGAACGCCGGGGCGGACACCACCGTGCTGTTGACGCTGACGTCCGCCTGGCGGCCCGACGCCGTCCCGTTGGCGTACCGCAGCGCCAGGGTGGCGTCGCCCGCGGCGGGCGCGTCGACGCTGAACTCGACGTAGGCGCCGGCCTCGTTGGCGGTGTTGACGAACCCCGTCCCGGTGTAGCCGAGGTGGTCGGTGTCCACGGTGCCGTGGTAGATCGTCGCGTCCTCCGCCTCGTAGACGGCACCCGACGCCGCGTGCGCGGGGACGGCCGCCACCGCGCAACTCGCCGCGAGTAACCCGACGACCGCCGCCACTGCTCTGATGCGCATGGGATCTCCTCTCTTCGGTGGACCAGGTGAACCGGGTGGACCAGATGAACCGGACGGGCCGGGCGGACCGAGCCGACCGGGCGGACCCAGCCGACCCGGCGGCTACACGCTGAAGCGGGCGACGAAACTCTTCCCCGCCGCACCCCCGACATCGACCGCGAGCCGCAGGTTCGGCGTGGTCGCGAGGACCGTGACCCCGGGGTCCGCGGAGAGCACCCCCGACACGGCGCCGTCCACGGTGACGGTCACGGCGCCGGTGAGCTGCTGCGTCGGGTCGCAGACCGCGACGCCGAGCGTGCCGTCCTTCCGCTGCGTGATGACCGACGCGGTCCGGTCGACCTGGATGCCCCCGGCCTTGGGCGCGCCCGCCTGCCAGACGTTGGCCATCGCGATGCCGGCGCCGGCCCGCCGCATCGCCTGCACCTGCGGGGTGTTGGCGATGGTGACGTCGTTCGACGCGGCGAACGCCTCGGTCTGCGCCGAGGTCGCCGCGGGCAGCTGGATGTAGCGGTAGCTGCCCCCGGACGGGCTGACGCCGTGGTCGACCCACAGGGCGACGAAGCGGCGGGTGTAGGCGGTCGTGTCGTCGTAGACCCCTCGGTGGTCCATGTCGGTCCACTTGCCGGTGCGGTCCTCGCGCACCATCGTGACGTGGCCGCCGGCGGGGAAGACGTACCCGCCGAGGTTGTCGACGTAGATCCACCGCGGCTGGACGACGGTCGGGGTGCTGCTCGGGGTGGCGAGCACCACCGAGCCGTCGACGTGGACGTTCGCCCGGCCGTTCGGGCCGGTGTTGCGGTTCTCGATGACCGACTCGACGGTGTGGCCGTCGGTGCTGCTGATCCCGGCGCCCAGGCACACCACGATGTCGTCGACGCAGAACCACGACTTGCGGCCGGTGAGCGTCTGCACCGCGAACGACAGCCCCATGCCCGCGGCCACGTTGCCGTCGAGCAGCGCGCCGCCCGCCCAGGTGTTGGTCGAGCCGCGGTTGGCGCCGAGCGCGAGCGTCTTGGTGTCGAGGGTGACACCGGGCACCCGGTACTTGTCCGCGGTCGGCCAGTAGGCGTTCGTCCAGTGGCCGGGCTGGGTGGCCAGGTAGAGGTAGGCGGCGCCCTCGCCGGTGTACCAGCCCTCGAGGTTCTCCGCGTTGGCGCTCTCGTACGGCTTGATCCGGGTGGTGTCCATGGCGATCGCGAAGGCGAACGCGGGCCTGCGGTGGACGATCCGCGCCATCGAGGTCGCCACGACGGAGGTGGTGGACTCGGCCCCGACCGGGATCGCCTGGTCGGCGGCGACGGCCCGGCCCAGCGCGATCGACGAGGTGCGCACCTGCTCCAGCGGCACCGGGTCGTAGCTGAAGAAGTCCTGGTAGGTGTCCGCGGTGATCCACCCCTTGACCTGCGAGCGCAGCGTCAGCGCCTGGCTCGCGGGGAAGACCCGGGCGAGCTGGAGCAGGGTGGCGCTCGTCAGCCGGCCGATGCGGTGGTCGGTCTCGTAGAAGCGGGACAGCGCCCGGCCGCGCACCATGTCCATGAACGCCCCGCGGTAGATCCAGGGCACGTAGTTGGCCTGCGTCCAGGTGAAGACGCGCTGCACCTGGTCCGCCGTCGCCGCCCACCCGGTGCCCTGGAGCGCGACCAGCAGGTAGGTCAGGTATTGGAGCAGCGAGACTCCGTAGGAGCCGTTGTACGCGTACACCTTGTGCTGGACGAAACCGCCGTCGGGGTAGAAGCCGTCGCCGCTGGTGCTGTACGGGAAGAGGCCCGCGATCGCCGCCATGGCCTCGTCGATGACGGCCGCGTCCTGGCTCAGCGCGCCGCGCACGGTGGAGATCGCGCAGGTCCAGTTGAGGTTGGCGCCGGTGGCGGCGGCGCCGCCGACCCGGCTCGGGTCCGGCAGGTAGCGGGCGATCGCGGCCATCGCGGTGCTGATCTGGCTGGCGGAGAGCTGGTCGTACAGCGCGACGCAGGTGTCGTTGAGCGCCAGCGGGATGCCGATCTGGAAATCCCACCAGTTGTCGTACTGCGCGCCGACGCCGTACTTGTGGGCGAGGAACCAGTCCAGGGCCGAGCGGATGTCGGCCAGCAGCCGCGTGTCGCCGGACAGCGACGAGCCGGGGGAGGCGTAGGCGAGGGCGAGTTGGCGCAGCCGGCCGATCACGTCGCGCTGCACCGCCGAGACCGAGGAGCTGTCCAGGTCCGCCCACAGGTAGGTGCGGGAGGCGGAGGTGTCCAGGCCGGCCCACAGGCCGTTCGCGGTGTCGGCCGCGTCCTGCACATAGGCGGCGATCACCGGGTCGGTGGCGCTGTAGCTGCCGATCAGGGTGTCCCGCCACTGGCTGCGGACCTGCGCGAAGTCGGCGGTGGTGGCCGCGGCGGCACGGGACGGTGCGCCGAGCGCCGAGCCGAGGAACCACGCGGGGGCCAGCGCGGCGCCGGCCAGCAGGGCGGAGCGGCGGGTGACGCCGCGGGAGTGGTGCGCAGCGGACATGGCAGGACCCTCACGGTAGGGGGAGACGGCAGCCGGAAGCGGACCGGAGCAGCGGGCCGGTGCCGGGGGCGTGAGGGATGGTGGCGCCGGGCGCCGGTGGAAGTCAAGGGATAATACGTATTAGCATAGGGTCCGGCGGAGAGTCCGGCGGTCAGCGGCCGGATCGCGCCGGGTGCCGGCCGGGCCGGCGGAGCGGAAGGGGGGCGTTACGATGCGGGACGTGACACAGCGCCGCAGACGGGTGACCCAGGCCGAGGTGGCCCGCCTCGCGGGCGTCTCCCAGGCGATGGTCTCCCTGGTGCTCAACGACTCCGACGGGGTACGCGTCGCGCCCGAGACCCGCAAGCGCGTCGAGGAGGCGCTGCGCCGGACCGGGTACACCGTGGACATCATGGGGCGGCGGCTGCGCGGCAAGTCCAACCGGATCATCGGGGTGTTCACCTACGAGGCGGTCTTCCCCTCCGGCAGCGCCGACTTCTACGGGCCCTTCCTCGGCGGCATCGAGGAGGAGTCCGAGGCGCAGGGCTTCGACCTGCTGCTCTTCACCAGCCCGGGCCGCCGCCAGGGCCGCCGCAAGGTGTACGAGGAGGGGTCCAACCGGCTGGGCATCGCGGACGGCTGCATCCTGCTCGGCCGCCACACCGACCGGGACGAGCTGGACCGCCTCGTGGACGAGCGGTTCCCGTTCGTCTTCATCGGCCGCCGCGAGTCGTCCGCCGGGCCGGTCAGCTACGTCGGCGGGGACTACGCCGCGGCGACCGCGGAGCTGTACGAGCGGCTGTGGTCCCTCGGGCACCGCCGGATCGCGCTCGTCGGCTACCGCGAGGAGAGCGAGTCGACCGCGGACCGCCGCACCGGCTACCTGCGCGCCTGCCGGAAGCACCGCAAGGCGCCGCTCGCGCTCAGCGACGACGACCCGTCCGCGGTGTACGAACGGCTGCGCGCCGACGGGGTCACCGCCGCGCTGGTGGAGGCCGCGGAGATGGCCGCGGCGCTGCGCGCGCTGGCCAACAGCTCCGGGCTGCGCGTGCCGGAGGACCTCTCGATCGGCGTGCTCGGCGACGCCGACCCCACCCAGACCTCCGGGTGGCCGCTGCGCGCTGTCCCGCACGTCGACTGGACCACCTTCCGCATCCCGCGCCGGGCCATGGGCGCCCGCGCCGTGCGCATCCTGGTCGACATGCTCCTCGGCGACACCGCGCCGGGCCGCGAGACCCAGGTCCTCCTCCCCTGCGACCTGGTCGACGGCACCACGGTCACCACGGCCCCGCACCGCTGAGCCCCAGGGAGCTCCGCGGGCGGGGCTCCCTGGGCGCCGGGTGCCGTCGTTTTCCCGCTTGCGTTCATCTCGTTGACTTCCGCGGGTTCCTTCCCTAGCGTGCGCTAATACGAATTAGCGAGGAGGACCCGCAGGTGAAGGAAGTACGCACGGACGTGCTCGTGGTGGGCGGCGGACTCGGCGGGGTGGCCGCCGCGCTGGCCGCCACCGAGCACGGCGCACGGGTGGTGCTCACCGAGGGAAAACGCTGGCTGGGCGGGCAGTTGACCGCGCAGGCCACCCCGCCGGACGAGCACCCGTGGGTGGAGATGCTCGGCGTCACCGCGTCCTACCGGTCGATGCGGGAGGGCATACGCGCGTACTACCGGCGCCACTACCCGCTGACCGCGCAGGCGCTGCGGACCCGCCAACTCAACCCGGGGGCCGGGCTGGTGAGCCGGCTGTGCCACGAACCGCGGGTGGCGGTGGCGGTGCTGGAGGCGATGCTCGCCCCGGCCCGCAGTTCGGGGCGGCTGACGGTGCTGCGCCCCTACCGCGCGGAGTCGGCCGCGGTCGACGGCGACGCGGTGACCGCGGTGACACTGGTGCCGGACGGCGAGGGCGCCGACGGCCCGGTCACGGTGCAGGCGCGGTACGTGATCGACGCGACCGAGACCGGCGAACTGCTGCCGCTGACCGGCGCGGAGTACGTCACCGGCGCCGAGTCCCGGGCGGAGACCGGCGAGCCGAGCGCGAAGGACACCGCGGAGCCGCTGACGATGCAGGCCGCGTCCTGGTGCTTCGCCGTCGACCACGTGGACGGCGACCACACCATCGACCGCCCGGCGACGTACGACCACTGGCGCTCGGTCCGCCCGGACATCTGGCCGGGACCCCTGCTCGCGTTCTCCTGGCCCAACCCGCGCACCCTCGAACCGTCCGCCGGCTGGCTCGACCCCAACCCGGACGACGACCCGCTGGCCGTCGAGGCGGACCAGAGCAAGGACGCCGGGACGGACGACCTGTGGCGGTTCCGCCGGATCGCGGCCCGCGGGCTCTTCGCACCCGGCGCCTACGCCAGCGACATCACCCTGGTGAACTGGCCGATGATCGACTACATGGACGGGCCGCTCTTCGAGGTCCCGGCCGAGGAGGCGGCCAGGCACCGCGCCGGCGCCCGCGAACTGGCGCTGTCGGCCCTGTACTGGATGCAGACCGAGGCACCCCGCCCGGACGGCGGCACCGGCTTCCCCTCCCTGCGGCTGCGCGGCGACCTGCTCGGCACCGACGACGGCCTGGCCCAGGACGTCTACACCCGCGAGTCCCGCCGTATCCGGGCGGTCACCACGATCCGCGAGGACGACGTGTCGCTGGCGATCCGCGGCGAGCACGGCGCGACCCGCTACGCCGACTCGGTCGGCATCGGCATGTACCGGATCGACCTGCACCCCTCGACCGGCGGCGACACGTACCTCGACGTGGCGTCGGCGCCGTTCCAGATCCCGCTCGGCGCGCTGCTGCCGCGGCGGCTGACCAACCTGCTGCCGGCGGCGAAGAACATCGGCACCACGCACATCACCAACGGCGCCTACCGCCTGCACCCGGTGGAGTGGAACATCGGCGAGGCCGCGGGCGCGCTCGCCGCGCACTGCGTCGCCACCGGCCGCACCCCGCACGGCGTGCACGCCACGCCCGGCCACCTCGACGACTACCGGTCCCTGCTGGCCGGCCGCGGTGTGCCGCTGGCCTGGCCCGAGATCCGCGGCTACTAGAACCGAACCTCTGGAGCAACGATGAGAACCAGACGCCTCCGGCTCACCTCCCTCGCCCTGTCCGCCGCCTGCCTGCTGACCGCGGGCCTCACGGGCTGCTCGAACGGGTCCGGCTCGGGCGACTCGAACGTGTCGCTGCGGATGACCGTGTGGACCAACGACAAGACCCAGACCGCCCTGTTCGACAGCATCGCGGCGGCGTACCGCAAGACCCACCCGGACATCAGGTCCATCACCTTCGACTACATCCCGATCGACAACTACACCACCGCCCTGACCACGCAGGTCGCCGGCAGCAACCCGCCGGACCTGGCCTGGGTCCTGGAGCGCGACGCCCCCGACTTCGTGTCGTCCGGCGCGCTCACCGACCTCACCCCGACGCTGAAGAAGACCGCCGGGTACCAGTACGGTGACCTGGCACCCGCGGCCACCAAGCTCTGGCAGCAGGACGGGGAGTTGTACGCCTACCCCTTCTCCACCTCGCCGTTCGGGATGTTCTACAACAAGGACCTGCTCAAGAAGGCAGGCGTGACCCGCACCCCGGACCAGTTGGCGGCCGCCCACCAGTGGACGTGGCAGAACGCGGAGAAGATCGCGGCGCAGGTGGCCGCGCACACCGGCAAGCAGGGCCTGGTGATGCGCGACTGGGACTACAAGACCTGGATCGAGCTGGCCGGCATCTGGCGCGGCTGGGGCGCCGACGCGTGGTCGGCGGACGGGAAGACCTGCGGGTTCGACTCGCCGCAGATGCGGCAGGCGATGACCTTCCTGCACGACGCGATCTTCACCGACAAGGCGCTGCCCGGCCCCGGAGAGACCGCCGACTTCTTCGCGGGCGAGTCCGGCCTCACCGTCACCCAGATCAGCCGGGCCACGCTGCTGGCGGACCACCCGTTCGACTGGGGCATCGTGCCGCTGCCGTCCGGCCCGGCCGGCGCCTCCCAGGTGATCGGGCAGGCGGGCGTCGGCGTGCTGGCCAAGGGCGCGCACAAGCAGCAGGCGGCCGACTTCCTCGCGTACTTCTCCGACCCGGCCAACTCCGCCAAGCTCGCCGGCTCCTTCCCGCCGGCCCGCACCAGCCAGCTCACCACCGCCACCCTGGCCAAGGCCAACCCGCTGTTCTCCACGCAGCAGTTGCAGGACGTGGTCATCGACGGCATCAAGAACGGCGCGGTGCTGCCCGCCCACAAGAACAGCGCCAAGATCGCCAACCTCGTCCAGAACGCGCTCGATCCGCTGTGGAAGTCCGGAGCGGACGTCGACTCCGTGCTGGCGGGCGTGTGCAAGGCGATCAAGCCGGCCCTGTCGGAGTGACGGCCATGAGCGACACACCGATGACACGCACCGGGCCCGGGGCGCCCGAACAGCGCGCCGGCCGCGGCCGGCTGCGCACGCTGCGCCGCGAGGACGCCCTCACCGGCTGGCTGTTCGTGCTGCCGCAGGCCCTCGGCTTCCTCGCCTTCGTCCTCTACCCCCTGATCGCGGTCGTCTACTACAGCTTCCACCACTCCAACGTGCTCTCCGGCGTGACGACCTACGCCGGCACGAAGAACTACACGCAGCTGATCCACGACCCGGCGACACCGTCGGTGGCGCGGGCCACGGTGCTGTTCTGCGCCGGGCTGGTGGTGCTCAACATCTGCCTGGCCCTGCTGCTGGCGGTACTGCTCAACCAGCGGCTGCGGGGCACCACGGTGTTCCGCACGCTCTTCTTCTCCCCCGTCGTGGTCTCGCTGGTGGCCTGGACGATCACCTGGAACTTCCTGCTCCAGCACAACGGCGGCGTCAACTCGCTGCTGCGGGTGGCCGGCGTCGACGGGCCCAACTGGCTACGCGGCGACACCACGTCGCTGGTGTCGGTCGTGGTGGTGCAGGTCTTCAAGAACGTCGGCCTGAACATGGTGCTGTTCCTCGCCGCCCTCCAGGGCGTCCCGCGGTCGCTGCTGGAGGCCGCGGAGATCGACGGGGCGGGGGCCTGGCGCCGCTTCCGCTCGGTGGTCCTGCCGATGATCAGCCCGACCACACTGCTGGCCACGATCGTGACCGTCAGCGGCTCCCTCCAGGTGTTCGCGCAGATCCAGATCCTGACCGGCGGCGGCCCGGACAACCGGACCAACGTCCTGGTGTACTTCTTCTACCAGCAGGCCTTCGACAACCACGACTTCGGCTACGGCAGCGCCATCGCCGTCGTCCTGTTCGGGGTCATCCTGGTGCTCACCCTGATCCAGTGGCGCCTGCGCAGGAGGTGGGTGTTCCATGAGTCTTGAGACCGCGACCCGCCGGCCGCCGACAAGCCCGACTGCGGCCAGTACGCCGCCCCCGCCGCGCCGCCGCGGCAGCCGCTGGCGGAAACCGCTCCAGTACGGGCTGATGGTGCTGCTGGCGATCCCCTTCGTCTTCCCCACCTGGTGGATGATCACCTCCTCCCTGCTGCCGGAGAACGAGGTGCTCAGCTACCCGCCGAAGCTGCTGCCGCTGCACCCGCGGTGGTCCAACTACAAGGCCGCCTTCGCGCACTACCCGCTCGCCCACCAGTACCTCAACAGCCTCTACATCGCGCTGCTGGTCACCGCGGGCACCATGGTGGTCGCGTCGCTGTCGGGGTACGCCTTCGCCCGCATCCCCTTCCCCGGCAGCAAGGTGCTCTTCCCGCTGATCCTGACCGGGCTGCTGATCCCGACCGAGGTCACGATCATCCCGCTGTTCAAGATGGTCGACCGGCTCGGGCTGACCAACACCCACTGGCCGCTGATCGTCATCCCCGTCCTCGGGGCGCCGAGCGTGCTCGGCACGTTCGTGATGCGGCAGTTCTTCCTCGCCGTCCCCGACGAACTCGAGGACGCCGGGCGGATGGACGGCCTGAACCGGTTCGGGCTCTACTTCCGGGTGGCGCTGCCGCTGGCCCGCCCGGCACTGGCGTCGGTGGCGATCTTCACCTTCCTCAACAGCTGGAACATGTACCTGGAGCCGCTCGTCTACGAGACGGACAAGCGCAACTACACGCTTCCGGTGGCGCTCACCCAGTACACCGACGCCTACGGCTCCCACCTGTGGAACGTGCAGCTCGCCGCGTCCGTCACGACCGTCGTACCGGTGCTCGCGGTGTTCGTCGCCGCCCAGCGGCACTTCGTCGAGGGCCTCGCACAGACCGGGCTGAAGGGCTGACCGGCGCCGCCGCCCCGCGCACACCGGCCGCCCGGGCAACTCGGCAGCCCGGCAAGGCCGTTGCGTGCGCGGGGCCGAGGCAGCGGGCCGGCGGGGCCGAGGCGGTGGGCCGGCGGGCCTGCCGCACCCCTTGACGCTGCCGATCCACGGTGGAATCGTGCAGCTTCGACAACGTTGTCAGGGCCGTGGCCCACTACCGCGAAGCGTGATCCGAAGACCCCCCGAGGCTTGTCGCGTCGAGTTGAGAGGTTGGGACGATGGTCGGTTTTCGCCTGTTCTCCGTGCACCGTCGAAGGAGGCCGGACGCACCCGGGCCGCGGCGCGTCCGGCGCGGGCCGCGCGCGGCGCGGCTGCTCGCGTCGGGCGCGGTCGCCCTGGCGGTCGGCGCGGCGCTCGCCGCGGCGCCCACGGCCACCGCGACCGCGGGCGGCGGCACGCACCCGTCGCCCGGCGCGGCCGCCGCGCCCGCGGCGGCATCGGACACCAGCGCGGCGGGGAACGCCAGTTACACCGCGGACAATCTCCCCGACTGGGCCATCGGCCCGTTCACGCGCAGCGCGGACAACCCGCTGCTGACGCCGAGCGGCAGCGGCTACGAGGCCGCCGACCTGTACAACCCGGGCGTGCTCTACCGCGGCGGGCAGTACAAGATGCTCTACCGCGCGCAGGGCACCGACGGCGGCCCGTCGCAGATCGGCTACGCCGCCGGCACCGACGGCACCCACTTCACCGAGGACACCGCCGACAACCCGGTGATCGACTTCAAGCTGGCCGGGCAGCAGTCCAAGTGCGGTCTGGAGGACCCGCGGCTGTTCGAACTCCACGGCACCTACTACTCGTTCTTCACCTCGGTCCATCCGAAGGCGGACGGCAGCTGCTACGGCTCGTACGACATCTCCGAGTCGACCTCGACCGACGGCGTCCACTGGAGCGCCCCGTGGACGGTGGAGCCGAACGCCGGGAACAACAAGGACGCGGCGGTGGTCACCGGCGCCGACGGCACCCCGCGGAAGGTCAACGGCGAGTACGTCATGTACTTCGGCCAAGGCGACACCGGTACGGACATCGCGTACTCCTCGGACCTGCGCACCTGGCACGCGAAGGGCAGCAGCACCCCGCGTACGGCCGACCCGCTCGACGTGCACTACCCCAAGGGCTGGCAGCCGTACGAGGTGTCGGTGGCGGTCACCGACTACCGGACCGTGGCGGGCCGGCCCGCCAACCAGGACATCGTGGTCTTCACCGCCGGGACGCTGATGGCGAACGGCCGCTGGTTCTACGCGATCAGCGAGGAGGAGTTCTCCGGCCAGGACCCGACACTGATGCTCCACCAGCTCAGCGACGCGGTGCTCACCCCGACCCCGGACGTGCCCTACGAGTGGAACGGGCAGACGCCGAAGACCGTGTGGACCAACAGCATCTTCTTCCACGACGGCCAGTGGATGATGTACTACGGCGGCGGCGACCAGACCACCGCGCTCGCCACCGCCGGCCTGCGCCGCCCGCAGCCGGCGCCCTCGGACGGGACCCTCTTCCAGACCGGCTTCGAGCACGGCCAGCCCGCACCGGACTGGGTCGACGGCGTCGACACCTCACCGGGCGGCGGCGGCATCTCCGGGGTCACCGCCTACGGCAGCGCCAGCGGCCCGGAGGCCAGCGCCCGTCAGGTCCTCGACCACGACGGCACCAACGCGCTGATGTACTCCGGCAAGGCCGAAGGCGCGGCCGACGACCACGCCGCCATGCGGCTGTTCGACCTCGCCGCCCGGCCGGTGCGCACCAGCCGGGACACCACGCTGACGTACTGGATCTACCCACAGGCGCAAGGGAGTTCGGCGCCGGGTGTCAGCGGTGACAACAGCAGCTGTGTGGCGCTCGACCTGGTCTTCTCCGACGGCAGCGCGCTGCACGGCCTGCCCGGCTCCCCGCTCACGGCCGCCGGACAGTGCGGCACGCTGGAGCCCGACCAGTGGAACCAGGTCAGCGTGGACCTCGGGAAGGCGGCCGCGGGCCGGCAGGTGGTCCGGATCGACCTGGACTACGACCGCCCGGGCAGCAGCGGCGGCTACCGCGGCTACGTCGACGACATCGCGCTCACCGACCACGCCGCCCGGCCCGCGACGGTCAGCACGGTCTCGCCCGCGCAGGCGGCCCCGGGGCAGCAGGTCACCGTCACCGGCAAGGGCTTCGGCTCCTCCGCGCACGGCCGGCAGCTGCTGCTGTCCGACAACGGCGTGCACTGGGGCGGCGCGGGCGACCTCGGCACCCTGCGGATCGACCACTGGTCGGACACCTCCATCACCTTCACGGTGCCCGAGCCGAGCGGCCCGGCCGTCTCGACGTCCTCGGGGCCGGGGAACATCTGGCGGGTCGAGCCGGGCAGCACGGCGAGCGTCGCCGTGGTGACCGGGCCCGGCGGGACCTCCGGCACCGGGCAGTTCACCGTCGGGGCCACCGACGACCTGTCGGACTACGTCAACGACGTGGGCATCTCGCCGGACACGAACCGCGGTTGCGGCCAGTTCGACAACGGCACCGACACCTACTCGGCGGACGCGCTCGCCGCGGCCACCCCGCATCCGCTCACTCCCGGCGCCGACGTCAGCGTCGGCGGGCTGTCCTTCACCTGGCCGCAGGCGCAGCCGTGCGGCAACGACAACGTGCGGGCGCTCGGCCAGACCGTCCTGATGCCGCACCGGTCGGGCGCCACCCGCATCGGCTTCCTCGGCGCGGCCACCAACGGCGCCCACTCCGGCACCGTGACGATCCACTACACCGACGGCAGCAGCGGCACCGCGACGCTCGCGCAGTCGGACTGGGGCACCGCGCCCGGCACCGGCAACACCGAGGTCGCCGCGATGACCTACCGCAACCAGGCGGTCGGCCGGCAGGACCACGCCTTCTACGTCGACGAGCAGAGCGTGCCGGTGGACCCGGCCAAGGTGGTCGCGTCGATCACGCTGCCCTCCGACAAGGACCTGCACATCTTCGCGACGGCGCAGGACGGCACGCCGACCGCCGGATAGCCCGCCCGGGGGGAGCGCCACCACGGCGCTCCCCCGCTCCCCTTCCGTCTCCACCTCAACGGCCCACCATCCGAACCGACTTGCGTCAACCCGCACCACGAGAGGCGTCGAACGTGCCCCAGCTCCCCCAACTCCCCGTCGACCGGCGCCGGTTCGTCCAGCTGCTCGGCGCCTCGGCCGCGCTGGCCGCGCTGCCGACCGCGCTCGCCGGCGCCACCGCCTCCGCGACCGGCCGCAAGGCGGCCGCCGACCCGGTCGCCGACACCTACTACCGGGTCCTGCTCGACCACACCCGCTGGTCGGAGACCCAGTGGGACGCGGCCAAGGGCTACTACACCGCCACCGACTTCGGCTTCGCGGTCGTCCTGGGCAACGCGGTCCTGCTCACCCACGGCAGCTACGACGCCGACCGGGCCGGGATCGACGCGGCCACGCTGAAGGACCGCACGGTCGCCTCGATCCGGCACTTCGCCGTCTCCAACCGGAACAACGGCGGCACCGAGTGGGGCCGGACGCTCTTCTTCGACACCACCTTCCAGCTCTACTTCGCGCTCGCCGCCCGGCTGCTGTGGGACGACCTCGACGCCGCCACCCAGGGGCACGTCGACGCGCTGATCCGCGAACAGGCCGCCTACACCACCTCGTTGGGCACCGGCGACGACCCGCTGTCCTCGCCCTGGACGCCGAACGGCCTCAAGGGCGGCTGGTCCGGGGACACCAAGGTCGACGAGATGGGCGTCTACGCGCAGTCGCTGGTGCCCGCGCTGGTCTGGGCGCAGGACGACCCGCGCTACCCGGACTGGCTGGCGGCCTACCGGTCCTGGGCGCGCAACGAGACCGGCCTGCCCGCGGCGGACCTGGCCAACCCGGCCACCGTGGACGGCGCCGCGGTCAGCACCAACACCGGGCACA
This sequence comes from Actinacidiphila sp. bgisy145, assembly GCF_057708125.1. Taxonomy (NCBI): domain Bacteria; kingdom Bacillati; phylum Actinomycetota; class Actinomycetes; order Kitasatosporales; family Streptomycetaceae; genus Actinacidiphila; species Actinacidiphila sp. bgisy145. The sequence continues at coordinate 36,850 of NZ_JBYIRL010000061.1, forward strand.
ACCTGTGGGACACCTTCCTCGTGGAGAACCACGGCTCCTTCGAGCCGCACTACCAGGAGGAGGTGTGGCGCACCTCCGCGCGGACCGCGATCCACTACCTGACCGCGGGCGCCGACCTGCCGCAGGTGGTCACCGACCAGCCCAACACCGGCCCGCTGTGGCGCAGCATCCTGAACGTGATGAGCGACTCCGGCGAGCCGTTCATGCCGATGATCAACGACCGGGAGCACCTGTACGGGCGGGACGTGATCCCGCTGGCGTTCCAGGCCCAGGTGATCGGGGACCGGGCCGCCGCCCGAGCCGAACAGGCCATGGCGGAGCGGCTGGAGGCGTACCAGGGCTACCCGCCGCAGTACCGGCTGGCGAAGTTCTCCGGTGAGCCGAAGTACGAGCCGGAGGCCCGCGCCGAGGTCGCGATCAGCTACCTGCTGCACCTGTGGGCGGCGGCGTCGGGGCGCAGCGTCCGGCCGCTGTCGGAGGCGGAGTTCTTCCAGCAGGCGTCCGGCGTCATGGACTTCGGCGCGGGCCCGGGCCTGCTCTCGCACCAGACGTCCGGTGCCTGGGCGGGGGCGGTCAGCAAGGCCGGGTTCGTGAAGTTCGCCTGGCAGCCGGCGCACGACGACTGGCTGTTCAAGCTCAGCGCGGCCACCCCGGTGTTCCTGCCGGCCACCTCCGGCACGGTCGCCGGCCGGCAGGCGCGGGCGTACCACGCGGTGCGGGACGGCTTCGACGGCAGCGCGACCGTGCTGGACCTGGGCGCCGCCGGGTACGCCGGCCTGACCACCCTGCCGTCGGGCGCGGTGGTGTACGCCACCACCGGCACCGGCGACGGCGAGGGCCACCTGGAGGTCTACAACCTGACCATGCCGGGCATGCCGGGCCTCACCGGGTCGCGCACGTACCGCTGCGCCGAGGGCAGCCGCACGGTCGCGGCGGCCGACGGCGGCGGCACCACGACCGGCGGCCGGGTGGACCAGCTGGTGTTCACCCGGACCCAGGCGCGGTACCTGCGGATGCAGGGCGTCCAGGGCGACCCGACCTACGGCTACTCGGTCTACGAGTTCGAGGCGCGGGACGGCGCCGACGGCAGCGACCTCGCGCAGGGCGGCACCGCGACCGCGTCCTCCGCCGACACCGCGATGGGCGCCCCGCTCGCGGTGGACGGCAGCACGACCACGCGGTGGGCCGTGGCGAAGGGCGACCGCAAGCGGGGCGACAGCTGGCTCGCGGTGGACCTCGGCGCGAGCCGGTCGCTGGACCGGGTCACGATCCGCTGGGAGGCGGCGGCCGGGCGCAAGTACGTCGTCCAGGGCTCGGCCGACGGGCAGGCCTGGACCGACCTGGCCGCCTGGCCCACCCCGGACCTGACCAGCACCGGCGGCTGGCTCGACGTCGACGGCCGGGCCGGGCTGGTGGTGCGCGGCGGCGACCTGCCGCTGTCGGTCTACGGCGACACCGTGGTGCTCGCCGACGGGCCGTCGGCCCCGCTGCTGGTGGAGGGCATACCCGGTGCGTCGGCGCGCACCCTGGCCGGGCTGGCCGCGGGGCCGGTGCCGCGGCCGGACGCGGACGGGGTGCGGGCGGCGCTGACGGAGGACCACCTCAGCGTGTTCAACCTGACGGGCGAAGCGGTGTCCACCACGGTCGCGGTGCCGGCCGCCGGCAGCGGCCGGGTGCTGTTCGAGGGCCGGCAGACCGTCACCGCGGACGGCACCGCGCTGGAGGTCTCGCTCGGCGCGGCGTCGGCGGCGCTGCTGGCGCCGCGCCTGACGCTTCAGCCGCTGGCGGGCCGCAAGCTGCCCGCCGGGCTGATCGCGGAGGTGGTGGACGGCGCCACCGTGCGGCTGTCCGGGGCGTCCTGCCAGGTGCGGGTGACCGGCCAGGGCGCGAACGCGGTGGCGACGGTGCGGGGTACCGTCACCGTACGGCTACCCGGGGCGACGGCCTTCCCGGTGGACGACCTGGCGCTGGGCCGGACCGTCTTCCCGACGAACCCGCTGCCCGCGGGGATGTCCGACCCGCGCGCGGCCGTGGACGGCGACCCGCACACCGCGTGGACCCCCGGCCCGCACGGCCGGATGGTGGTGGACCTGGGCGCCTCGGCGGCGTTCACCGAGGTCCGCGCCGAGTGGACCGGGGGGCGGGTCCCGGCCGGCCGGGTCGAGGTCAGCGACGACGGCGTGGCCTACCGGAGCGCGGGCACCCTGTCCGGGTCCGGGCAGCACCGGGCGCTGGCCCTCGCGGCGACCGCCCGCTACGTCGCCCTGGCCACCGACGCGCCCGCGGCCGGCGCGGCGCGCCTGGTGTCCTTCTCGGTGCGCTGACCGGGCCCCCGGACCGGGGAGTTGCCCTGCGCGCCGGGGGGGGGGGGGGGGGGGGGGGGGGGGGGGGGGGG
>NZ_JBYIRL010000062.1:0-38877 GCF_057708125.1 Actinacidiphila sp. bgisy145
GGCCGCGGAGCGGTCGGGGGCCACGTTTCGGCTGGTGGGCCGGTGCGGAGGATACGAGATTCGAACTCGTGAGGGGTTGCCCCCAACACGCTTTCCAACGGATCGTTTTGGTATCCGGGGAGGAGCGAGGGTGCCCTGACCCGCGACGGAGTTGCTGCTCAGCCAAGCCGTGGACGGCCCCGGACCTGGCTGAACGAGACCAGGACTGAGACCAGAGGCGTTGCCTAGTCGCGCGGGTCGTCGTAGTAGTAGCCGGACAGGTCGGCGATGAGGTCCACGGAACTCGGTCCGCTGTTATAGAGGTCGATGGCGCCGTTCGCGCCGACGGGCACGATGGCGGCGTTGGCGGTGGTCTGTCCGGCGCGGTAGTTGACGCTGGAGGAGTTCGGGAGGGCGGTGCCGTCGGGGTAGGCGATGATGTGGCCGGTGCCGGTCTGGTGGGTGACGGTGAGGTTGAGGGCAGCCGCGGTGACTCCGGTGGCGGGGAGCCCGTTGGCGCCGGCGAGGACGAGCCGTACGGTTCCCTTGGCGGGGACCTCGGCGATCCTGCCCGCGGTGCCGGCGCCGGTTCGGGTGTCGAGCACGCGTACCTGGGACGGCGTGGGCACGATGACGGCGGCGGTGCCGTACTGGTGGTAGTAGCCGACGACGTCGGCGAAGAGGTCGGCGGCGGCCGTGCTGCCGTTGTTGACGACGATCTTTCCGTCGGTCAGCGGTACCACCGCGAGGTTCGACGCAGTCTGGCCGGTGGCCCAGTTGAGGTTCGAGGTGCTCGGGTATGTCGTTCCGTGCGGGTAGGCCGTCAGGTGACCGGCGGCTTTGGTGTCGGTGGCGGCGAGGTTGAGCACCACGGCCGCGGCGTTGGACGGTACCCCTGCGATGCCGGCCGCCTTGAAGGTCACGTTGCCCTTGCTTGCCACCGCGCCCTTGGCCGCTCCCGTGCCGACGCGGGTGTCGAGTATGCGCGCCGGGGAGACGGGGGAATACGTGTCCCCCGTCCGCACGGAGCCGGCCGTCGCGCCGGCCTCAACGCCGAACTGGTCGAGGACGAGGTCGATGCTTTTGGCGCTGCTGTTGTAGAAGTCGACCTTCCCGTCCGGACCCGGGGCGGCCAGGACGGTGTTGGCCGTGTTCTGTCCCGCGGGGAAGTTCAGTACGGACGACTGCGGCCGGGTGGTGCCGTGCGGGTAGACCGACAGGACGCCTCCGGCCTTGGCGCCTGTCACCGTGGCCGTGAGGTAGAAGCCGTGCACGGTGGCGTCGTCGGGCAGGGCGAACTCGTCGCGGGAGAGCGTCAGGGTGCCGTGTGCCGGGATCGGGTTCGCGATGGTGCGGCTGTCGTAGATCCGCACCGGCGTCTGCGGCACGACGACATCGCCGACCGTGTACGTGGTGGATGCCGTCGCGGTGCGGTCGAGCAGGTCGGTCGTGGTGACGGTGGCGGTGTAGGTGCCGGGAGCGGTGTACCTGTGGGTGTCGGGCTGGCGAGCCTCGCTCCCGGTGAGGGTCACGGGCGCGGTGCCGTCGCCGAAGTCGTAGGTGGCCTGCGCCACCTGCCAGGCGCCCGAACCGAAGGACGGCGTGACCGTGACGCTCCCGGAGTCGTAGACGTTCGCGTCGTCCAGCCTGGGGCCGATGGTGTAGTCCCACGCGAGGGACACCGACGGTGTCAGGGGTGTGCCGATGACCACCTGCTGTGTGTCCTGTCTGCGCAGGCCGTCGCTGTTGGTGGCGGTGACGGTCGCCGTGTACGTGCCGGGCACGGTGAACTGGTGCGACGCGGTGCCGTCGGTGACGGGCTGGGCGCCGTCGCCTTCGCCGAAGTCGACGGCGGTGCTGACGTCCTCGCCCCAGCTGTCCTGCGTCCTTACCCCGACGGTGACAGTGCACGGCGCCGGACACCTCGCGTCGACCGGTGTGTAGGTCGGCGAGACGATCAGCGTGCTCTGCGTCTCGACGGCGCCGCGGTCCATCGTTCCGGTTCCGGTCCCGCTGTCGGGGACTTCGGGGTCGTCGATCGCGCGGGAGTAGCCGAGGAAGTCGAGCGGGGTGATGCCGGGGGCGCTCGTGTCCGCGGAGTCGATCAGCGGTGACCCGGCGGGGGGCGTGTACCAGGCGTTCGGCGCGTCTGTGAAGTCCAGGTCGTGGGCGCCGAGCCCGGGTACCGCGGCGCCGAACGCGGCGGCGGTCGCGTAGTCCGTGCCGGCCCAGGAGTAGGCGGGCCGTTTCGGAGCTCTGTTCGCCGGTGTGTTCACCGTGTCCACCGCGTTGTAGCCGCCCCGCACGGTGTCGACCGTGTCCGCGGCCACCGACAGCAGCGGGGTGACGGTGCAGTTGTCTTCTCCCGTCCCCATGGACCGCAGCGCGTTGTCCGTCACCGTCGCCGTGGTGGCGCCGTCCAGGAGGATGCCCGTGGCGCAGGGATTCTCCTCGACGGTGTTGCCGGTGAGCACCAGCCCGACGGCTCCCGTGGCCCGGATGCCCCCGCGCGTGTCGGCGTTCAGGGCGTTGGTGGCGACCGTGACGTCACGGGCACCGGCTTCCACGATCACGCCGATGCCGTGATCGGTACTGGTCTTGCTCCGGGTGATCGACACGTCCGAGGAGGAGCCGTCGACACGGAACGACGCGGTAGGGCCCGCGGGTGACTGCGGCGTCATGACCAGACGGCTGACCGAATCCCCGGTGAGTGCGATCCGTTGAGAGCCCAGCACGGCCACGCCGTCGGTCCCCGCTTCGTCGCTGACGCCCAAAGCGGCGATGGTGACGTCATGGACGCCAGACAAGGTGAGGGCGGGGGCAGAACCCTTGCTCACATCGAGGACTGCGTGGATGTCCCTGGCGTTGCTGCCGGTACCGGTGAAGGTGATCGGAGCGTCGGGCGTGCCCGACCGGGTGATGGACACCGGGCCGCTGTACTCGCCCGGAGCGATGTGCACCGTCTGCCCTGGCGAGACGACGTCGGCCGCTTCCTGGACCGTGCAGAACGGCACCGTCTGCGTACCGGGTCCGCTCACACTGCACCCGTCGGCCTCGGCTACGTACAGGCTGGCCGGCGCACTGTCGGCCGCCGCGCCCGCCAACGGCGCCAGTCCGCCCGCGACACCCGCCAGCACGGCCGCGCACACCAGGGCTCTTCGCCGGAATTCCATTTGTCCCCACCCCAAACGCTGCTCCACGTCCCTGAACGGGGACTCGCGACCGGATCGTACGCGACGCCTGGTCAGCCGGTACACGGGAATACGGTCGGTGTTGTGCACGGTGGTGACCCCGGACATGCGACTGTCGAGTGCGGTCCCTGGGGGAACCAACGGGGGCTCGACTCGATCCAGCGGGATTCGACACGGCTCTGGCCTGGCGCTGGAGCGTATGCGACCGCTCGGTGAACGCCTTTGGCCCCAGGCAAATGGCGCTGGCGATGGGCTCGACTTGAAGAAGCCGCCGCCGGCAGCGACGTTGAGTGAGTCCACGTGGACCTGCGGTGTTGTTTCGGTGGTACGAGTCCCGGGATATCGTCTGCGGCCTTCGCCCGGACGAGTGGCGGAGGGTGCAGACGCGCGACGCCGCAGGCGGGCGGGCCGGGCGACCAGCCGCCCGCCTGCGGCGGGCTGCTTCGTGACGTGGCTTCTGCGCCGTGCGGACGAGCCGCCCGTGCGGGCGACCTTCCCTTCGGGGGACAGGTACCCGTGGCGCCGGGCTTCACCGGCAAGCCGTTCCGGGTGTAGCCGACGGGGGTTCAGGAGATGGACTTGACCGCCTCGATAGTGACATCGGCGGCTTCCCGGGACTGGGAGATGGCTATCGAGTGGGAGCCTCCGTCGAGAACGGTCGTCTTCGCGCGGATTCGTTCAGCGGTCGCCTTCTGGATACTCGGGGCTGATGGCGTTGTGCGCGCTCGGGGCGACCCACCAGGTGGGCAGGCTTCCAACCGGACTCGACCGACAGCGGCTCACCGAACGCGCCGGCGGAGGCGGGACGCTGGTTAGCGGCCCCTGCCGCAGCCTCTTCGTCGGTGACGTCGGCGGCGAACACCGAGCGGTACTTGTCCACCCGCAGAGGGTTCTGTCCGGCTCGGCGCGGACTCGCAGCTTGTCGGCGACGCGTTCGACGTCGACGGAGCGGTGGCTTTGATGAGGATGACGTCGCCTGGGGGCATGAGTGGGACGAGGGCACCGAGGAGGGCATCATCGCCATTCCTGGAACCCTGCGAGGCCTGCGCCGCCGAACCGTTCATGCCTGAGCACCCGCGTCGGCAGTGGGCAGCCTGCGCCCCTGACTTCTGGCGCGCCGGGACGGGCGGATACCTGCTTTTCTGGCTCCTGACCGTCAGCGCCGGCGAACCCGGATATCTACAGCCACAACGACCACAACATCACTAGGACGCGGGCGTGCCCCGAGTGCGCTGGCGAGGTTGTGTTCCTTTCCGTCGTCTTCGTCCATGTGTGTCACATGCCAGTATGGGACCGTCCATTTTAGAAGGGATGCACAGATTCATCCGGAGCTGGTGTGGCCGATCTTGACGGCTGTCTTCGGCGCGTTGTCGAGTGAGGTACTTGGACTGCCACAGTGTGGTCGCTCCGCCGAGCTTTCCCCCGCGGACTGCGTGCACGGCGAAGCTGATCGGCTGGACGCCCGTCGATACGGCTATCGAGTCAGACACGGCCCGCCCCCTACGCCGGTGGCTGCATACGGGATGTTCCCCTGCGTCACACGCCGTATCGATGGGGTCCATCAACGGCCACTCGCCTGATCAATGGTGAATACACCAGAACCGCAACCGCCGCGCCGATTTCGTGCCGGTTCGGGCTTGTACCACTGCCGTGCCCTGCCCTGTGACGACGTCAGCCCTTGCTGCTCTGCCGTGGCCGCCGCGGTCAGATCGATCGCACCGTTGATTGAGACTTCCAGGGAACGGCGGTTTCGTCCGGCGCAGTGCGTCATCCTGTGGCGTAGGAGGCGATATGGGCAGGGCGTCGAGGAAGAAGCAGAAACAGCGGGTACGGAGCGCGGCGTCGGACCCCTCGGGCGGAAGCCCGGGGGTTGGTGAACCGCGCGCACTCGGCGAAGCGGCCCTCGGGCGGCTGTTGTGCTTGAACGCACCGGGGAAACTCAGCCTGGCTGGTGCCTATGCGTTCGGTTATGCGGAGCTGGGATGCGCCCAGCGGGAGGGGACTGGTCCGAGGTGGTACCAGGCGATCGACCCACTAGACGCGCTCTTCCTGGGAACGGTTTGGCCTGCGAGATTTCGGGACGAGTTCGAGTTCGCCAACGCGCGTGACGCGTGGCTCCGACTCCTGCGCGGCACCGTGCACGGGAAGGGCGTACAGCGCTTCGTACAAGAAGTCGTCTCGGCCAGCGAAGAACTGGGGCTTCCGGTAGATGATGGGGAACTGATGCTGGCGCTCACGGGCAGGCTCGAAGTAGCCGGACTCGATCAGAGCCGCCTGCCCCGGCGGCTGCTCCCTGCGACAGCCCTCCAAGGCTGCCGCGCGCTCCATGGGCCGTCTTTGGACTTGCAGCTTCCCGAACCGCCGGGGGACGCGAAGAAGCTGGTCAAGCGATTCTGGAAGGATGCGGCGGAGGAGACTTGGGCTGACGACACGCCGTGTGCCGTTCTCCGCGATGGGCTGCGCCGGTTCGAAGACACTGGGCTGCCGGTGAAAGAGGAACCCGCGACGTTACTGCCGGCGTTGTACGCAGTGCTCCTGACGAAGCCGGGTGAGCCGCTGTCGGACATGGGTGAACACGCCACGGCGTGGGCTCTCTCCCTGGACGAGAAGTCGATGCTGGTGCCGGTGCTCGACGTCCTACTGGTCGCCCCCGAGCTGGAGATGTCCGCCGCCGACACCCTTGGGTACCTCTTCGCATTGCCTGCGTTCACCGAGTCGATCTCCTCGGATGCCCTGCTGTGGACCAGCTCTCCCGGTCTCGCGCTGCCGCGCCTGGCCTTCGAACTGGGTATTCCCAAGGTGTCCACACTGGGCGCAGAGTTCACCCCGGACCTGCTGGACTGGGCGGGTATGCGTAGCAGAATGCACCTGAGTGCCGCCGTTCGGGGGAGCGCCGCCGATCTCGCGGAGACGGACGGTGCCGACCACGTGGACGGCACCCAGGAGGAGTCGGACGAGCGATGGGCCGAACGGCGTGCGGCGGTACTGGACAAGGTCTGCAAGAAGTCTGGCAGGACCGCCGCCGCGCACCGCCGGTTCGACCGTCCTGTCGAGCGAATCTGGAACGCGGATGGCAGTTCTGTAGTTCGGTTCTCGACCGACACCCCGCATGGACAGAAGCTGTGTGAAGGCATGGAACGTCAAACGGACGCTTTCAGGAAAAAGTTCGGCCGTGAGCCGGGAGCGGACGACCCGCTGTTCTTCGACCCGGACGCCGACGAACCCACTCCTCTCACCAAGGAGTATTTCGACGGCATGATGCTGGACATGGTGGAGCGTGCGGAAGAGATGGGCATCGACCCCGCATTCCTCCATGCCTGGCGCGAGGTCGGATATGTGGTCACCGAGGAGAACAGGAGCATGTTCACCACTGCCGAAGTTCTTGCCTTCAGCAGGGCCGTCGATCGGCACAGGCACGGCGACGAATGACAGACAGCACCGAGAACCACATCGGCGGAGGGGTTTTCTTCGGTGTCGTCATCCAGGGGCGGGCCGTCACTCTGGCACTCCCGGACCGCCCGGACCCGGCGCTCGCCGGGCTTCCCCGGCAGTCGGTGCCCTTCGCGGGCCGACGCCCCCAGCTGGAGCAAGTACTCGCAGCCCTGGCACCGGGAGCACCGGATGGCACGGTTGGCACTGCGCTGGTGTCCGGGCTCGCCGGGGTGGGCAAGACCGAGCTCGTGCTACAGGCCGCGCATCGGGCGCTGCGGGAAGAAGGCTGGTTCCCTGGCGGGGCTATTTTCGTTGATCTTCACGGATATGACGCAGAGCGCAAGGTGTCGCCGAAGCGTGCGCTCAGCGTCCTCCTGCGGGCGCTCGGCATCCCCCCGGAACATATCCCTCCCGGGATCGAGGACCGCGCACGCATCTACCGCTCCGCGCTCGGCGCATTGGCCGCCGCTGGGCGACGGGTGCTCGTGGTCCTGGATGATGTACCGGCCACTGGAAAGATCCGCCATCTCCTGCCGGGTGACGGGAGCACGGCCACACTCGTGTCTTCGCGGCATTCCCTCACGGAGCTGGATGCACTTGCCCTGACCTTGCGAGAGCTGCCCGCAGACGAGGGGAGGGAACTGCTGGACGAAGCCCTCCGGACGGCTTTGCCCAAGGACTCGCGGATCGCCGATGAGACCGATGACGCCGACCGGCTCGTGGCGTTGTGCGGCGGCCTGCCGCTGGCCCTACGCATTCTGGCGTCCTTGCTCGCGGACGTGCCGTCCCGGCGCTTGTCCCAGCTCCGCCGAGACCTTGAGGACGCGCATTCCCGACTCGGCGTGCTGAGCCGGGAGAAGCGCGCCGTGACCGCAGCCTTCGACCTGTCCTACCGAAAGCTCACCAAGGAGCAGGCGAAGCTCTTTCGGCTGATGTCTCTGCATCCGGCACCGGAGTTCTCTACCGAGGCCGCCGCCCAGCTGTACGGCGAGAGCAGTAAGAAAACCGAACGGCTGTTGCTGGATCTGGCCCGTCGGTACATGGTCGAGCCGCGAGAACCGTACGGCCGCTGGCAGCAGCACAGTCTCGTACGCGTCTACTCCCGGGACCAGCTCACGTCGGGCAACGACTCGTGGGGCGAGAGCCTCATGCGACTGCTTGTTCATATTCACCAGACGGCCTCCCTGGCATGCGAAAGGCTCTTCGCCCCAGTGGCACCGCGACCCGAGGGGGAGCCCGAGCCGCTCTTCCCCGATCGAGCCTCGGCGCTGCAGTGGCTGGAGACCGAGCGACCCACCCTGGTCGCGGCCGCCAGGTGGGCTCACGCGGCCGAGGACGACCTGATGTGCGTGGCCTTGGCCGTGCCCGTCGCGCAATTCCTGGTGGAGGCACGATATTTGGACGATGCCCAGTCGGTGCTGGTGATGGGAATCCGGTCGGCCCGAAGGCGAGAGGACAGCTTTCGTGAAGCGTCTCTTCTGAGCTCTCTCGGAGAGGTGTTTCGAAACATGCGTAAATTGCGCAAATCAGTCCGTATGTACCACCGAGTCATCAAGATCTGCAGGACACTGAGGAAGCGTCGAGCCCTGGCCTGCGCGCTGAACAACCTCGGACTGTCGCTCCACGAGCAGCGCAAGTTCGAGCAGGCCGTGGCGGCTCACAACCAAGCGGCGCGGCTGTTCAAACCTGCCGGTGACAGGGTCGGAGTGGGGCGTGCTCTGAGCAACACCGCCGAGTCACTGACCGAGCTGGGCCGTCTGCAGGAGGCTTCGCGTACCTTCCGCAAGGCTGCGAAGATCTTCCGGAAAGAGGGCGATTTACGCAGTTACGCCCAAGCCCTGGGCGGCCTCGCCAGGGCGACGAGTGATGACGGGAAAGCCGAGCAGGCCCTGGAACTGCATAAGCGTGCGCTCGACATGACCGACGGTCTGCTCATGTATCATGAGAAGGCAGTTGAGTTGTCCAACTTCGCTAGTGCGCTGAGCGTGGTCGGGGAGTTCGACGCGGCTCTCGCCGCACAGCAGGAAGCGCTGAGCACTTTCCGGCAGTTGGCCGACTGCCGCAGTGAAGCGATGACTTTGGGCAATATGGCACTAGTGCGCCAGCGCCAGGGCAAGTGGAACAAGGCCGTACGGCTGCACACCCTGGCCCTGGAGGCATTTCTCGAAGTCAAGGACGATCACGGTCTGGCAGCCGAGCTCAGTGGTCTCGCGTCTGCACTTCTCCAGGTGGGCCGCAACACCGAGGCCCTGGAGAACCTGGAACTCGCCGCCGATCTGTATCACCGAATCGGTGATAAGGAGAGCGCTGTTGCCGCGCTCGAAGCCATCGACCGGATGCGAGGACGGTACGGGGCGGTGGTGCGATCCCGTTGAAATCCGGATCGATTGGACATGACGGAAAGTCGGATGTTGGCATGTTTGGAAGGGTGTTTCGTACGTGAACGGCTGCTCATCGCCCAACGCGATCTTCTCGGTCGAGCAGAATCATTTCCAGACGAAAAAGCGCGTCAGCGCAGCGAGGAGAGCATGCGGAGGATGGTCGCCATGGCGCTGGCCGCCGCGCTGAACGTTCTGTGCCGCGACGAGCCCGAGGCGATCGCCGCCGATGCACGTGACCTCTTTCGCGGAATTTCCAGGTTCGTCGATTACCCTGGCCTGGGAGACGGTGAGGGCGGGATGAGGTTGTCCATCCGGGAAGTGCGGAGGCTCCAATAGTATAGGCAGATGGAAATGGTCCTCCGGAAAATTCCCCGACCAGTCTCCTCCTAATACTCCAGTCGCAGTTTGCTATCACCGCTGGTCAGGTGCGCCTTTCTGAGTGTATTGGGCTGACGTGCCGTCAGGTGCGGGCAGTTCGTGACCTCGGGTGCGGTAATGGCAGCGGCGCGCGGTGGCCTGGTGGCGGCGTCGCCATCTGGACCAGCTCATCGCGTGAGCGGTGATGTGGAGGTGTGCCGGTGAAGCGGAGCAAGCTGCCAGGAGTCGCCGTATCTCTGCCACGGTGAGCGGGACGAGGTGGCCGGAACCGTTTCTGCTGCCCCCCTTGCGCCAGCCTGGGCGGCGGTGGCGGCGAGGAAGGCGTGGGCGAGCATGGCCAACGTGATGTGCCGGTACCAGCCCGGGTAGCGGCGGACTTCGTACTGGTCCAGGCCGCATTCGTTCTTGGCTGCCTGGAAGGCTTCCTCGATCGCCCACCGGGTTCCGGCGATGCGCACCAGGTCGGCGACGCTGGTGCCGGCGGGTGCGTAGGCTAGGTAGTAGGCGATCTCGTCGGGGCGGGCCAGGCTGCGGCGGGCCAGGACCCATCGGTGGTGGGTGGGGTGATCGCCGTCGAAATCGTCGACCGCGGGCAGACGGGCTGCGGCCCAGTCGTAGACACGATTGCCCTTCGCGCCCTGGCCGCAGGAGTGGCGTTCCCATACCTCGTCGGGGGCCTGGGCGATGGCGAAGTCGATGCGGCCCATGCCGCGGACGTGCTGGGACTTCGGCACCGCCAGGACGTAGCCCACGCCGGTCTCCTCCAGCATGTGGCGGAAGCGCCATTCCTGGCCGTAGGCGGAATCGGCGCTCACCCAGGCGATGGGCAGGGGCGAGGCCAGTGCCCGCATCACCATGGCTTTCGCCAGGTCGCCCTTGGTGGCGAACTCCCGCTCGGCGGGGATCTTCGCCGCGGCGCAGCGGTCCGGGTCGCTGGTCCAGGACTTCGGCAGGTACAGATCCCGGTCCACCAGCGCCCGTCCCTTCGGCGAGGCATAGGCGGCGAAGACGCCTATCTGGCAGTTCTCGGTGCGTCCCGCGGTGCCGGAGTATTGCCGCTGCACCCCGGCCGAGGTCACGCCCTTCTTGATGAACCCGGTGTCGTCGATGATCAGCACACCGCCCGGACCGCCGAGCGTCTCGGCAACGTATTCCTGCAGGTCATCACGTATCTCGTCGGGGTCCCAGCAGGCCCGGCCCAGCAGGTGCTGCAAGCCGGCCGGATTACTGTGGCCGACGTACTCCGCCAGCTGCCAACCGTTTTTCCGGGCCACTGGCCCCAGCAGGCCACGCACGTAGGCGCGCATCCGCCGCCGCAGATCCACCCGCCCGAACCGGTGGCCGATGCGTACCAGCAGTTCTTCCAGCTCCGCCGACCAGACATCGGGCTGCACATCATCTTGCACGACAAGCACAACGGCCAACCGCACCCAAGGTCACGAACTGCCCGCACCTGACGGCACGTCGGCCCAGTACACTCAGAAAGGCGCACCTGACCAGCGGTGATAGCAAACTGCGACTGGAGTACTAGGGCGGGAAGGGGCCTGCTGATGCACCTCGGACCCCTCCGAACAGGGGTGAACGCAACCCAAACTGCAAACCTCCGGTCCTCCCCGTCCGGCCGAGCGTCGATCGGGAACGTACTCCCACCCGCCCGTTCCGCCTCGGAGGTTCGTGACCGTGAACTGTGAGACCGAGGCCGCCCACGTCCAGGGAAGTTCCTCCACGCCCGGACAGGGGTCGTTTACCGGGACCGCGTTCAGCTCTGCTGAGGCCAGCGGTTGCGGCTCTGGAAATACTCAAGCGCCGTGGGTTCCTCCGTGAACTCGAGCAGGCCGCCCACCTTGTCCGCCAGGAGTTCCCGGACTTCGGAGGGAGTGGCGAAGAAGAACTCGCGCCGCTGGTTGACGAAGTTGACGCGCCGGTCGGCGAACGCCTTGTGGAGTTGTGCCTCCAGAGTCACGGCGTCCTCGGAGAAGAACAAGGCATGGACGTCGTACCGGAACGGCACGGAAGCGTCACCAAGTTCCCGGACTCGGTCCATTGGATCGACGCGGCGGGTCATGCCAATCTTGACCATGTTCGGACCGAACGCTCCGACGTTGGAGATCACGTACACGTAGCCCGCCCGGATGTTCGCGATGCGGTAGTCGTTGGCCTTGATGGCCTCCTCGATGTCGGCGAGGCGGCTGGAGAGTTCCGTGGCGGCGGCGTTGTCACCCTTGGCGCGGAGGGATGCCAGGGCGCTGATGTAGTGGGCCCTTTCCTTCTCGAGTCGTTCCTTCTCGACGGCCAACTCTTGCTCTGCTCTGCGCTGTTCGCGGAGGAGCTGGCGTTCCTGGCGGGCGTGTTCGCGCTCCTCCTGAACTTTCATCTGGAAGTCGGCGGTCAGTTCGAGCTCGGTGACGCGCAGCGCGTGGTATTCGGGATTGATCCGCATCTCCATGATCGCCCCGAGCCTCTCGATCGCGGTGACCGCCGACTCCATCCGCTTCAGCGCAGTGCGCACGTTCCCCGACCGCAGCGAGCGGACACAGTTGTCGGCCTCGGCGTTGTAGGCCCGCAACATCAGCTTCGACAGGTCGCCAACCAGCTTCCGTCCCCGGGCCAGAGAACCGTCGAAGGTGAACATGTCGGCTGCGAGGATCGCGCGACCGCTCCTGACGGCTTCGTCGATCTTGCCTTCGAGACTGTGCAACCGGTCCTTGTAGGCCGCCGCGTTTTCCAAGGGATGGTGATAGCGATAGATGCCGACATCCTGCAGGGCGCGCTGATCGCTGAGGTCGACGATGTCGGTGCCACCTTGTGCGGCGCCGAGCGCTGCTTCGAGGTTGGCGATGCGGGCCAGCAGCGGCGCGGGATCGACTCTGTGGTGTGGTTGCGGAGTGGGTGGGTTGGCTGGGGCGGGCTCCTGCCGTGCTTCCGGCGCGCCCTGTGCCGATTGCGTGGGCACCCCGGTGGCCTGGCCGGTCCCGGGCTTGCTGGCATCGACGTCCGCATCCCTGTCGTCGGGCAGGAAGAGGCGCCAGCCGTGTGGCGGGGCTGGCCAGGCCGGGTCAGGGTTCCATCCTGGCGGGGGTGTCCAGCCTTCGGGCGGCGTGGGCCACCCTGGTGGTGGGTTGAAACGCATCGTCAATGTCCCCGAACGCGGACGCCGCGACTGGTGTCCGCCGGGAGCAGGTCGAACGGCGATTTTGACATTGCGGCACCGAGGTGCCCCAATGTGTCCTGGGGGACTACTTTGGTCAGGTCGAAGCTGTTGAAGGTCTCACGCTCCGCCGCCACGAAGACCAGCGGAACGGTGGTCGGGCGGCCAGTCGCAGTGTCGACCGTGTCGACGCCGACCGCCAGCGCGATCGAGTGGACCTTGCCAGCGCGGTCGGCCTCGAAGACCTCGTGCAGGCAGCGGACCGCGACCTGCCAGACCGCGTTCGCGTACCGCTCCTTCTTCTCGCGAACGGGCAGCTTGGTCGAAGTGATCTCGTCCTTCGCTTTCACGTACCGGTATGCCTTCACCGAAGACATGGACGAAGGCTCCGGAACACTGACTTCGAGCGAGAGTTCGCGGGACGCGAGGCTGAACACGTGGTTGTGCTCGATGGGGAAGACTTCGGGGTAGAGCGAGTTGGACAGCACGATGCCGACGTATTCCTGGATAGCGGATTCGACATCGAAGGCAAGACCGTTGATCAGCTTGGCGACCTCAGCGTTGTGATCCGACGCCTTGGCCTCGCGCTTCTCGCACTCCTGCTTGTACTTCTCCTCTGCCGCTGACAGTTCCGCCACACGCTTCTCTTCGGACTTATCACGCTGGGCCACCTTTTTGACGTAGCTGCTGTGGGCGGCGCCCCTGGCACGCTCCCAGTGGTGATGGGCGTCCGCAAAGGCGGTCCGGGCCTTCTCGACAGCCTGTTGGTGCCGCTTCTTGCCGCCGAGCATGGCGGAGAGCCCGCCGGGCGCGGGTGGCTCCTCGTACACGGGTTCAGGAACGTCGTCCGGTTTCGGAACCGCTGGGGCCGGATCGGCCAGTCGACCGGGTGCAAACGGAGGATGCTCGACTACCGAGATCTTCAGGGATTCGAGATCGACGTAGTCGTCCATCTCCAGGGCCCACGCGAGCAGACCGTCGATGTCGGCGAGGTCGCCGGCCAGGTTGGCGTTCATCGACTCGACCTCGGCGAGCCTGGACTCCACGTGGAGCCGTGCAGCCTCACGCTCCGCGGCCTTCTTCTCCACGGCGGAGGCGCGCGCCGCTGCTGCCTGCTCGCGCTCGTAGGCTTTCGACGCTCGTTCCGCCTGGCGTTGCGCCGCAAGGTGAGCGCGACGTGCAGCGGCCTCCTGCTGACGCCGACGCTTCTCCGTCTGCTGCGCCTGGTAGTTCAGCTCCGCGAAAAAGCCGCGGCGTTTCCCCATGACATCCCCCCACAGGAGTCGACACCCGAGGATGTGACCGTCGGTCCTTCACCGTAGCCATGATCGTTGTCGCTGGCGTAGGGAACCCGGGATTCCGGACGGACGTCCTCACCGATCCCACGCGGGTGACAAGGGGAACGAGAGCGGCGTCGTGGTTCTGGCAGCGTGCCCAGCGTTGCCAGCCCACGACGTGGTGTATCTAGCGAAGGACCGCCTGCGCGTGGTCTAGGAGTACGGATGCCGGGGCATACCGACGGCCGCCAGCCTGTGCAGGGCCGCGCCGCTGGCACCACCTCGAACGTCGAAGGGCCCCACCTTGCGGTAGGGCCCTTCGGACGTCGTGCCCGGTGAGGCACTGGCGGAGGATACGAGATTCGAACTCGTGAGGGGTTGCCCCCAACACGCTTTCCAACTCTCCGTTCCGGCGTACGCGGGGGTTCGTCACCGTTCTGAGCTGGGACGTAGCGGTGATCAGTACGTCCATCGGACGGTCTTGAACGCGAGCGAACGCAACCCGAACTGCAACCCTCCGGCGTGCGATGCGCGCCACCGCAAACCGGCACCAATAGGAAAACCGCCCACCGGCATAGGCTGCGCCACGGGTGTCGCCGTCCCCGCTGTGCCAGGCGTGCCCTGCTCGCCGAATCCCTCGCGCGAAAGGGTCTTCAGACTGCGACCAACTTCGATCGCCGATCCTGGTATCAGAATCGTCAGACCAGGTATTCGGAGAAGGCTGCCTCCAGTTGCGCGGCCGCGTCTTGATGGGCCCGAAGGTGGGGCTTCATCACCCACAGATCCTCGCGGAAGGGCTCGAAGCCCAAGGACTGCCAGGTACGTTGCACGCTGGCCTTTTCCCGTTCGACTCTCTGTTCGTCGTCGCGGTCGTCGAGGGGGATCTCGATCGGGAAGGGATGCGTGGCCACGAGGGCCGCGGAGCTTGCCAGCCAGCGCAGTGAGCGGGCGATCAGGAGTCGCCCGATACCGCCATGGCCGCGCCAGGCCGGCGCGAGGCGAACGCGGTCGATGATGACCACATGTGCGCCGACGATCAAGCCTTCCTCAAAATCGGGGTGGAGACCCATGTCTCCCGACGGATCGAACAGTCGGGCGAAGTGTTCGTAGTCGGATGATCTTGCGTCCAAGGAGTCGTAGATGCGGTCGATGCGCCCCAGGTCCAGTGTGAGCCCGGACATGGCGAAGACGGTCAGTTCTTCGCGTTCGCCCTGTGAACTCCGTGAGAGCGAGGCATCTGGAACGGACAGCCTGATGTTGTCAGCGACTGCGTCTTCGTCCTCCGGCTCCCATAACGGCAGCACGGCGTGGCATTGCCATTCCAATACTGCCGGTTCGTCGTCGGCGTCCATGGCGACAAGCGAGGTCTCGGAGTCGAAGCGCAAGCGGAGACGGGACAGATCTGAAGTGAGGCCCGGCCCGGAGAGTACGTCATCCATACCCGAACGTTAGCCAGTTCGGTCCTCTATCGGAGGTCAGTCTCTGAACGAGTGAGCGCGGCTCATTGTTGATGTGAGTGCCTGTGGCCGGCCTCGAACAGCTCGCACTCCTGCCAACCCCCGGTTGACCAGCAGATTCACCCGTCCCTACGACAGCATCACACCACCCGGAGCAGTGGAACCCGGCATCACCCCGAGACGACACTCGGGCCCCCGGCCTGCCTACCTCGGCCCACAGAACGAAAACGGTCCACCGACTCCGTCGGCGGACCGCCACGCAAGATCGAGGCTAGACGTAGCGGGGGAGGCGCTCGTAGTACCTGTAGTGGTCCGCGTCGTAGGCATCGTGACCCCGGTCGACCCTCCTGAAGACGACCTCGAAGTCGTCGAGCTGGCCGTCGTCGTAGGAAACCCCGCCGTCGCCAAGCTGCCGGAGCAGCATGGTCTCATCCATCGGCGGCTCGATCTCCTCACGCTGCCAGCTGCGGGGTCCGTAGAGGTAGTCGACGTACCAGACGAATCCGCCGTGCTTGTCGTCGTAGAACACGCCACGAGGGCGGATCTCATGGCCCACCGGCAACTCGATGGAGCCGACCCGATCCAGGCGCTCGGTGATGCTGTTGAGCTGGTACCCGAGTTTACTTCCGTGCCGGTTGGAGATGTGCAGGTAGAAGCCTCGAAGGATCCCGATGAACCGGTTCGGCTCGCCGGTGGCGAAGACTTTCCACCCGCTGGCCTCGGCGCTCACGGGGAAGAACCGCTGGGCCACCGCCCACCCCCGTGGACTGGTGAGCATGCGCTCGAGCTCCACCCCGTCCCAGACATGAGTGTGCACACCTTTGCCCCGCTCGATCGACTCCAAGCGGGAGACCAGGGCGCTCGAGGGCTGAGTGGAGCAGACGAGGAGGAAGCCGTCTGCTTCATGTTGGGCGACGGCGTCCACGATGCCGCCGACACTCCCGACATCCTCACCGCTCACCGCGCGTCCGGCGCCATCTTTGGCGTGACTCATGTGCTTGCATGAGACGACCCAGTTACGTGTTTTCGCCCCCAGCAGCACATCCCCTGACTCCTCCAGGAGAAGGTCGCGCCCGCCGTCTGCTCCTCGCCCCGACCACCTCGCTCGGTAGCCGAGGGCCAGAGCCAGTTCGCGAACCAGCTGCTCCAGGTCCTCGCCGTCTCGCGCCAATTCGTGAAAGTCGAGCATGGGTGCTCCCTGTCAGTAAAGTGAAGTGCTCACCTGCATGTTGCCGGTGCGTGCCGAAGCTGACAGGCCGGCTGACCGAGCGCGTCCGCCTTCCGGCGCCCGACGGATCCATCTGGGGCCCTCGGGCGCAGGCCCCGTGCCAGTGCTCAGGCCGCCGGCGGCTGAGGCCGCGAAGGGATGTCATCTGGAGTCAGCGACGAGTTGCCGCGACGTGACGTTGCCGGATTTGGCTCAGATCAGCTCCAAGACCTCCGACAGCGGCTGGCCCCACGTGGCCCACCGTTCCAACTTCTGGGCCTCGACCAGATGGATCTTCTGACTGTCGGCAAAGCGGCGAGCAGGCAGCGAGAAAGTACCGTTCGTCATTGCGATCACGAGGTCCGCGTTATGTACGGGGCGTGCTGTACCGTTTAGTCGCTGCAGGTCCGGAGAGCCAATCGCTCCGGATCCAGCGGAAGCTCGATGCTTACACTGAATCACGACGATTTCGCCTTGCGGGCTCTCTGCGATGACGTCGGCCCCAAGGTCGCCGGCGCCCCCGCCCGAGCGAGTCACCCGGTACCCATCCCTGCGCACAAGGTCGGCGGCGAGCTGCTCGAATTCCGAGTGGTGAAGAGCATGGATCTGTTCGAGTGTCATGCTGGCCTCGGAGCGGACGAACGCCATTCGGTGGGCGTCAAGCATCGCGACACGGTGCAGTTCCTCGGCATCCGCGTTCAGCAGCTCGGCGACCCGATCAGCTGCGTCCGAATACTGAGACCACAGTGGCATCATGGTCTCAAAGGGGGATGGCTCACTGGACTTGGCTGTCTGCCTATGACGCCTCACTGCGGGATCGCCGAACGTGTCTTTCATTTTTTTGAAGGCAGTTCTGGCTTCGTCCAGGGCCTGTTCGGCTTCGGTGAGTTCGTCGGCTAGACCTTCGACGAGCTGGCAAGCCGCTGCGCGGCACAGATCCGCTATCGGCTTCGGGGTATCGGCCAGGGCTGCGGTTTGGCGGGCCTTTGCTTCCGCCCTCTCGCGGCTCACGTCCTGCACGTGTTCGTACAGAATCCCAAGGATGCTCTGGGCGTAGGTGGCCTCGGTTGTGTAGATGAAGGAGGCCAGCAGTTGGTCTTGAGTCGCCTTGCCGATGGCATCGCCCATCCAGCGCCGGAAGTCCTTGTTTGCGTAACGATGCGGCCGTATTTTGCCGAGCGTCTTGATGATCACCTGCAGAACCTACAGGGCTCCACTGACAGTCAACGCCCCAGATCAGATGACCAGGTTGCTTGAGGATCATCGCGCTCCCGCATCGGAAGAGTCCGTGCAGGGGCACCTTTTGTATGTCCAGACGCGGTTGACCTGGCGGTACCTCTCGACCGGCGGCGGGTTGGTCGCTGGGCGCATGCGGGAGAGGTAGTGGAGGCCGTCGAGGTGGTCGACCTCGTAGTGAATGGAAGCGGGCGGGGCGGCGCCCGTAGACGGTGCCGATCGTGGCGCAGCGAAGGGTGGTGGTCTCGACGGTCATAGTGAGGGATGGGCGACGAGGCCGCGGATGTCCAAGCCAGTGATTGAAGCGGAACGCATCCGGGCCGGATCTGACCTGTGGTGGAGCGCCGATCATGGCTCTGACCAGGCACTTCGATGTTGGCGTGCGTTGGCCTCCGACGGAGACTAGCGGGTGTCCTGCGGACTGTCCGAGGTTCCCCAAGAAGACCAAATCCGTGGCGCAGCGGTCGCCCCCTCAACGACACTGCGCGGATGAGCGACCGCTACCCATTTCCCTGCTGCGGTCACCGCGTCCTTGACGAGATGCCCGGATCCCTTCGGGATCTGCCCCGTCTGCTTCTGGGAAGACGACGGGTCCAATTCCGGCCAGGAGCTGGCTACCGCCCCGTGACCATCGCGACCGTGCGTCGCAGCCGCTGTCGCACTGCTATCCGGCGCTGCCTCCCGCTCACGTGACCAGCAACTTTTTCGGCCAGCCAATGCATCCTGCGGTGATCGTCGCTGGTGTCGGCACGGGCATCGCTCAGAACCTCCCTCTGCGCACCCACTGTTCAGCGACCGGTCTCTGCATGCCGTGTGACTGTCCCGCTGCCACCTGAACCTGCACGTCACCACGCCGACGGATTGCCGTTGGCCAGCCAGAGAACCTGGGACGCGTAGCGGCGGGTGTCGTCCGTATAGCGCTCACTCGCGTCCTCGTCAGCCGGTTGCACCTCCGGCAGATGCTCGTTGATCATCACTACGATATGGCGTGTCGGGAGCCAGCCGGGCAGGGTGTTGATCATTGATTTCGGACCCCGTGCTACTCCTGCACCACCGTCGTCCAAAGGCTCGCTCCAATCGGCGATGCCGACAAGCACCGCCGGCAACAGGCCCGGGTCGTGGAGCAATGCCTCTTCCACGGTGGTCCGCACCCGGTCGGCGTCGCTGAAATCCGCGGTCCAGTTCAGCAGATGGAGGATGTACGACCGGTTCTCGGCCCACACAGAGGCGTCCTGCCACTGCTCGGCCATGAGGACCTGGCGTGCGGTGGCGTGCGCCAGGTCCCGGAGTTCGGTCCTGCCGTCCTCTTCCGCAGTGATGGCCAGGTACTTCAGCAGGAAGCCGCTCACGGCCAAAGGACGCACCCGCCCGGCCCGCACGATCAGGTCCCGGAAGGTGGGATCGTCGGCGTTGCGTGCCACCCGTGCGGCCAGGCGCGTGGTCGCCGGCAGCCCAACTGCCAGCAGGGACAGCAGTTCGGGTAGATCGGACACGACGCCGGCGGAGTCGACGAGCTGCTCGTAGAGATCGGCATCGTACGGGCGGTGCCTCACCCTGCTCCAGGGGCGGGCCCGCTCCAGCAGCTCTTGGTGGAGCCGTGCCGCTCGCGCTCCGTCGCTTTCGTCGGCGGCTTCCTCCGAGCGCGGCGAGCACCGCGCCGGCGGTTGCTGGGCGTCGTCTCCGCGCCAGACATCCCCCAGGGCTTGCGCTGCTCGGCGCAGCTCATCAATCGCTGCCTGCAGTACGCCGTCGTCGGGCCCCGGCGGGCTCGGCCATCGGCCAGCCGCCCGGGTGAGCCCGCGTGCCCCGTCCTCGACCCACTCGCACCACGGCCGCAGCGCCGGGGCTGCCGCCTGTACGGCGTGTAGTTCGGCGACCAGCGGGCCGATCTGTTCCTCCAGAACATGCACTGCCTTGCCCAGCGACTCGAGCAAGGCATCACGCGCGGAGGCGGTCTCCATACGCGACGGCTCGACCTGCACCCGCTCGCCGTTCGCATCGAACGCGGGCATCATGCGGTTCGCCCGGTCGCGTACGGCATTCCACGCCTCCACCGCTTGGACCGCCCCGCGGCGCGTGGACCGCGCCGACTCGATCATCAGCCCTGCATAGCGGATCGCGGTGATCACCGTCGTGGCGCCGGCATGGGCGATGCCGGCCCGATGGGGGTCGAAGGAGTTGGCGGCGATCTCGGCGGCCTGTGCGTCGTCCACCGGCCAGGAGCGGTGCAGGTCGAGGCACTCCTGCAACTGCTCCTTCTTCCACGCGTGCAGCAGTTCCGGCGGGTAGTGCTCGGGTGTGTCGTCGATCTCCGCGGCGTGGTCGTTGCACAGCGGCAGGAGATTCGCGGCGCTCTGGTTCTCCTCGGCCGACATGCCAGGATCCCAGCGTGGCCCGCCCTCACTGCGCGCATGGATGTGCGCGACGCTGCTGTTCAGCAACCATTCACCGGTCTCGTCGTTCATCCGGTACAGCGGCCGCAGGCAGCCCGGCTTTGCGCAGCGGAACGCGGTCCCGTACAGCTGCTTGACGATGCTGTCCTTGGGTTTGGGATGTACGAGCGGCCTGTGCCGCTGCTCTTGCTGGGCCACCCCGACATTCTGCTCCCTCAGCTGGCAGGCGGCACCCGAACGGGCTGTCAACCGGCAGGCCGCACATGCTCGCAGGGTCGGTGCCGGGTCCGTCGTGCGAGGCGGGACAGGCAGCCAGAGCTCCGCACGGGGCTGCGGGCGCGCCCTCAACTTCCTTGACTGCGGTGCGCAACATGTGCGCCGTGCTTGATTCTCGCGCAGAAAATGCGGCCTGCTGCTATGCTCGCTCCGTGGACATGACTCTCGAGCAGGCCATGAAGGACCTCCGTCGCGACGGGGTGCTGAGCATCATCGAAGACGTCACCAAGCTGGTGTACGAGACCAACGCAGACCGCTACGAGCCCGCGCACGGCGACGACTTGGGCACCTTCGGGCAGCTCACCTGGCGCAACATCTCCAACCTGGCGCGCTTGCGCCTGGTCCAGGCGGGCATCCCGGCCCGTACTGTCGCAGGCGGCGCCATCGAGATCACTTCCGGGCGCTGGGTGGTGCGGTTCTACAAGTTCCCTCTCACCGCCTCGGACAAGATCCCCGCCAAGCTGGAGAAGATCCGCTGGGACGGCAGCGGTCCGCGGCTTCGCGGCGCGGTCGCCAACAGCTCCGCAGGCGTACAACTCGTCCTCGGCGAGGCGTCCGAGTGGGACTCAGCCTTCGAGGCGACGATCATGCAGGGCCACGTCCGGATCATGCACACGGGCGATCCGGAGACCGGCGGCTGCGTGATCGAGATCGGGCTTCCCCGCGACAACCGCGCCGGAGGCTCGCCCTGGCTCGACGGAACAGCCGAACTCCACAACGGCCTGCACGCCGCGTTGCCGGCCCCCAGGACTAGTGCCGAGACCGGCGGGCAGCTCGACGTGGGCGAGGAACGTGCCGGGGCCGCCGCGCGGCCGGCGCTGGAGGAGGAGCGGTCGCTGCTCACCGAAGCGTTCGAGCAGGCCCGAGACGACGAAGGGCTTCCCTCCTCGGACGACTCCAAGACGCAACCGAATTTCACCGATCTCGACGAGTCCAAGATCGACCTGAAGCGCCGTCCGAAGGATCCGGACGAGCAGCCGAAGACGTACCGCGAAGAAGACTGAGAATCCACGATGTCCACAACTCGCCAACGCCAGCGGCAAAGAGAGGCTGAATTTGCTTCCCGCGCCTTCGACCCTGAATCCCTCACGACGGCCCGCCAGCTGCGCGGTCTGCGCAAGAACGAACTGGCCAAGCTGGTCGGACTGACACCGGCAGCGGTCAGCCAGTACGAGCTCAGCCAGAGCCGCCCTTCCGCGAGCGTGGTTGCGCACCTGGCGATGGCGCTCGGGGTTCCCGCCGCATTCTTCGCCGGCGGCCATCCGCATCCCGCCATGCCGAGTGCTGCCCACTTCCGGAGTCTGCGTGCCACGACTCAGCTGCAGCGGGATCAAGCCCTGGCCTTCGGGAAGATCGCCTGGCAACTGGTGACCACGGTCGAGAAGTACGTGGAACTCCCCGCCGTGTCCCTTCCCCGGCTTCCGCTGCCCGCAGATCCGCAGCGCTCGGACGTCGCGTCCATTGCACAACAGGCCCGAGCCGTACTCGGCTTGCACCAGGGGCCTGTGCCGCACATGACGCGCCTGCTGGAATCACACGGCGTGGTGATCATGGAGTTGCCCCCGGTGTCCGAACGGGTCGACGCCTTCTCCCACTGGTACGGCAGTCGTCCGCTGGTCTTCCGCAATCCGTTGAAGAACGACCGGCCTCGCTCCCGCTTCGATGTCGCCCACGAGGCGGGGCACCTGATCATGCATCTGGATGCCGAGCCGGGCAGCCGAATCGTTGAGAACCAGGCCCACGACTTCGCGGCCGAGTTCCTCATGCCCAGCGCCGAGATCGTCGATGAGCTGCCCCGCCGTTTGGACTGGGAGAAGCTCTATGCCCTCAAGCGGCGATGGGGAACCTCGCTCAAGGCCATCGTCTACCGCGCGCACGCTGTCGGCGTGTTTCGCGAGACGACCTACAAGAGAGCGATGATGACGCTCTCTCAGCATGGGGATCCGGAACCCTGCGACCTAGGGCCCCGCGAGTCCCCGCTGCTTCTCGAGTCCGCCGTTCGCCTCTGCGAGGACACCGGAGTGACCTTCGATGACATCGTTGCCAGGTCCGGCCTCCCCCTGGAACTGGCCGATCAGGTCTATGCCACGGCCACTATGACGCGCCCCCGCCTCACTCTTTCGTCCACCGAAGCGGATGAGGACGATGCCCCGCTCGATGACGGATCAGGATTTCTGCAACTCGTCGATGGGTGACCGAGCCCGGATCATGTTGAAGACAGGTGAGTGAGTCTCTGGCGAAGCCCTTCGACGGCCCGCCGGAGGCCCACACATCGGCTGCTGCTGTGACGGCGGTACCGGCATCCGGATGACGAGTGGCGGCTCAGTTCTCCTCCATGGCTTTCTGCACGTCACCCGGGCGGAGCGTGGTGGTCTTCAGCGGGCCCATTTTGCTCGCAGTGGTCGTCGGCGGGAATGCCCGGACGACTACGACGTATACCCGGACTCCGGCCAGGTCGAAGAACGGCGGCCAGGAATCGGCCGGGCCGTCGCCGTTGACCACCAGAGTCCGGTTGTCCGTAAGGTTGAAGACGACCAGGTAAGCGACGTGCTTCCCGTAGTCCACGGCGTACTCGTACACCTGCCTAACGCCCTTGGCGACGTAGGCGACGTCTCCCTTGAACAGCTTGCCGTCCAGCACGATCGGGTCCTCACCTTCGAGTTCACCGACCAGGTCGGGCTCCCCGGTGGTGGAGCGGGGCTTGGCGTAGGTGACGTAGTGGGCGTCCTGGAACAGGAACTTCTGCAGGTCGTCGTTGTACAGCTCCTCGCCGGTCGAGGTCCTTTCCAGGTACTGGGTGTTGAGAGCGACGCGGTTGAACCGCTCGGTGAGGTAGACGTAGCGGCGCAGGGCGGCGACGACGCTGCTGCGGTTCTGCAACTGCTCGGAGAGCCACACGAACAGCGGAGTGAACGCCTGGTCGGCGAACTGCTGGATCATGTCGTCGATATGCCTGGTCGTCCGGCCGCAGATTTGAACGGCCAGGTTTTCCGCCTGGTCGGGCTGAAGGCCGCTCAGCAGGTCCCAGGCGAGTACGGCCCGGCCTTCCTCGGTCTGCGTCGGCCAGACGATGCCGTCTTCGTTCTGGCACTGGCTCAGCCAGTCCTCCTGGGCCGGCGGCTCTTCGACCTGACGAGCTTCGGCGATGATCGCAGCGAGGAGCGGCTGCTTTCCGATCCAGGCAGCGGTGTACTTGACCTCGCTGCCGAAGTTCTGCCGCCTTGAGTTGACCACCTGCCGGTACCGCCTGGCGAGAGACTGCTGCAGATCATCCAGTAGGCGCATGCGGTCCGTCCTTCCGTCGGCGACGACCTGCTATGTTTCGCAGATCTTGCCGACAACGCGAGTACGGGCCGTGAGATGCTCATCGCCCGGTTCCGCGACGTGCCTCCGGCCGGGACGGGCGGCCGGGACTCGCCGGACCCCTGGGTGACGGTGCCACAGGCCAACACGCTCCTGGCGCTGGGGGAGAGGCTGAGCCGACCGATCAGCGCCTCTCCAGGTTGGGCCCGTTCTGAATCTTCCCCTTGGTCACCGGCATGATCACGGGATAGCGCGCGCTGGCACGATGCCGACGCTGCACTACGGTCTTCGACCGATTGTGCGACTACTCGTTCTCGCCGGGATACACGGTAGAGGTATCACATCACCAAGCATTCCTCCCCCCCCCCCGCGCCCATTGGGGAGATACTCCCCTGATGATCGTTTTCGCCCGTGGTCATGTTGTAGGTGTCATCCTGGAAGCCGGGCGACGAGGTGGGGAGTTGGCGGGATGCGGTGGCAGGTGCATGGTGAGCGGCAGATCTACGGCAACCCGTGGGTCAACCTGTGGTTGGTCGATGTGCAGCAGCCTGATGGGCGCCGGTGGGAGCACCATGTCGTGCGGATGCGGCATTTGGCGGTCGCTGCGGTGGTGGATGAGCAGCAGCGGGTGTTGATGATGTGGCGGCATCGGTTCATCACGGATACGTGGGCTTGGGAGCTGCCGATGGGGTTGATCGAGGCGGACGAGTCGCCGGAAGAGGCGGCGGCGCGTGAGGTGTTGGAGGAGACCGGCTGGCGGGTGGAGTCGATGAAGCCGCTGGTGTACGCACAGCCGGCGAACGGGATCACGGACTCCGAGCACTACGTGTTCCGGGCGGATGGGGCTACGTACGCGGGGCCGCCCACGGAGCAGAACGAGTCTGACCGGATCGAGTGGATTCCGTTGAAGGACATCCGGGGGATGATCGACCGCCGGGAGATCGTGAGCAGCGGCAGCCTCGTTGGCCTGCTGCACCTGCTGCTGGACAGCGCGGGCGTCTGATCGTCACGTGAGGGCTGAGCGCATGCGGTCCTCGAAGCCCAGGACGGCCGGCTCGCGTGCGAACGGTGCGAGCCGGGTGTGGAATTCGCGCAGGTGCCCGGCCACGCGGGGTGAGTCGAGGGTCGCGGTCAGGTCGAGTGCTGCCGTGGCGGAAGCGACCGCGGCGTCGAGCTTGCCCTGCTGGAGTTGGACGTCGGCGAGCCAGACGGTGTGGAACGCCCGTCCGCGCTGCTGGTCGACGCGTTCGCGCCGCAGTCCCTCGGTGATGAGGGACTCCGCGCGGCTCGCCTCGCCGAGTTGGCCGAGTGCGATGCCGGTGTCGACGATGAGCTTGGTCTCGTCGAAGTAGCGCACCCAGGCAGGTGCTTCGGTGGGCGGTTCCGCTGCGGCGAAGGCGTCGTTGGCGCGGCGGAGGGCGTCGTGGCAGGCGGCAGCGTCGCGGAGTGCGGCGTGGGCGAACGCTTCGCGCATGGCGAGCATGGAGACGACGAGTCGCGACGTGGTCCCTCGCCGTGCGACGTCCTGTGCGGCCGAGGCCAGCGCGACTGCGTCGGTCTCCCTGTTCTCGTAGGTCGCTTGCAGGCTCAGGCACGAGAGGACGTTCGCGGTGAAGGAGGCGTCGCCCGTCTCGCGCGCGAGGTCGAGCGCCTGGCGGAAGTAGGTGCGGGCGGTGCCGTACTGCCGTGCGTCGAAGTACGCCCAGCCGGCCATACGGGCCAACTCGGCGGCAAGGGCGCGAAGGTCGTCGGCCAAGGGACCTGCGGGGGTGTGGTGCAACCGGCTGGTCACGTACCGCAGGTGGCCGACGACCGCGGGGCGCAGCGATGCGCCGCCGTGCTGGTCGTCCCTGCGCCAGTAGTCCTCGATCGACGACTGCATGGCCATGAGCGAGGAGCGCGTGACGGGTCCTTCGACGGCGGTGAGGAGGTCGTCTAGGTCCGCGCGGTCCGGGGCGTGTCTGGCCGCCGGCGTGGAAACGGGCGGGGCGGGGTCGGCTTCGCGGACGGGCATCGAAGCGTTGGGCGGCAGCTCCCAGGGGCGGTGGGCGAGGCCCAACATCGCTCCGGGGATGCGGAGGCCGTCGGCGACCCGCTCGATGACGTCGATGTGGGCGAGGCGGCGCTGCCCGGACATGATCTCGCCGACCCGGCTCGGGGTCATCCCGCACAGCGAGGCGATGCGGGACGGGTAGATGCCGGCGCGTGCCTTCGCGAGCCGGAAGATCAGGCCGAAGTCGCGTTCCCTGCATGCTTTTTGCATCTGCGGGTCTGCCAAGGCGGTGGCGGGAAAGCCTGGTTGCTTCTCGGGCACGGCTGTCACCCCCTCTCCCGATTGCTTCACGACATTACCCACGTTGGGTAATCACCGTGGCCTGATTGCGTGATCGCTGCTCGGCAACCATCGACTCAGCGCCGCGCTCCTGCGTGACGGGGGCGTTGCGGTGCCACGGTCACGCGTTCCGAAGGAGCACGTCATGCCCTCTCAGTTCCGCTACCCCGGCTTCCGGTCGAAGCTGCACGTGCAGATCCGGCCACCGTCCACCGAGCGGTACCGCGTGCGTTTCCGCTGCGAGCCGTCGGCGATTCGCGGTGTACGGGCCGACGCTTCGCGGAAGTTCGCCGAGTGGGCATTGGCCGAGGGCATGGTGGATGACGCCTTGACCGTTGTCTCGGAGTTGGCGACGAACGCGGTGCGGCATGCGGGTGCATGTCTCGTCCCGGGGGTGAGGGCGGCTGGCGAGCCTTCGCTCCTCCTCGATCTGCGGGTCGCGGCCGGTGCTCTGTACGTCGCGGTTCATGACGGCAGTGACCAGGCCCCGGTCGTGCGCCCCGCATCCGAAGACGTCGAGACGGGCCGTGGATTGCGGTTGGTTGCCGGGCTGTCCGACGGAGCGTGGGGCTTCTACCCCCGCGTGGATGGTCCGGGGAAGGTCGTCTG
Organism: Actinacidiphila sp. bgisy145; assembly: GCF_057708125.1. Classification (NCBI taxonomy): domain Bacteria; kingdom Bacillati; phylum Actinomycetota; class Actinomycetes; order Kitasatosporales; family Streptomycetaceae; genus Actinacidiphila; species Actinacidiphila sp. bgisy145. Next base: position 26,600 of record NZ_JBYIRL010000062.1, read on the forward strand.
GGCCGCTCTGCGTCTCGAAGCCGGGTCGCCCACGACCGGTCACGTCCCTGGGCAGGCCGTCACCGAGCGGCACAGGAAGTGGGGCACCGACTTCCGTGAGCGCGTTCGCGCGGTGCATCGGCTCGGGCCGAACGGCAGGTACCGCGCGGCTCTGGAGAATCTGCGACGGCGCTCATGGGTGGCTACCGCCGCTGCGCACGACACGCACCCGCGGTAGGCACCCCCCTTTGCTCCGCTCCAGCGGCACGCCCGCAGGCGTCACCCACGTCGCCGTACGCACTCCCGTCCCCGTGCATGCGGCAGCGGGCACCCCTCGCCACTGGAGCGGTCCTTCCCCGCTCCGGCCATGCCGAGTCAAGCAGGCATCCACGCCCCCAACTCCCCACGGGCGTGACGGACTCGCGGCACCTGCCCGTGGCCGGAGCGGGCCCCACCCAACTCCCGTGTGCAGCGATCCGACGAAGGAGTCGATCCGGATGCCCAGCCGTCACCCGCGCGGCCTCACCTGCGGCCGACGCACCTTCGTGCCGCCCCGCCTCGTCACTGCGGCCCTGGGCGTGGCCAACAGCGTGCCTCCGGCCTGGGACGGGCTGGTGTACAGCCCCGACGATGTTGGCAGGCTGCTGGTTTGCACGCTCCAGGCCCACTGCGGGCCGGTTCACCACGGAGAGGTGCTGAACCTGCACGGTCCGGACGCCGGCACCGTCTGGGCGGCCTGGCGCGACGACGTCGAGCCCTACCTCGCCGTCCTGCTGCCCGACTGCCCGGTCGCCACCTCCGATGGTGGTGAGGCGTGCAGCGAGTTCGCCGGGCATCTCGGCGCGCACAGCTGGGAGTTGGCCGACCCGGTCCTGCCGCCCGCGCTCCTTACGGCCTTCGGCCCGCTCCTCGCCGAGCAGGACCGGCCGCCCGACGGACGCGTGCTCGACGCCGCCACCCGTTTCCACCGCCCCACCACGAACAGGAAGAACCCGCACGATGAAGCCCACGGTCCCTTCGCCCGCCGCCTTACCCGCCACCGAACCCGACGCGACGACCAGCTCGGCGCTGAAGTGGCTGATCGCTACGACCACCGGTGAGAAGGTCTCCGGCTACCTGCCGGCCTGGGCCGCCGAGGACCCGAGCGAATCCGACGTGCCAGCGGAGGAGTTGGCCGTGCGGCTGGCGGACGTCTGCCACTACAGGGAGTTCCCCGGCCAGGTCCTGCGGGCGTACTCGCCCGGCAACACGACGAACGGGCCCGAGGAGTTGGAGGTCATGTCCTCCAGCATCACCTGCACGCCCTACGCCCCGGTTCCCGAGCTGGCTGTCCCGGTTGTCACGGTGAGGGTCGCCGGGGAGTACTGGATGACCGACCTCGACCCGACGGGGCTGGCCGAGATCGTCAAGGGCCTGCGCGCGGTCGCCGACCGGCTCGACGGTGTCGTCATTCCCCAGCTCAACACCGTCCGCGCCGAGTGGACCGCCCACCACAGTGCGGGAGCGCGCCCGTGAGCACCGACACGACGTCCGTCGTGGACTCCGTGACGACCAGCGGTGATCGGCTCGCCGCTTTCCGGGCTGCGATCGCCTCCGGGCAGGTGAGCGCTCGTGCCCTGTACGCCCATCACCTTGCGTTCCTGCGGGCGAAGGCCGGTCTGTCCTTGGTCGAGTTGGCCGACCGGTGCCATTACGAGCAGTCCTACCTCCACCGCCTGGAGACCGGTGGGCGGCTGGGCAACATGCGCGTCGCCGAAACCCTCGACCGCTTCTACAGCACCGGCGACCTGCTCGCCGGGCTCTGGCACCTGGCCAAACGCGAAGCCAAACGCGCGGCCAGCGGACTCACCGCCCTGGAAGCGGCCGCGACCAGCATCCGCGCATACGCCCTCACCACCATCCCTGCTCTGCTCCAAACCCCTGCTTACGCCGAAGAGCACCTCGCCACCACCCACCCGCAGTCACCGGAGGTGTTGGCCGGGCAGCTCAACGTGCTCCGCGAGCGGCAGGCCCGCCTCACCGCGACCGTGCCTCATCCGGTCCGCTACCGGGCCGTCCTCGACGAACTGGTCCTGCACCGCGGCGCCCGCAACAAGGCGACCTGGGACGGCCAACTCGACCACCTCATCGCCACGGCACACGAGCCCGCGGTCACCCTCCAACTCCTCCCCCTCCACGCCGGTCCCCACGACCTGCGCGGCTCGCTTCAGCTGCTGTCCTTCCGCGTCGGCGCCACCCTCGCGTACGTGCACGGCACCCTTACCGACCAGATCACCGACGACCCCGACGACATCGAGCACCTCAGTCGGCAGTACGACGAACTGCGCGACCTCGCCCTCACCCCCGCCCAGACCATCGAACACCTCCACACCCTGCGCACCAGCACCCGCTGACCAACCACCGCCACTCCACCCAGGAGCCACTGGCCATGAGCCCCACGATCCTGCTCACCAAGCCCACCACCATCTCCCCCGAGCCCACCGCACGGCCGCCGGAACCGACCCCACCGACCACCTGGACGATCACCACGGTTGAGGGCATCACCCTGACCGGCCACCAGCCCGACTGGTCCGAGGACGACCCCAGCCAGACCGGTATGACGTTGGACCAGGCGGTGGACTACCTGCGCGGCTACGCCCACTTCACGATGCTGCCCGTCGACCCGGTCCTGCCGCTCGCCACCCTCGACATCGACATCAGCGGCACCCGCTTCCGCGAGTCGACCAGCGTGATGTTCGCTGCTCAGATCGCCTGCCACCCCTACAGCCAGCAGCCGCACGAACGGGTCCCCACCGCCTCGCTGACGGTCGTCGACGCGTGGGATTTCGAGGGCCTGGCCCCCGCTGACCTGGCGCGCTTCGCCGCCCAGATCCGCACTCAGGCCGACTACTTCGAGGACACTGTCCTCCCCGGCCTGATCGCCGCTCGCGAGGACTGGGCCGCTCGTCACCCCACGGCCCCCGCGAGCAGCCCGAGCAAGGCTGAGCTGCCGTGATCCGCCACTGGAAGATGGTCCTCATCGCCGGTTGGACCGGCATCGCGCTGATCGCGCTCCTGGCCCTCGCCTGTGGACTCGTCCTCGGCCTGGCCATCGCCGGCCAGCCCGTCCCGTGATCCTGTTCCGCACGGCAGACCGGCTGTGCATGGGTCCGCGATCGATCACCTGGGAGCAGGCATGCCGTCACGTGCTCGGGCTCGGCCCAGAAGGCTGGGCCAGGAGCCGGAGGCCGTCACGTGGGCCCGTGAGAGGGCAGGGCTGACCAAGCGGGCCCTGGCCGGGCGGGTGGGGATCTCCGAGCAGCTCATGGGGGAGATCGAGTCGGGCTGGCGCAACGCCACACCCGCCAACCTGCTCAAGATCGCTGCGGCGTTGAACTGCCCCCTGGTGGTCCTGGAACGCAAGCGCGGGCTCAACGACGCCGGTGCTGGTGGTTGATGTCGTTCGTGCCGGTGGGAGTTGGCGTCGTGCTGGGTGTGGGCGGGGTTCGGTGGGACACGGGGGTGCTGCGGGCCATTGCCGCTCGAGCCCGCGGGCTCGGCGCTGGACGTTGGGCGAGGCGGTGGAGGCGCCAGATGAGGACGTGGGCGGGGGAGCGGGCGTCGGTGAGGGCGCGCTGGTCGGCGGCCAGTTGGAGGAGTCGGGTGGGGTCGTGGCCGGCGGTTTCGGCGTCGGTGAGGGTGATGGCCAGGGCCGGCCAGGCGGGGTCGGCGAGGATCTGTTCGGCGTGGGCGGGGACGGCCTGGTGGATGAGGTGGTTCCAGCGTTCGACGGTGCGGTGGGTGAGGGCGGTCAGCCGTGCCGCTGCGGCGTGGTCGTAGGCGGCTTGCAGGTGTGCAAGGGCCTGGTGGGCGGCGGTGACTTGCTGGTCGTGGTGGCGGGCGGAGTGCCAGCGCTGGATGGCGATCACGGCGAGGATCGCGGCGTCGAGGAACATCACCAGGCCGGTGCCGTCGCCGGTTGAGGGCTGGCGGGCGATGGCGCGGATGGCTCCTCGCAGGGCGCGGGCGTGCTGGTGCTCGGCGGCGATACGGGAGCGGCTGGCGCGCTCGAACGCGAGGGCGGCTTGCCGGAGTTGGGGTCGCAGGTTCACCGGTGCGGTGAGGGGGAGGGCGTCGAGGGCTTCGGCGAAGGCGGCGATGTGGGCTTGGGAGGCTGCGTCGTTGGTGCCGGCGAGGTGGTGGGGGATGCGTGCGGTGGCGGCGGTGGCCTGGTGCCACGGGTCGGTGCGGCGGATGCCTGGGCCGACGGTGGCGGTGGGTTCGGTGGTGGTGAGGCGTTCGCGGATCTGGGGGTAGGACAGGTCGGGGGCCAGGGTGGAGCCCGAGAACCAGATGGGCTCGCCGGCGGCGTTGGTGTCTCCGTCGAGGGCGACCTTGTAGCCGCGGATGTCCCCGGACGGGAAGCGGAGCACCTCGACGTGGACTCCGCTGCCGGCCAGCAGGTGCAGGTATTCCTCGGGGCTGGTGGACACCGCGACGACGGTCCGCGCGATCGTACGGAGCTGCTCGCGCGGGGTGCGGGCGCGGCCGGTGCGGTGGGCCTTCTCGGTTTCGGCGCGTGTGGGGCGTTTGGCGGCTGTGCCGTCGCCGGGGGTGACGCGGCGCAGTCCGTAGTCGGCTTCGATGCGGCGGGCTTCGGTCTGGGCGCGTTTGTAGGAGTAGGCGTCGTGGGGTTTGGTGCCGTCTTGGCGGACCTTGGTGGCGAGGATGTGGATGTGGTCGTCGGCGTGGCGGACGGCGATCCACCGGCAGGCGGCGTCGTCGCCTTCGGGTGCGATGCCGGTGGCGTGGACCATGCGGCGGGCGATGTTCGCCCACTGGGCGTCGGTGAGGTGGGGGTCTTCGGGGGCGGCGCGCACCGAGCAGTGCCAGACGTGTTGGGCGGGGCGTTCGGCGGGGTCGATGGCTTGGACGGGCAGGTCGAGGTAGTCGGCGAGGTGCTTGAACGTGGCGTTCGGGTCGCGTGCGGGGTCGGGGGCCAGCCCGTCGAGGGAGGCGACGAGGTGGGGGTCGGTGTGGGCTTCGTGGCCGCGGCCGGTGCGGTAGAGGTAGCCGATCGCCCCCGCGGTGTTCGAGCCCGCCTTGTGGATGGAGGGGATCACGCGCGCTCGGCCAGGGTCTGGGCGGCGGCCTCCAGTCGGGCGGCTGCGCGGCGGACATCGGCGAGAGCGGCCTCGGCGCCGATGGGGTCGGCGCCGGAGTTGAAGGCGCGGGCGATCTGGTTGACGTTGTTGCCGATGCGGGCCAGGTCGGTGCGGGCGGCGACGAGTTCGCGGATGGTGCCGCGTAGGTCCAGGAGGTTCGCCGCGACACGGTCGATGTCTTGTGCGGCGGCGAGCGAGGCGTTCGCCATGAACTTCGCCAGGCTCGCACCGACATGGTCGGCGGCAGCCTTCACCGAGGCACGTTCGGTGGTGCTCAGGCGGACGCTGACGGCGGCGCGCTGCTTGTTCTGACGCGCACGGGTACGGCGCTGCGAACGCGCACGCGTCGCGCTTGTCCCTGGTGCGGGGCAGCCCTCGGCCCCGCACCCCGCACCGGCCGCCCCCTGGCGGCCGGACTCCTGCGCCACCCCCGGGGCGCAGGACCGCGTACCGGGCGCTCCCCCCGCGGGGGAGTGTCCGATCGCACAACTTGCTCCGTCCGGACCCGCGTTGGTGACGGCTCGCCCCCACAGGCCGGCGAGTTTTCGGGACTTGCCTGCGGGCTTACTGCTTTCCCCGGTGTCCTGGCTGAGGTTGGGGTTGCATTTCACGGTGCTCTCCAGCGGCGGGTTCTTGGTGTGGCGGATGACGGGGCGGGCATCGGTGGCCATGGTGCGGAGGGTTGGCGGTTTGGCCGAACCGCTTTCGGGGTGTAGGGATCGGAGCCGGATGTGCGGAAGTCCCAGGGTTGGGGAGATCCGCACATCCGGATCAGGTAGCGGTGGGCGCGGTCACCCGCCCGCCTGGGTGAGGCCGGTACAGACGGACGACCGGCGATACGGTTCCTCGGGTCAGCCGTCGGCAGGGTGGTCTCGTGCTGGCTCCGGCTCTGGCTGCGGAACACCTGCGGTGGTGGCGTGTTCGTCCCTGAGGTGCTGCATCAGCGTGGTGAAGCGGGCGCTGCCGACCGGTGTGCCGGCGTCCTTCAGGGCCTTCTTGACCACGGCGGTGCTGACGCCGTGGTCGGTGACGGCGGGGCGGGCTATGCCCAGCAGTTGGTCCATGGTTGCTGCCGGTGGTCGTCCGGTGCGTTTGCCCGGGGTGGTGGGTGCGGTGCTCCCCGGCCGGGTTCGCGCGATGGGTGGCGAAGGCTGGGCTGGGGTGGTTGCCGGGGCCGGGGCCCGTTGGGCTGGCGAAGTGGCGGCGACCACTGGTGCCGTGGTCGGCTGGTGCTGCTGTGTCGGTTGGGGTGGTGGGTGGAGGTGGTGGAGGAGGGTGGGTCCGACGGTTCCCCAGCCGAGCAGGAGTGTGGGGGCGACGGTGTCGATGGCGGCGCGGCCGTAGTGCCTGGCGAGTAGGGGCTGGGCGGTGTTGAGGGCGAGGGTGAGCAGGCCGCACAGGTGCATGAGGCGGGTGGCGGGGCGCAGGTGGGCGGGGTCGGTGCCGTGGGCGGCGAGGTGGTGGAGGGCGACGAGGAGGCCGACGACAGACAGGTCGACCATCGGGGCTATCAGGGGTGCGATCGGGCGGGGCACGCCGAGTCGCAGGGCCAGGGCCCAGACGTTGCCGAAGGAGAACACGAAGGCGAGCGCGGCGATGACCGCCATCACGACGGTGATCGTGGTGCGGGCGAAGGTACCCGTGGCGGCGGGGTGCGCGCCGGTGGGGGTGGTGGGCATGCGGGAGGACGTCCTTACGGGCGAGGGGTGGGCTGGAAGATCCGTCTTGGCGTCTTGGCCGTTGCAACCGCAGGTCAGGGCGAGTACGGCAGGGGCATACCCGGCGGGTGCGTGCCGTCGCGGGTAGGGGCTGCTGCCGTACCGGTACGGAACCGGTTCCGTCTTAGGACGCTGAGCCGTCTCGACGGAAGGCGCCCTGAGCTGCGGTTATGCGGCAGGGACGGTTGGGACGGCACGAGACGGACCTGTCTGCCGTCACGGTCTGGCGTGCCGCTCACGCGCGTGGTGCGGTGCCTGTTCCGTGGCTGAACAGGCACCTTGCTCAGCGGCTGAACAGCGGTCTGCTCAGTTTCTGAACACCGTGCGGCAGTCCGCGGCCTTAACGCAGGGACGGCTGCGATGCGTCCTGCGGGTGGCGGGTCAGCGTGGGGTGCCCTGTCTCGGGGCGGGGCCGAGGGGGTGGACAGTGGGGCAGTAGCGGCGCCAGGCGTCGGCGAACTTGTTGCGCATGTAGCCCTTGCGCTGGGTGCCGTCGCCCATGCGGACGTTGCCCGACGAGATGCCGAACTCGCGCAGCATGCTGGCGAGTCCGCGCGGGGTCAGGCCGCCTCGCCCCCATTCGCCCCAGGGAGCTTCCGGGTCGCCGTTGAGGGCGAACAGGAGCTGGTCGGTAGAGATGCTGTCGGGGTCGCCAGCGGCGTGGAAGATCCGGCGGATGTCCGCCAGGATCCGCGCACCGCTGGGCTGGTCGTCCTCGGACTCGGCCTCGGCGGTGACCAGGCGTGTGCATGCCTGCCGAGCCCGGCGAGGCCAGGTACCGCCCGCGAGGTCGGCGACGATGACCAGCGGCTCCCAGGTGTCGGCGGCGCGGTCTTCGACCGGCATCTGCGGTTCCAGATGCAGCGCCTGGTCGGCCAGGGGCTTGGCCCAGCGCGCGAGTTCCGTGCGCATGGCGCGCAGGGCGGGGCTGTCGCGCTTGGTGCGGTAGGGCGAGACGCGTTCGCCTTCGGCCCGGCGGCGCATCCGGATCACGATGGAGCGGTCCATGATCGTGTCGGGGAGGTCGCCGATGCCCGCGATGGCCGCCATGGCGAAGGTGTGGAACCGGTGCGGGGTGTGGTCGTTGCCCACCACGCGCAGGACGTAGCGGTCGCGCTGGTGCCCGGCGTTGAGCAGACCGCGCATCTCCTCGTTCTTCTCGGCCATCTTCGGGCTGCCGAAGATCGTGTCGGCCTCGTCTACCAGGAGGGTGGGCGGCTCCTCGGTGATGGAGCGGAAGACCGCCGCCGGGGTGGAGTTCACGGTCAGGACCGGGCTGTGGACGGTCTCAGCGAGGACATCGAGCAGGCGGGACTTGCCGCACCGCTTGGCCGGTCCCACGACCGCCAGGCGCGGGGCGTGCTGCCAGGCACCCTGCAGATGGGACGCCGCGACCCACAGCGTGGCCGCGTCCAGCGCCGCCTCGGAGGGCAGAACCACGAACCTGGCGATCAGCGCCCGCAGCCGCCTGAGCAGCTCGTCGCCCTCGGGCGCCGGGACGTCGGGGATCTCTGGCGGCCCGGTCGGCTCCTCCAGCCCGTCCGGTGCGGGCGCCTGGACGGGGGCGGGGAGCGGGGATACGGCGTCGGGTTGGGGTGGCCGGTGGGCGCCGCCTGGCTGTGTGACGGGCGGCCAGGTGCCGACCGGTGGGATCGGGCTTGGGGCTGCGGGGCCGGGGCTGGAGGCAGTACCCTCGTTCACGGAGACTCCTTGCTCGGCGGGTTCCGGGGGGCAACCCGGTCCGCCGCTGGCTGACTGTCCTGGGATGGGCGGTGGCGTGGTTTCCGTCAGGCCCCCGGTGTTGGTAGCGCCGGGGGCTTTGTGCTGTGCGGCGTCGGCCTCGACGGTCAACCTCCTTCAGGTTAGGATCTTAATGCGGGATTAGAACATTCGTATCACGGCACCCGCCCACCAGTCAAGCGCTTCTGGCATTCTTGGAGCATGCGATTCCAGCATGTTGGCTGGTCGGAGATGGTCACGATCCCATAACGAAAGTTCCAACCGCTTGCAGCATGGATTCATCATGCGGTATCGTTTTATTCCATCCCGGCGCGTCGAGACCGGGTCGAAGGGAGGTCCACATGTCCAGTCCGCACGCGCACCGCTACACGCCCCTGGAGGGCGAGGCCCTGGTGGCGCACAACATGAAGGTCCTACGGAAGGCCGCACGCCTGTCCCAGGAAGACCTGGCCGAGCGCATGACCCAGCTCGGGTTCAAGTTCCACCAGACCCAGATCGCCAAGATCGAGAACGGCACCCGCCTGCTGCGCTTCGACGAGGTCGTCGGCCTGGCCAAGGCCCTCAGCGTCCCCGCCGCCCACTTCATGACCGAGGCCGTCGCCGGCCCGGACGAGCCGGACTACGAACTGCAGGAGGCCGGCTACCGCGTCCAGAAGGCCGAGCAGGAGTGGAAGACCGCCCACGACATCGAGCAGGGCGCCAGAGCCCGACTCGAGGAGGCCGAGCGCGAGTACGACGAGATCGCCGACCGCCTCGCCGCCCAGGGCGTGAACGTCAGCCAGGACACCGGCCCCGAGTGGTACCCCGCCCCCAACTCGACCTGGGACCCGCTGCGCAGAGGAGCGTCCGAAGGCCAGTAGGAGGTCACCTCCCACTGCCACGGCCTCACTCGGCCGCCCGCCCGTGCCCGCCAGGCAAACAGCCGTTCCCATCGGCCCAGCCTTGCTGCACACCCGGACCGGTCCTCGGCGCTACCAACGCCCAGGGGCCACCCACGCGGGATCGCTTCATCCACCGCCCATCCCACCAGTCAGCACGGCAGCGCGTTGCCCCGCGCCGCCGAAAGGAACCCCATGCCTGCAACACCCACGCCCATCGCCTTGCTGGCGGACGCACTCGGCGTCGGCCAGCAAGACCTTCTGCGCATGCTGCACGCCAGCACATCGACTGCGTACGACCCCACGCTGGTCGCGCTCACCGTCGAGGAAGCCGCCCGGCGCCTGAGCGTCGGCCGGACCACGATGTACGCGCTCCTCGCCTCCGGTGAGATCCCGTCCGTGACCATAGGCCGCCTGCGCCGTATCCCGGCCGAGGCGCTGAACGAGTACGTCGCAGCCCGCACGCAGCCCGCCCGTTCGACCGTCGCCCTCGCGGCTTGAAAGGGCTGTCATGACCAAGTCCCGACAGCCCAACGGCGCCTCATCCATCTACCTCGGCAAGGACGGCAACTGGCACGGCTACGTCACCGTCGGCGTCAAGGACGACGGCAAGCCCGACCGCCGCCACGTCAAGCGCAAGACCCGCGCCGACACCACCAAGGCCGTCCGCGCGCTGGAGAAGGAGCGCGACGCGGGCCGTGTCCGCAAGGCCGGCCAGACCTGGACGGTCGAGTCCTGGCTGACCCACTGGGTCGAGAACATCGCGGCCCTGCACGTCTCCGAGAACACCATCGACGGCTACCGCGTCGCCGTCTATCACCACCTCATACCCGGCCTGGGCGCACACCGCCTGGCGAAGCTGGAGCCTGAGCACCTGGAGCGCTTCTACAAGAAGATGCAGGCCAACGGTAGTTCGGCCGGGACCGCCCACCAGGTTCACCGGACCGTGCGCGCCGCCCTCAACGAGGCCAGGCGCCGCCGCCACCTGACCGAGAACCCGGCCACCATCGCCAAGGCCCCGCGCCTGGAAGAGGAAGAGGTCGTGCCCTACACGATCGAGGAGGTCCAGCTCCTGCTGGAGGTGGCCAACCGCCACCGGAACGCGGCGCGGTGGGTCATCGCCCTGGCCTTGGGCCTCCGGCAGGGCGAGGTGCTCGGCCTCAAGTGGACGGACGTCGACTTCGACCACGGGGTGCTCGTCGTCCACCGCGGTCGGCTGCGGCCCCGTTACCAGCACGGTTGCGGCGACACGTGCGGTCGCAAGCCCGGCTATTGCCCGCAGAAGATCAACGTCCGGCGCGAGACGAAGGAGACCAAGTCCCGAGCCGGACGGCGGCCCGTCGGCGTCCCCGATGAGCTGATGAAGCTCCTTGTTGAGCACCGCGACGAACAGGACCGGGAGCGCACCATTGCCCGCGACCTGTGGGTCGAGAAGGGGTACGTCTTCACCTCGCCGACCGGAGAGCCGCTCAACCCCAACACTGACCACCACAAGTGGAAGGAACTGCTGGAGGCAGCCGGCCTGCGGGACGGCCGACTGCACGACGCACGCCACACCGCGGGGACTATCCTCCTGATCCTCGGCGTCCCCGACACCGTCGTCGACGCGATCATGGGCTGGGAACCCGGCCAGTCGGCCCGCCTGCGCCGCCGCTACCAACATCTCACCAGCCGGGTCCTGAAGGACACGGCGGACAAGGTCGGCGGACTGCTCTGGACCCGCCCGGACCAGCGGCCTCCCGCCGTCTGATCTGGACAGCAAACCGCGGACCTCAGGGGACCCTCGTCGGCGAACGGCGGGGGTCCCCTGAGACCGCGCGGTTTCGAGACTCGACCTCGCCTGCCGGAGATGCAGCATGCCTGCTGGCGTAAAGCGGCGATTGCTACCGGTTCTTCTTGCGGGATGCCTTCACTTGCTTCTGCTGCCGTTTCTTGATCTGCTCTGCACGCTTCCGTGCGGCCAGAACCTGCTTCTCTGCTGGAGTGAGCATGGCTCTACGGAGGGCGGACTCCAGGAGCTGCTCGTCTTCCCCTAGCCAGGCTGGGCTCCGCCCCGCACCTGTCTCGTCGTTGGTCAGGGCCGCCGTGAGCTCGTCCTGCAGATCTTCGGCGCGGTTGTAGTTGATGATCGCGATCGGTGCACCGTAGACGACCCCTTGCCCGGCGTGGGTCTGCTTGAACTCGTAGTCGTTGTAAGCAACGACCGCGCCTCCGATACCTCGAGCGTCGCCCTTCGGGATATCGGCCCCGTACATGTTCGAAGCCTCGCCTCGGCGGCCTTCCGGGCTGCTCAGGAAAGGGCACACCATAGCGGCGTAGATCATGCACGTCCGGTGGCCAAGGGCCTCAGCCGTAGGAGCGTTGTTGAGGAACTCCTTACCGACGCTGAGGACGGCATCGATCATCTCCGCTTCGTCTCCATCGACGACCCGCCAGACCGGCCCAGGCTTCATCTCCCGACCGCAGACCGTGCATCGACGCTCCGCGACGCAAAGAAACACCCGACCCACGCTGGTGCTCGCGAACTGAGGGGTTCCGTCCTCCCAGGGAGTGATCGCCGGCACGGGGTACCCGCGTTCGTCTCGCGGGCGGGTGGTGATGCCGGTGGGCATAGTGACGTCGGCGACTCGCATCAGCGAATATATGGCTCTGCTAGCCGACCGCGCCTGCTCTTCAAGAACACCGCTGACAAGATCAACGGACTGCCCTGGACCCGCCCGGACCGGCAGTCTCCCGCCGTGTGATCACGGCAACCGCAACCCAAACTGCAACCCTCGAACGACGTGGGGGGGGGGGGGGGGGGGGGGGGGGGGGGGGGG